>NZ_JBDPNJ010000124.1:0-216 GCF_039770665.1 Paracoccus sp. SSK6 | reverse complement strand
GCATGAACTCGGCCGGCCGCGTCGTTCCTAGGCGCTTGTTGCCTGGGCCGTCCTGATCGCCAAACGCCTCAGCATCAGGACAGCCAGGACGGGCAGAATGGCGCTGAGGCCGAAGAAGACGCCGTAACCCGCATGTTGCGCCACAACCCCGGCCACAAGGCCGAGGGCCATGCTGAGCGCACCATCCAGGCACTGGAACAGGGTAAAGTCCACCCC
>NZ_JBDPNJ010000123.1:0-226 GCF_039770665.1 Paracoccus sp. SSK6 | reverse complement strand
CTAGCAGGCCGCTAAATTCGTCAGGCCTGGGACAGTTATGCCATAGAAAGAAAAAAGATGGGATGATTGGGGGCCGCCCCGCTTCTTCGGCGGCGGGGTGACAGGTCGTCGGTTATCCGGGCAAGCTCCTGATGGTCATGTATTCAGGAGGCACTGCCATGGATCTGTTTGTCGGCTTGGATGTTTCGGTTCGCACCACGAGCGTCTGTGTGATGGATGGCACGGG
>NZ_JBDPNJ010000122.1:0-266 GCF_039770665.1 Paracoccus sp. SSK6 | reverse complement strand
TAGGGTGTGTTGACGTTCACCGGAGCCGGATGACGGTTGCGGCGAGAGCAATGAAGGCGCTGAAACTTTCATCAGTCTTGCAGCAGCGCATGGCGATGCCTCTGTATTCCTTGAGCCTGCCGAAGAGGTTCTCGATTAGGTGGCGCCACTTGTAGGTTTCGCGGTCGAATTCGGCGGGGAAGCGGCGGTTGGACTTTGGCGGAATGACCGGCTCGATCCCTGCACCGGTTAGCGCCTCGCGCAGCCAATCGGCATCGAACGCCCGG
>NZ_JBDPNJ010000121.1:0-301 GCF_039770665.1 Paracoccus sp. SSK6 | reverse complement strand
TGCCAAATTGAACAAAATGACCTTCATGGATTAGACGATTCCAAGCGAACAGCCCGGGGCGCCGAAAACCATGCAGCTCACTCGGCTTGTCTATGTGTCAAACCACGGTGGCATTACTGAAAACACGCTGGAGCATATCCTGGCCCAATCACGGCACAACAACGCCCGTGATGGATTATCCGGTTTGTTGATTGTCGGCGAGGAAGACTTCCTGCAATGGCTTGAAGGCGGCAAAACGGCCGTGGCCCAATGCTTCATGCGGATCATGCAGGATGTGCGTCACCGCCATATTCATGTGCTG
>NZ_JBDPNJ010000120.1:0-302 GCF_039770665.1 Paracoccus sp. SSK6 | reverse complement strand
GGGCCAAGGCCTCGAGGATCAGCTTGATCTCCGAGATCAGATAAAGTGAATCACCTGTGCTTTGCGCGCGGATATCCTGCGGAATGGCCGGTCAGGATATGCTATCTCCAAGGCATGAGCGCGGACGATCTCTTCCTGTCCGACGACATGGATCTGCTGGTCCATGGTCCGCGCCATGGCGCAGAAGTCGGCGATCCTGACGGACGAGAATGCGGCCCCGAAAGCACGCAACTCGGATGCCGAGGAGCGGATCAAGCGGCTGATGCACCTCACCTTCGGGGATCCCGCCCAAGTGTCAGGAT
>NZ_JBDPNJ010000119.1:0-324 GCF_039770665.1 Paracoccus sp. SSK6 | reverse complement strand
AAACCGGCGGCGTCCCGGGGAGGAGGGGGACGCCGCCGTGCAACGCTGGCCCAGGGAGGAGGGAGGGCCGCGTAGGGGGTGCGGCAAGGCCAGGGGAGGAGGAGAAGGCCGTTGCCGCCAGCGGACGGACCATAGGGAGGAGGAGGGGTCCGTCGCATCGGGGTGCCGCGGGATGGGGCGGCTATGGGGTGCGGCAAGGCCAGGGAGGAGGGGCTTTGCCGCAAACGGCCCTGCCCATGGGAGGAGGAGAGGGACGGGCCGTGTTCGGGTGCCGCGGGATGGGGCGGCTATGATCCTTGCGCGGCGGCCCCGAGGGAGGAGGAG
>NZ_JBDPNJ010000118.1:0-326 GCF_039770665.1 Paracoccus sp. SSK6 | reverse complement strand
ATCCGAATTTCGCGGGCGGCACGCTGACCTGCAAATGCGCCACGAACCCGGTCAAGGTCCGGGTCGGCGCCCAGACCGCCCACAACCATGTCTGCGGCTGCACCAAGTGCTGGAAGCCCGACGGGGCCATCTTCAGCCAGGTGGCCGTGGTGTCGCGCGACGCGATCCAGGTTCTGGAGAACGGCGACAAGCTGCAGGTCGTCAACAAGGATGCGCCGATCCAGCGCTATGCCTGCCGCGATTGCGGCACCCACATGTATGGCCGGATCGAGAACAAGGACCATCCGTTCTACGGCCTGGACTTCGTCCATACCGAACTGTCGGAC
>NZ_JBDPNJ010000117.1:0-336 GCF_039770665.1 Paracoccus sp. SSK6 | reverse complement strand
GCCCCCCATGGTCGTCCGCACACCCCACCGCTGGACCGCCGCCCCGCCAAGCAGCGCACCCAACAGCCCAAGGACCAGACTGCCAAAGCCGTTGAGCAGCCCCACCGCCTCAAGGGAAATGCCCCTGTCGATCAGGAACGGCCCCAGCATGCCCAAGGACAGCTTCTGGGCAACCACGAAGATCGCCGTCAGCATCAGGCCCTGCCGGATGTCGCGCCGGGCCAGCGCGCGGCGCAGACTGGGGCGCGGGCCCGCGGCCGGTGATGACGCGGACCCGCGCGCCGTCAGGGCGAACCAGATGAGCAGGACAGCCACCAGTCCGGCCATGAACCAGAC
>NZ_JBDPNJ010000116.1:0-340 GCF_039770665.1 Paracoccus sp. SSK6 | reverse complement strand
GATTTCGGTAAGTGGAACTCAGTGTTCAAGCGGTTCCGGCGATGGGTAAAGGCCGATGCGTTCTACCGCATGTTCCGAGCCTTGGCTGAAGATGCCGATTTTGAATACGCCATGATCGACGGCAGCATCGTCAAGGTTCACCGCCACGGACAGGGCGCAAAAGGGGGACTCAAAGCCAGGCCATCGGGCGCTCTCGCGGAGGGATAACAACCAAGATCATGGCTTTGGCCGATGCGGTCGGCAACCTGACCGACTTTCGGCTGCTGCCGGGACAGGCCCATGATCTGCGCGGCACAGGGGCGCTGATCGATGGTCTGACGTGTGGCCAACTTCTTGCCGA
>NZ_JBDPNJ010000115.1:0-372 GCF_039770665.1 Paracoccus sp. SSK6 | reverse complement strand
GGTTGATGGAAGCCCGTATGAACCGGCATGGCCGACGCGAATACGTCCAGGTCCTGCGGTTGCTGGAAACTTTCGACCTGGCTGATCTGCATGCCGCGGTGAAGCAGGCGCTCCAGATGGGCGCGATTGGCTTTGACGCCGTAAAGCACCTGCTGCTTTGTCGTGTAGAACGCCGTCCGCCCCGACTGGACCTCGACTGCTATCCCTATCTGCCCAAGGCCACGGTCGAGAAGACCAAGGCCGGTTCCTACATGCGGCTGTTGTCGGGCAATGCGGAGGACGCGGCATGAACGATGTCCCGGAAATCCTGCTCGCCCATCACCTCAAGGCGCTGAAGCTGCCGACGTTCCTGCGGGAACATCAGAAGCTGGC
>NZ_JBDPNJ010000114.1:0-381 GCF_039770665.1 Paracoccus sp. SSK6 | reverse complement strand
TAGATGGCGCGGCGGGCGCGGTTTTCCTGCAGGCGCCGGGTCGCGGCCATCAGACGGCCGGCGAAGCCAAGCGGGGCAGCGGCGTTATGGGTGTGGGCGATGGCGGCCATGGCGGTGTTCCTTCGTATCTTTGTTCTTGCAGCGGCGCGGCCCGGATTGGCCTTGTGTCTTCGATGGACCCAAGATGGCGCTGATGCTGCAGTTGCACAATGGCTGGTTGGGGAATGCTGCCATGCAGCGACCGCATGACTGGCGGGCCAAGGGGCTGCTTTGGCGCGGCAATTCATGACAGGATTGTGACAGCGCGGGTGCCGTTAGCGATCACGCTGCGCTGCAAAAACGGGCGTCCTTGGCGGCTCCGGCGGCGCTTCTGCCGCAAAC
>NZ_JBDPNJ010000113.1:0-389 GCF_039770665.1 Paracoccus sp. SSK6 | reverse complement strand
GAACTGCCACTTTTTGCCGCAGCACGGGCGTCGGAGTTGCAGAGGCAGGAGGAGGCTGAGGGAGATCCGGACCTAGAGGTGGACGCCTCACGGAAGATGAAGGACAATGCGAGAGCAGAAGCCGAAGAACCAGATGTTACACTCCGGCCGATGACTCTGGGCCGCGAGGTGGTCAAGGACTACGGCCATACCGGCCTCAGCTTGCGCCAGCATCCGGTCTCGTTTCTGCGTGAGACCCTCAAGCAGCGGCAGATCATCACCTGTGCCGAATCCATGGCCAGCCGGGATCGCCGCTGGTGCGCGACTGCGGGCCTCGTGCTGGTCCGGCAACGGCCCGGATCGGCCAAGGGGGTGATGTTCATCACGCTCGAGGATGAGACGGGTGTCGC
>NZ_JBDPNJ010000112.1:0-424 GCF_039770665.1 Paracoccus sp. SSK6 | reverse complement strand
CGCGGTTTGTAGGGCCGCGCCGGAAGGATGGCGGTGCCATAGTGCGCCGCCATCTCGGCGTAGCTGCGGTTGATCTCGGGCTCGTAGAAGCAGGCCCGGATCACGCCGGACTTCAAGTTGTCGGAGACCACCAGCGCCGGCACCGCGCCAAATGCAGCGAAGGCGCGGGTATGAGCGCCGATCCAATCTGGCAGCGCCTGGCTCCAGGTCGCCTCGGCGTAAGTCATGTTCGAGGCGCCCATGACGGCGATGAAGATCTCCGCCGGACGGACCGCGCCGGTCACCGGGTCGGTCACCGCCATCCGGGTGCCCGAGTAGTCGACGAACATCCGCTCGCCTGCGACATGGCGCTGGCGCATCACCGGCGAAAGGCGCCCGACCCAGCGGCGGTAATGCTCGCAAAAGGCCGAGTAGCCATAGCCGT
>NZ_JBDPNJ010000111.1:0-441 GCF_039770665.1 Paracoccus sp. SSK6 | reverse complement strand
CCGCAGCGTGGCGAATTCCTCGGGAAGCTCCCAGCCGTGCAACGGCGCGGCCTGGTCGAGTGCGTTGATCTTTTGCTCCAGCAGCGGCAGGTAGTGGATCGGATCGAAGATGAATTCGTCGCGGTCCCAGCATCGGGGATGGTGGGCAATGACCTCGCCCCGACAGCCGATCACCACGTCGTGGACATAAGCCCGGATCCAGACATCCTGATGACCATAGGCGACCGGCACCGAATAGTCGTTGGTCTTGTAGCGCACCAGACACTGGGACGAGACGCGGCCAGTGTCCTGGTCGCAGGCATCGAAGGGCGCGATCGGGAGAGGGCGCATGGCAGCCAGATCGCGTTGCAGCCGCTCGCCGATCGTTTCGCTTTCGCCGCGCAGGACATCGTGCTGGCGCTTGCGGCATTGCTCTTCCAGCCAGAGGTTGAACGCCTCCCA
>NZ_JBDPNJ010000110.1:0-471 GCF_039770665.1 Paracoccus sp. SSK6 | reverse complement strand
TCGAAAGGCCCATGCCTTTCGGAAAGCAGAGCGGGGAGGGCGCAGCCCTGCCCGTGGCCCCGGCCGAGACTGTCAAGGGGTCGGGAAGGCGGGGTGGTGCGGCCCGCAGGCCAAAGGCCGAGGACACGGCCCGCCTGGACGACGACGCCCACAGGGCGGCGCTTGCCCCTTGACCGGCTCGGGCGGGGATGCGTGGCGGACAGAAAAACAAAAAGGTTGCGAACGGGGGTGAGCGGGCGACAGCCCGTCGATCCCCCGGAACGACACATGGATCATCCTGGCCCGTGCCGCGCGCGGGCCTCTCCCGTATCTTCTTCCTGCCGCAGCAGTCAGACGGGAAGGCAGCTATCTCTGTGCCTCACCGGCAGCCTGCAACTGTCCGCCCGGTTGACCACAGGCCGTTTGCTCGATCCCTGTGGTCTCGCTTACAGCCTGCTTCGGCCTCCCGCCTCCACTCCCAAGGTCGTTCCG
>NZ_JBDPNJ010000109.1:0-480 GCF_039770665.1 Paracoccus sp. SSK6 | reverse complement strand
CGGGGTGATGCCGCGTCTTGTGCCGCTGATCAGGACCTTGATGGTCTCCACGCCATGGCCGCGATAGCCGCGGTCCACCACAGCCAGAGCCGGCACCTGGTCAGTCAGGATGGCGACTTGCTCCAGTGCTGACGCCAGGGTGTGGCCATCGTATGGGTTGCCAGGAAAGCTCCGAGCACCAACCACAAAGCCCCCGCCGAGAGTGGTGGCGAGGCTGACCTTGGTGCCGAATTCGTATCGGACCCGCGCCTTGCCCTTGGAGATGCAGTCGACCTCCGGCTCGTGCAGGGCATAGATCTTGTTCTTGCCCTTCGGTGTCTGTTCGAGCAGGCGACCGACCAGCCAGAGCGCCTCCAGCACCCGTCCGCGCAGCGCGCCTTCGGGGATGTCCTGGAGGTAGCGGCGCAGGTCCCGGCGCACTCGGCCAACATAGCCCTTGAGCTGGCGCAGGGCCTTGCGCATGCGCTTGAACTGCCGGGC
>NZ_JBDPNJ010000108.1:0-485 GCF_039770665.1 Paracoccus sp. SSK6 | reverse complement strand
TGGGCCGGTGACACAAGCTCTGGCTGTCCTGGATGTGACTGCGCTGATGTCGTCGGTGGTTTCGCGGCCTGCGACGTCTACGATGCTCGGGCAGGTGACGATGGAAGGCTTCCGCGAGGCCAAGCTTTGAATAGGCAAAGCGGTAGATCGTTTCATGGCTGACGCAGATGCGGTGCTGCTCAAGTCGCATCCGGCCGGCGATCTGTTCCGGAGACCAGCCCGCCTTGAGCGCATCCTCGACCGCTGCCTTCACCTCCGGATGGGCGACCAGCTTTCGATGAACCGCGCGGCGGCGCTCGTACTTGTCCTGGGCCGTCACCGCATAGTAGCCGCTATACTGCGGAAGCTCGGCGTCCAGAAACGTATTGCGCTTCAGCTCCCGATAGATTGTCGAGGGTGGGCGCGAAAGCCGATCGGCGATTTCCGGCACCGGCATCTTGCCTTCGCGCCATTTGGCAATCTTTCGGCGCTCTTCGAAACTCAGG
>NZ_JBDPNJ010000107.1:0-507 GCF_039770665.1 Paracoccus sp. SSK6 | reverse complement strand
TGTGAACTCACGCCGAAGCGCAAATTGTTGTTTTTCTTCTATTCCAGTCTGTTTCTGAGAGCCATCAGGTTGCTCTCAAAGACCTCTGCGGGTGTTCGGTAGCCCAGACACTTGCGCGGTGTGGAATTGAGGCTCTGGCAAATCGACCTCAAGTATCGATTTGTCAGAGCCGTCGGTTCGGTCGAGCGGGGCAGGTGCTTTCTCAGCCTGCCATTCGTGTTCTCGACTGTTCCTTTCTGCCATGGTGCCTGCGGATCGCAAAACCAGCTGGCGGCACCGATCCCATCCTTCAGCCGTCGCCATGCCGAGAACTCGGTGCCTCGGTCGAACGTGATCGACTGACGCGCTTCGGCGGGCAGGGGCGCGAGCCCCGCGATCAGCGCTTCCATGATCGGCTCGGAGTGGCGATCCTCATTGCGCATGACAACGGTGAACCGGCTGACCCGCTCGACCAGGGAGGTGACATTCACCTTGCCGTTTTCCTTGCGAAACATCATCAGGTCGCAC
>NZ_JBDPNJ010000106.1:0-546 GCF_039770665.1 Paracoccus sp. SSK6 | reverse complement strand
ATTTCACCGGCACGTTCGGTGTAATCTCGGGTGGCCATCGAGGTGTATGATCGAGGTGGAGTTTCGACGCTTCAACCCCGAACCATACGGAGCCCCCGATGACCAAGACCACCATGGACCTGTCCGAGCTTTTGGCAAAGCACGATCAGGGTGATTTGCTGCGCAGCATCGCCGAGGCGGTCCTTCAGCTGATCATGGAGGCCGATGTCGATGGCCTGATCGGCGCCGGCCGGCACGAGCGCAGCGGCGACCGCACAACCTGGCGCAACGGGTATCGCGAGCGCGCGCTCGATACCCGCTTGGGCACTTTGAACCTGCGGGTGCCGAAGCTGCGGCAGGGCAGCTACTTCCCCGGCTTCCTCGAAGCCCGCAAGACCTCGGAACAGGCACTGGTTGCCGTGATCCAGGAGGCCTGGATCGGCGGCGTCTCGACACGTCGGGTCGACGATCTCGTGCAGGCCATGGGGCTGAGCGGCATCTCCAAGAGCACGGTCTCCAAGCTGTGCAAGGATATCGATGAACGGGTCGGCGAGTTCTTGAACCGCC
>NZ_JBDPNJ010000105.1:0-564 GCF_039770665.1 Paracoccus sp. SSK6 | reverse complement strand
GTGATCATCGCGCGGCTGATGCCCAAGTCCGCCAGGTCGCGGTTGGTCAAGGCATTCAGTTCACGCACGGTCTGGCGGTAGATCACGCGGCGGGCGCGGATTTCCTGCAGGCGCTTGATCGCAGCCGACAGCCGGCTAAAGCCAAAGGAGGAGGAGGCGGTTTGGATGTGGGCGATGGCAGCCATGATGGTGTTTCCTTGTCTCGCGTCTTTGTTCTTGCGTGCACCTTGCCCGGATTGGCTTGGCACCGTCGATGCACCAAAGATGGCGCTAACATCGCTTATGCACAACAATCACCTCAGGGATGCTGCTATGCAGCATCTGCAAGGGGCGTGCATCTGTGTTACGCGGTTGCCTCACAGGGGATAACCTCAGGCACAAACGAGACAATCGCTCAAAGTTGCCCCTTTTCCTTCGGAGCAAACTTCTCCCGCCCCTTGCCCTCACAAACTGCACCGCAACATCTTGTTTGTTGCCGTCTTGAGGGGGATGGTTAGCGCTCGTTCAAGAGGGTCGTGTCTGACGACCGTGTCAGGCAGGAAGCTGCCCTATGGGAAACGTCTT
>NZ_JBDPNJ010000104.1:0-568 GCF_039770665.1 Paracoccus sp. SSK6 | reverse complement strand
GGTGGATTCACAAACGAAGTGCAAATGCCAAAGTAATACAGGTATTTGCATCGAGGTTGACGAATGGCTTCCCACTACCAGCACCTGAGTTTTGAAGAGCGGCGAAAGATTGCGAAATGGCGTGAAGGCAAGATGCCGGTGCCGGAAATCGCAGACCGGCTTTCGCGTCCACCCTCGACAATCTACCGGGAGCTGAAGCGGAACACGTATCAGGACGCCGAGCTTCCGCAGTATAGCGGCTATTATGCGGTGACGGCTCAGGACAAGTACGAGCGCCGCCGTGCGGTTCATCGAAAGCTGGTCGTCCACCCGGAGGTGAAGGCAGCGGTCGAGGATGCGCTCAAGGCGGGCTGGTCTCCGGAACAGATTGCTGGCCGGATGCGGCTTGAGCAGCACCGCATTCGCGTCAGCCATGAAACCATCTACCGCTTCGCCTATTCAAAGCTTGGCCTCGCGGAAGCCTTCTATCGCCACCTGCCTGAGCATCGCAGGCGCCGCAGGCCGCGCACGCACCGGCGACATCAACGCAGTCACATCCAGGACAGCCAGAGCTTGTGTCACCGACCCT
>NZ_JBDPNJ010000103.1:0-570 GCF_039770665.1 Paracoccus sp. SSK6 | reverse complement strand
CTGATCATCGCGCGGCTGATGCCCAGGTCCGCCAGGTCGCGGTTGGTCAGGGCGTTCAGTTCACGTACGGTCTGGCGATAGATCACGCGGCGGGCGCGGTTTTCCTGCATGTGCCGGATCGCAGCCATCAGACGGCTAAAGCCAAAGGAGGAAGAGGCGGTTTGGATGTGGGCGATGGCGGCCATGATAGTGTTTCCTTGTCTCGCGTCTTTGTTCTTGCGTGCACCTTGCCCGGATTGGCTTGGCACCTTCGATGCACAAAAGATGGCGCTAACACTGCTTATGCACAACAAACACCTCAGGGATGCTGCTATGCAGCATCTGCAAGGGGCATGCCTCTGTGTTACGCGTTTACCTCACAGGGGATAACCTCAGGCACAAACGAGACAATCGCTCAGAGGTACCCCTTCCGCCTTCGGAGCAAACTTTGCCCGTCCCTTGCCCTCACAGACTGCCGATCACCGCAACATCTTGTCTGTTGCCGCCTTGAGCAGGAGGGTTTGCTCTCTTTCAAGAGGGTCGTGTCTGACGACCGTGTCAGGCAGGAAGCTGCCCTATAGGAAACGTCTC
>NZ_JBDPNJ010000102.1:0-583 GCF_039770665.1 Paracoccus sp. SSK6 | reverse complement strand
GAGGAGTTGCCCCTAGTACGAGAGGACCGGGGTGAACGTTCCACTGGTGGACCTGTTGTCGTGCCAACGGCAGTGCAGGGTAGCTATGAACGGACAGGATAAACGCTGAAGGCATCTAAGCGTGAAGCCCCCCTCAAAACAAGGTCTCCCTTGAGAGCCGTGGAAGACCACCACGTCGATAGGCCGGAGATGTAAGTGCAGCAATGCATTCAGTTGACCGGTACTAATGGCTCGATAGGCTTGATTTGATCCGGAAGAAGCAAGACTTCTTCCCTAAGCATCCTTGGACAACATCCCGCCCAACAGGCGGAACGCTGAGCGTGTCTTTCCCGGTCTGGTGGCCCTAGCGCGAGCAAAACACCCGATCCCATCCCGAACTCGGCCGTTAAGTGCCGCCGCGCCGATGGTACTGCGTCTCAAGACGTGGGAGAGTAGGTCACCGCCAGACCTGGAAAGACACGCAACATCTCCCTGAAACGATGAACCCCCGATCAGGACAACAATGGCGCGGGGTAGAGCAGCCCGGTAGCTCGTCAGGCTCATAACCTGAAGGCCGCAGGTTCAAATCCTGCCCCCGCAACCA
>NZ_JBDPNJ010000101.1:0-640 GCF_039770665.1 Paracoccus sp. SSK6 | reverse complement strand
ATACCTCGCCCGGCTTGTTGAGCTGGAGTTGATCGACCGGGAGCGGAGGATGGTCGAACGCCGCATCAAGGCCGCCAAATTCCCCACGGTCAAAAGCCTCGACAGCTTCGACTTCAGCGCCATACCGAAGCTCAACAAGATGCAGGTGCTGGAACTGGCGCGGTGTGAATGGATCGACCGTCGCGAGAACGTCATTGCCCTCGGCCCAAGTGGCACGGGCAAGACGCACATTGCCCTTGGCCTCGGACTGGCAGCTTGCCAGAAGGGGCTCTCCGTTGGCTTCACCACCGCCGCGAGCCTGGTCAGTGAGATGATGGAGGCCCGCGACGAGCGCCGCCTGCTTCGCGTTCAGAAGCAGATGGCCGGTTACAAGCTGCTCATCATCGATGAGCTGGGCTTCGTGCCGCTGTCCAAGACCGGTGCCGAATTGCTGTTCGAACTGATCTCGCACCGCTACGAGCGCGGCGCGACCCTGATCACCAGCAATCTGCCCTTCGATGAATGGACCGAGACCTTCGGCTCCGAGCGCCTCACCGGCGCACTGCTCGACCGGCTGACCCACCACGTCAGCATCCTCGAGATGAACGGCGAGAGCTATCGCCTCGCCAACAGCACTGCCCGAAAGCGGCAACAAAAGTCC
>NZ_JBDPNJ010000100.1:0-644 GCF_039770665.1 Paracoccus sp. SSK6 | reverse complement strand
GACGAGTGACCTTTGCAACAAGGTTCTGTGACTCGGGCCGCTGCCGTAGCAAGGTCTCCCTTCCAACTCGTAGGCAGCTGGCAGCCAACAGGGTGATGGGCGCTGCACGGCTTCGCCAGTGCTGCATGAGCCAAGTGGACATCCCTCCCTCAAGAGCGTCATAGCCGAGCGGCGCCCCCGTTCGTCTCCTCCAGACTACCGGGGAAGTAGTGAGTCATGGTCCTCGGACCGCGTCCATGGACGGCCAAACCGTCGCCCTCCTGGACGGTGAGATTGCCGCCGTTCGGCGTTATGCCCTATCGCTGACTGCCGCCGAAAAGCCTGCTCAGCAGACGAGAAAGAATTGATCCGCCTTCCCTCGCGGGCGGCGTCGGATTCCGCTGCGGCGCCGGGGAGGCGCTTTGCCTTGCCTCGGCCGGCGCGGGGGATGGAGTTTGCCTCGCCTCGGCGGGCGCAAATTTCGCCTGGCGCTTGGCTGCGTGGGTCGCGATGGCGTCCATCAGGGGCGGCGACAATGTGTCATAGGGAGTAAGCCCCAGTTCGCGCAGCCGCGCCCGGATGCCATCCATCCGCGACGGATCGACACCCGATTCGATGACGCTGCTGACGAAGGCCGCGAATTCGGGGGCGGACCATCCGGCCTT
>NZ_JBDPNJ010000099.1:0-675 GCF_039770665.1 Paracoccus sp. SSK6 | reverse complement strand
CATCGAAATCAATCTAGCTCGCAGGTTAGCGGCTTTCCTGTCAGGGAAGGTTTCTATATTGCGGCAGGCAAATGAGGAGACCGTCATGGACATCAACTATAACAACCTGTCACTCGAGCAGCTGAAAGAGATCAATAAGAAATCAGCCGCAGCCATTGCTGATTTCGAGACCCGCCGGAAAAAGGAAGCCATCCAGAAGGCGATCGAGATCGCCAAGGCCGCCGGCTTTGCCTCGCTCGAAGACATGCTGGCCGCTCAACCCGCCAAACAAAAGGCCGAGCCGAAATACCGCCATCTTGAAAACCCCGAACTTACCTGGAGTGGTCGCGGCCGCAAGCCCGGCTGGATTATCGAGGCTCTGGACGCTGGAAAGTCGCTGGACGAGTTCGCGATCTGATTGGGGCGCTATTCTTGGGGCTTGCACCCGATCACGCGTGCAAGCTCCAGTTCAACAAGTCCGTTCGGTCGGGGTGTTCAATTAGGTCCGGTAAGCTAAACTTGGCTTGCGCTCAGCACATCACGGCACATCGCTTCGATCGTTTCTTCGGACAGAGCATCAGGATCAAAGGCACCGGCGATATCGTGACGGGCAGCAAGGTCACCGTCGAGCTTCGAAGTCTCGGCCAGTTGCATACTCGACTGCCCGCATAAACGCGTCTCTATAGGACCTGCCAG
>NZ_JBDPNJ010000098.1:0-675 GCF_039770665.1 Paracoccus sp. SSK6 | reverse complement strand
TTGGCAGGTCCAATAGAGACGCGTTTATGCGGGCAGTCGAGTATGCAACTGGCCGAGACTTCTAAGCTGGGCGGTGACCTTGCTGCCCGTCACGATATCGGCGGGGCCTTTGATCCTGATGCTCTGTCCGAAGAAACGATCGAAGCGATGTGCCGTGATGTGCTGAGCGCAAGCCAGGTTTAGCTTACCGGACTTAATTGAACACCCCGACCGAACGGACTTGTTGAACTGGAGCTTGCACGCGTGATCGGGTGCAAGCCCCAAGAATAACGCCCCAATCAGATTGCGAACTCGTCCAGCGATTTTCCAGCGTCCAGAGCCTCGATAATCCAGCCGGGCTTGCGGCCGCGACCGCTCCAGGTCAGCTCAGAGTTTTCAGGATGGCGGTATTTCGGCTCGGCCTTTTGTTTGGCGGGTTGAGCGGCCAGCATGTCTTCGAGCGAGGCAAAACCAGCCGCCTTGGCAATTTCGGTCGCCTTCTGAATGGCGTCCTTTTTCCGGCGGGTCTCGAAATCAGCAATGGCTGCGGCTGATTTCTTGTTGATCTCTTTCAGCTGCTCGAGTGACAGGTCGTTATAGTTGATGTCCATGACGGTCTCCTCATTTGCCTGCCGCAATACAGAAACCTTCCCTGACAGGAAAGCCGCTAACCTGCGAGCGAGATTGATTTCGAGA
>NZ_JBDPNJ010000097.1:0-696 GCF_039770665.1 Paracoccus sp. SSK6 | reverse complement strand
GCATGCTCATCATGGCGGCAAAGGCGCGCCGCGCTTCCTCACCGCCTGCCATCATCGCTTCTGTGAGCGTGCGCGGTGTGATCTGCCAGGAGACCCCCCACCGATCCTTGCACCAGCCGCATGCACTTTCGCTGCCACCATTGCCGACAATGGCGTTCCAGTACCGGTCAGTCTCTTTCTGGTCATCGGTGGCAATCTGGAACGAGAAGGCCTCATCCTCCCGCCGGTCGAGGTCAGGGATCTGGCGGGTCTGATCGCCAACAAGCAGCGCCTGACGCTGACCGACAACCAGCCCGCGATCTCGACCACCATCGAGGTTGCGGGAGCGGCGCTGCGCTGCCAGTCCATCATCCCGCCCGCCTCCGCAGGCGGAACGGTGATCTCGATCCGGGTGTTCCGCCGCAGGGCGGCCGGCGATGCGCCCCGTCACTTCCCGTTCTTGCGCGACCAGACCGTATCGCTTGAGGCGGAACGGCTCCAACAGCTGCGCGCCATCTGCGAACTGGCAACCACAGGCGACGATCCCGACGTGTTTCTGCGGGCCTGCGTCCAGTCCCGCATGAACCTCGTGATCTCCGGGGGCACTTCCTCAGGCAAGACCGAGCTGGCGCGGCGCCTTTTGTGGATGGTGGAAGACGAGCATCGCCGGGGGTGAAGGCCGCGCATTGCGGCTCGATCACCTGCTGCTCTCGCCCA
>NZ_JBDPNJ010000096.1:0-701 GCF_039770665.1 Paracoccus sp. SSK6 | reverse complement strand
TTTATCGTTTCTTTGGAGCGATAGGGCGGGTATAGTTTTGGCATGCTGGAAAGCCTTGATCCCCTGCCGGACGACCCCCAGGACCTGAAGGGCTTGGTCACGCTGATGGGCGAGGAAATCAAGGCTCTCACACTGAAGATCGAAGACTTGCAAGGACAGCTCGCAGGCCATCGCAAAGCCCGTTTCGGGCCGAAATCGGAGAGCCTCCAGCAACTGACCTTCGATCTGCAGGAGGATAAGGAGATTGCGGCAGCGGCCTTGGCCCAGCAGGATGAAACCGGCCAGGATGAAGGAGCCGACGGCGACAAGCGGCGCAAACGGCAGCACAGTCGAGCACCGCTTCCCGATCATCTGGAACGACAAGCCGAGGTGCTGTCGCTAGGGAAGGCCTGCGCCTCATGCGGTGGAGCCCTGCGTGTGCTTGGCCAGGACGTGACGCAGGAGCTTGAATACATTCCCGGTCGCTTTGTCGTCCGCGAGATCATTCGCCCGCGCATGGCCTGCTCCTGTTGTGAGCGCTTTGCGCAAGCCCCGCTGCCATGCCGTCCCATCAACCGCGGCCGTGCGGGTCCCGGCCTGCTGGCGCATGTGCTGGTTGGCAAGTATTGCGACCACCTTCCGCTCTACAGGCAGTCCGAGATCTACGCCCGCGAGAAGATCGATCTGCATCGTTCGACGCTGACCGACTGGGTCGGCCGCTC
>NZ_JBDPNJ010000095.1:0-730 GCF_039770665.1 Paracoccus sp. SSK6 | reverse complement strand
GTCCGGCCTGAACAACTCGTAGTTCATTGATTTCATTTGTTGAAGCTGCGGTTTTGTTCGCTTTGAATTGCAGGGTTTCGTATGCTTTGGCCAGAAACCTTGCAATTTCTGGTCGTCGATGAAGCCTCATTCCCGCGCCCCTGAACAGGATGACCTGCTCCGCCCACGACTGGTCGATATGATCGATGCGCGCCACGAGTTGGTGAAGCTTGCGGCGCTGATCGACTGGGAGTTTTTTGAACGGGAATGGGCGAGCTTCTTTCCCTCGCATCAGGGTCGACCTGCGACATCGCCCCGCCTGGTCGCGGGGCTCATGTATCTCCAGCATGCCTTCAAGCTCTCTGACGAGGCAGTCGTCGCCCGGTGGGTCGAGAACCCGTATTACCAACACTTCACTGGCGAGACGTTCTTCCAGCACCGTCCTCCAATCGATCCCTCGTCGCTGGTGCGCTGGCGCAAGCGGATCGGCGAGGAAGGGGTGGAGTGGCTGCTGACCAAGACCATCGAGGCAGGCCGAGCCGCGGGCGCCGTCACCGACAAGAGCCTGAAGCGGGTGGCTGTGGATACAACGGTCATGGAAAAGACCATCGCCCATCCGACGGATGCGCGGCTTTTCGAGCGCGCCCGCGCCCTGCTGGCGGGCTTGACGAAAGAAGTCGGGGTCGAGTTGCGCCAGAACTACGCGCGGCTTGCCCCGCGGCTGGCCGCCCAGGTCGGACGCCATGCCCAT
>NZ_JBDPNJ010000094.1:0-750 GCF_039770665.1 Paracoccus sp. SSK6 | reverse complement strand
GGAGGCTTGCCACCGTCTGCTGTCGGACAAGGCAGCCAAAGCGCGTTCCAGATTGGCTTCCACATAGGGCTTGATCACCGCAATGGCATTCTCTAACTCGCCTGCCGCTCCTGGATTGCCCGTGACCAGGACCACGTGCAAGTCAGGCCTCTGGCGGCGGAAGGGCGCCACGAGATCTCTGCCGTGCATGTCAGGCAGGCCCAGGTCGGTCATCAGGACGTCCAGGTCGGGTGAGCCGACACGACCGCCCCTAGCGGCTGGTTTCGGTCAGGCGGCGGCGGACATAGGTCTGCACCAGATCAATCATCGGCTTCATATCCACCTTATTGTCGCAGAAAAAATAGTCCCTGCCCCCGATTTCCTTGTGGGTGATGGTGATGCCCTTCTGCTCGCGCAGGCGGCTTCCCTGAAGGTTTCTTGGTGTGGACAGCTGCGGGACAGCGGCCGGTCTCTTAAACGTTGCCGTCTCAGTGACCTGCCGCAAGACAGGCGTAGCTGAGGTCCAGGCTAGCGCGCATGCCGCTGTTCGTGAACTGCCGCAAGAATGATCCGTCCAACTGATCTTGCAGGGCCAGTTCACACATGACCGTGCCAAAGCCCCGTCCCTGAACGGCCGGTCCCGCTTGCATCGGCGAGAAGGTCTCCTCCCAGTGGATGATCAGGCGATCTCCCTGGCGCTCGCTGCTGATGACCAGTTGGCCGGCTTCCTGGCACAAGGCCCCGTGTTTGACGGAATTCGTGCAAAGCTCG
>NZ_JBDPNJ010000093.1:0-776 GCF_039770665.1 Paracoccus sp. SSK6 | reverse complement strand
TCCCTCCTCCCTGGGTGCTGCCGCTTTTTCATGATGGACACCGAAGCTGGAGTAACGCCTCCGAACCGACCGGATACCCGTCGTCCACTGAGAGGGTTGGTCTTATCCTCATCACCTGATCGGTTCTTCTTTGTCTGACCCTGAGGGCAGCTTTGCCGGAGACACCTTCATCAGCCTCGCCTTGCTGCTCCTGTCCTCCGGGCTTCTGGATGGACGCGAACGGAACCAGAACATGAGGCGCGTGTTTCCTTGCAGCATCCTGAGAAAGGCAGTGCCCCATGGCCGATGAAAACCCGAAATCCTACCCGACCGACAATGCCGAGAAAGATCCCGACACCTGGGTCAGCGGCGAAGACCCCATGACCGGCGCACAGGCGTCCTATCTCAAGACGTTGAGCGAACAGGCCGACGATCCCGACACTTTTGACGACACCATCAGCAAGGCAGAGGCCTCAAAGCGCATCGATGCGCTGAAAGCCAAGCTGGGCCTAGACCAGTAGGGCTTCGCTGTCGGAAAGGCGGAGCGACATCCCAAAGGCCATGAGTTCGGGCAACTATGGTTTTGTAGGGCGATGCGGTGCCGATGCTCCTGGGGCCCGGCACCCTTTTTCCGAATGTATCACGCAACACGGTTCTGTGTAGCTCCGGATGATCTGGTGCAGTGCCCTTTTGCCAATCTGACGCTGGGCGAACCCCCAGTCATTACGAGAGCGCAGCAGGCTACGGTGCAAAGGGCGCGGATTTCGGAGATGCCCAGTACTCTCGGCCCTCAGAAA
>NZ_JBDPNJ010000092.1:0-776 GCF_039770665.1 Paracoccus sp. SSK6 | reverse complement strand
CTTCTGAGGGCAGAGCGTACTGGGCATCTCCGAAATCCGCGCCCTTGGCGCCGTAGCCTGCCGCGCTCTCGTAATGACTGGGCTTTCGGCCAGCGTCAGAGTGGCAAAAGGGCACTGCACCAGATCATCCGGAGCCACATCAGAACCGTGTTGCGTGATACATTCGGAAAAAGGGTGCCGAGCCCCAGCAGCATCGGCACCGCATTGCCCTACAAAACCATAGTTGCCGGAACTCATGACCTTTGGGATGTCGCTCCGTCTTCCGACAGCGGAGCCCTACTGGTCTAGGCCCAGCTTGGCTTTCAGCGCATCGATGCGCTTTGAGGCCTCCGCCTTGCTGATGGTGTCGTCAAAGGCGTCGGGCTCCTCGGCCTGTTCGCTCAACGTCTTGAGATAGGACGCCTGTGCGCCGGTCATCGGGTCTTCGCCGCTGACCCAGTTGTCGGGATCTTTCTCGGCATTGTCGGTCGGGTGGGATTTCGGGTTTTCATCGGCCATGGGGCACTGCCTTTCTCAGGATGCTGCAAGGAAACACGCGCTTCATGTTCCGGTTCCGTTCGCGTCCGTCCAGAAGCCCGGAGGACAGGAGCAGCAAGGCGAGGCTGATGAAGGTGTCTCCGGCAAAGCTGCCCGCAGGGTCAGACAAAGAAGAACCGATCAGGTGATGAGGATAAGACCAACCCTCTCAGTGGACGACGAGTATCCGGTCGGTTCGGAGGCGTTGCTCCAGCATCGGTGTCCATCATGAAAAAGCGGCAGCACCCAGGGAGGAGTGG
>NZ_JBDPNJ010000091.1:0-802 GCF_039770665.1 Paracoccus sp. SSK6 | reverse complement strand
GTATCCGTCCGGCGTGACTGCCCTTGATTTTCAGGCTTTCTGCCATCTCCAAGGCAGGAGTTCGTCGATGCGATTGATCTTGTGATCGGCGATGTGGGTCAGCACCCAGGTGAGCCATGCCTCGGGGTCGACACCGTTCATCCGGCAGGTTTCGATAAGCGTATAGGCAATGGCTGCGGCCTTGCCGCCGCCTTCGGACCCCATGAAGAGGTAGTTCTTTCTTCCGAGAGTCACGGGCCTGATCGACCGCTCGCAAATGTTGTTGTCCAGCTCCAGCTGGCCGTTTTCGAGATAGGCTCGCGCCTTTGGCATGCGGCCGAGCGCGTAACGAATGGCCTCGGCCAGCTTGGTCTTGCCCGATATTTTCGGCAGTTGCAGCGCCAGCCAGGTTTCCAGCTCATCGAAGAGGGGCTTTGCCCGCGCCTGCCTCAGGGCGACACGCTCTTCCGGCGACGTGTATCGGGCATCCTTTTCGACGGCGTAGAGTTGGGCAATCCGCTCGATGGTTTGCCTGGCGATGGCCGATCCCTCGCGTTCGAAGGCATCCACGAACTTGCGGCGGACGTGGACCATGCAGGCCTGCTCGCTGGCCAGGCCCGGGCCGAACAGTCCGTTGAAGCCGGTGAACCCGTCTGCATGCACAATGCCTGTGTAGCCCTTGATGTGGGTCGCGGGGTGGGCGCCCTTGCGATCCGTGCTGAACTGATACCAGGCACAGGGAGGCGCTTGCCCGCACCATGGACGTTCATCGCGAACATAGCTCCACAGTCGGGCGGTATGGGCCTTTCCGGTCTTGCCCGAC
>NZ_JBDPNJ010000090.1:0-804 GCF_039770665.1 Paracoccus sp. SSK6 | reverse complement strand
CTTTCCCTTTCTGCGACAGCAGGGAGGGCGCGAGGATTTTCAGCGTGGAACTATATCTCAGGGTTCGCCAGGCCTGCGCGGCGGGCATGAGCCAGCGTCAGGCGGCGAAGGCCTTCAACATCTCCCGTGATACGGTTGCGAAGATGATGACGTTCTCGGTGCCGCCGGGCTACCGGCGGACGGCCGAGGTCAGGCGGCCGAAGCTTGATCCCTTTATCCCGATCATCGAGGGCTGGCTTGAGGCGGATCGCTCCATGCCGCGGAAGCAGCGACATACGGCGAAGCGGGTGTTCGACCGGCTGCGTGACGAATGCGGGTTCACCGGCGGCTACACGATCATCAAGGACTACATCCGGGAGCGGGAACGGCGGGGCCAGGAAGTGTTCGTGCCGCTGGCGCATCCACCGGGCCATGCGCAGGCCGACTTTGGCGAAGCAATGGTCAGGATTGGCGGTGTCGAGAAAAAGGCGCATTTCTTCGTGCTGGACCTGCCCCATAGCGACGCGTGCTATGTGCGGGCTTATCCGGCGGCGGTCGCCGAGGCCTGGGTGGACGGCCACATCCACGCCTTCGCCTTCTTTGGGGCAGTGCCGCAGTCGATCGTCTATGACAATGACCGGTGCCTAGTGGCGAAGATCCTGCCCGATGGCACCCGCAAGCGAGCCGTCCTGTTCAGCGGCTTCCTGTCGCATTACCTGATCCAGGATCGCTACGGCCGCCCTGGCAAAGGCAACGACAAAGGGAATGTCGAAGGCCTGGTGGGTTATTGCCGCCGCAACTTCATGGTGCCGCTCCCCGAGTTCG
>NZ_JBDPNJ010000089.1:0-807 GCF_039770665.1 Paracoccus sp. SSK6 | reverse complement strand
GCTCACGGGGGAGTGGCCCTATGTCTGGCTCGACGCCACCTATCTCAAGCAACGCCAGGGCGGGCGGATCGTCTCGGTTGCGGCCATAATCGCCGTGGCCGCCAACACGGAAGGCCGCCGGGAAATCATCGGTCTCGGCATTGGCCCGTCAGAGGCAGAGACCTTCTGGACGGACTTCCTGCGCTCGCTGAAGGCCCGCGGTCTCGACGGCGTGAAGCTCGTGATCAGCGATGCCCATACTGGCCTCAAGGCCGCCATTGCACGGGTGTTCGAGGCGGCCTGGCAAAGGTGCAGGGTTCACTGGATGCGCAATGCCCTCGCCCACGTCTCCAAAGGCCAGCATACGGTTGTTGCCGCAGCAATCCGGCAAGCGTTCGAACAGCCCGATCGCAAGCACGCTGGCGATACCTGGCGCCACGTCGCGGAACAGGTCCGCACCCGCTGGCCCAAGCTGGCGGACCTCATGGACGCCAGTGAGCATGACGTGCTGGCCTACATGGCGTTCCCCCGCCAGCACCGCACCAAGTTGCACAGCACCAACCCACTTGAACGCCTCAACAAGGAGGTGAAGCGCCGCGCCGATGTCGTGGGGATCTTCCCCAACGAAGCCTCGATCATGCGGCTGATCGGCGCGGTGCTGTTCGAGCAGAATGACGAATGGCAGACCTCGAGCCGCTACATGATGGCCGAGGCCTTCGCTCAGATCGACAAGGAGGAGATCGACCCCATTCTCAGCATTACCACAAAAGCTGCCTGATCATGACCTCAGGCCATCTGGGAAATTACACCAGCTTGACGGACGTGACC
>NZ_JBDPNJ010000088.1:0-852 GCF_039770665.1 Paracoccus sp. SSK6 | reverse complement strand
TAGGGTCAGGACCCATTGATCTTCCACTTTCGGCGTGATTCAGGCTCCGCAAGGAGACTGACCTATGACCAACCTTTTTTGGCTGACGGACGCGCAGATGGCACGGCTGCAGCCGTTCTTTCCCAAGAGCCATGGCAAGCCCCGTGTCGATGACAGGCGGGTGCTGAGCGGCATAATCTTCATCAATCGGAATGGGTTGCGGTGGCGTGATGCGCCGAGGGAATATGGCCCGCCCAAGACCCTCTACAATCGCTGGAAGCGGTGGAGTGACAAGGGTGTCTTCGCTCGGATGATGGACGGGCTGGCCGCGGAGGCTGCCACCCCGAAGACGGTGATGATCGACGCGACCTACCTGAAGGCGCACCGCACGGCGACCAGCCTGCGGTCGAAAAAGGGGGACCTGGCGACCAAAGGGGCCGTCTGATCGGTCGCACGAAGGGCGGCATGAACACCAAGCTGCATGCTGTGGCCGACGCCGATGGGCGCCCGATCCGCTTCTTCATGACCGCAGGCCAAGTCAGCGACTACACCGGAGCGGCGGCGCTGCTGAGCAGCTTGCCGAAAGCGGAATGGCTGCTCGCTGACCGGGGATATGACGCCGACTGGTTCAGAGAAGCATTGAAAGACAAGGGGATAAAACCCTGCATTCCGGGCCGGAAGTCGCGCGGCAAGCCCATCAAACACGACAAGCGCCGCTACAAACGCCGCAACCGGATCGAGATCATGTTCGGACGTCTGAAGGACTGGCGCAGGGTTGCAACCCGCTACGACCGATGCCCGAAGGTCTTCCTCTCAGCCGTCGCACTCGCCGCAACCGTCATGTTCTGGCTATGAAACGAGAACGAGTCCTGA
>NZ_JBDPNJ010000087.1:0-861 GCF_039770665.1 Paracoccus sp. SSK6 | reverse complement strand
CGCTGTAATGGTGTGCTTAATAGCCTACCCGCTCTGCATGGGACGCCATGTCTTTTGCGGCATTCGCCAGTCGATCCCTTCCACGAGCATGGAGAGCTGAGCGGGGCTGAGACTGACTTTCCCTTCCTTGGCGGCAGGCCAGACAAAGCGTCCACGCTCGAGGCGCTTCAGAAAGAGACATCCGCCCTGTGAATCCCACCAAATGATCTTCAAAAGATCACCCCGACGCCCACGAAATACGAACAGATGACCGGAATAGGGGTCCTCCTCCAGAACCTTCTCGGCCTGCGCCGCCAGCGTGTTGAACCCCCGCCGCATGTCCGTGACGCCGGCCGCCAACCAGATGCGCGTGTTGCTCGGCACCGGGATCATGACAGCAGCCCCTGAACCAGCCCCAGAACCGCCGCCAGGCTGGTTGGGCCTTCCACCAGGATCCGCCGGCCGTCGGAGAGCGTGACATCGACGCGCTGCGCGAGCGGCTGAGTATCCGCCGGTCGGTGTGTTCCGACGACATCATTCGTCAAATGCGAGGTCGTGGCCGAAACCGAGACTTCCACCGGCAGGAAGGTATGGCTATCTTCGACAGTCTCTGGCGACTTGGCGCCGGTGGGTGAAAACCGTGGATCCCGCAGCCAGGTAAAAAGCAGGTTCGAGTTCATCGAATAGCGCCGCGCCACCTGTGCAACGGATACGCCCGACGCCCGTGTTTGCAGGCAGATCGAGCGTTTCTCCTCGTCAGACCAGAACCGCTTCTTCTGCCCCTTCGTGCCCGCCATCGAGTGCCTCAAGATGTCCATTATCAACCATGGACATTATCAAGCGCCGGCTTTCACCGTCAGGGCAGGCACACCGGACGGATAC
>NZ_JBDPNJ010000086.1:0-866 GCF_039770665.1 Paracoccus sp. SSK6 | reverse complement strand
TGGCTGGATAGGCGATGTCGGCCCCGAATGGCTGGTCCAGGATGATCGCGGCTGACCAGAGTTCATTGAACTGGTGCTTATAGGCAAAGCCGAAATTGTCGTAGGAGGGCGCAATATCGCCGGTGCGCTCACCACCGGAATAGAGGCCAAGCGGCAGGTCTGTTCCTGTGATGCCGGGCGAGACGTGGCCATAGCTCAGTTCGAGATAGTTGCCTGGTTCGAAAAGAGGACCGAGAAACTGGCTGCTCCGCTCGACACCGCCAGCATGAAGGATTGTGCCGCACAGGAGCCAAACGGCTGTGCCGATACATGCGGTCTTCATGAAAGCCTCGCTTCAAAGCTCGGGTATCATCACGGCAGTGTCTGCAAGCTGCCGCTAGGGAAAAGATAGCATAGGGAGAGCCGTTCTTGGATGTGAAATGCTGGGCCGCTGATCCTGTGCTCAGGGCATGGATCAGGCTTGGCGATACCGAACTCGCTTGGCGCTGCCCTCGAGAATGTCCATGCAACGGCGCTTCACGTCATAGTTTTCCAATTATTGAAAGTTTCGACCTTTTACCTTGATCGCATCCAGATGCAGGTCCTTGACATAGATCTCTCGCGCCCTTGGGCCGATCGCGGCACCTTCTCGCATATCCCGTGCCCCCTGCCCCTGCCGCGCCTCCTCGCCGCGCCCTTGGGGAAGCGGAAACGCCGCGCCCCGCGCGCCGACGCTGGCCAGCTCCCGCGACAGATCCTCGATCCGGTGCACCACGAAATGAACGACCTCGCCCTCGCGCTGGATGCGCCCCTGCACACCGATCATGCTCGCACCCAGCACGATCCGTCTGTGCGCCTCAAAGACCTTGGACCAGACCACGAGGTTG
>NZ_JBDPNJ010000085.1:0-866 GCF_039770665.1 Paracoccus sp. SSK6 | reverse complement strand
CGGCTGGATAAGCGATGTCGGCCCCGAATGGCTGGTCCAGGATGATGGCGGCTGACCAGAGATCGTTGAACTGGTGCTTATAGGCAAAGCCGAAGTTGCTGTAGGAAGACGCAACATCGCCTGTGCGCTCACCACCGGAATAGAGGCCGAGCGGCAGGTCTGTTCCTGTGATGCCGGGCGAGACGTGGGCGTAGCTCAGCTCGAGATAGTTGCCTGGTTCGAAAAGAGGACCGAGAAACTGGCTGCTCCGCTCGACACCGCCAGCATGGAGCGTGGTGCCGCACAGGAGCCAAACGGCTGTGCCGACGCATGCGGTCTTCATGAAGGCCTCGCTTCAAGGCTCGGGTATCATCACGCCAGCGTCCGCAAGATGCTGCTAGGGAAACGTTAGCATAGGAAGAGCCGTTCTTGGATGTGAAATGCCGGGCGGCTGATCCTGCGCTCGCGGCATGGATCAGGCGTGGCCATACCGATTTCGCTTGGCACTGTCCTCGAGAGTGTCCATGCAACGGCTCTTCACGTCATAGCTTGCCGATTATTGAAAATTTCGACCTTTTACCTTGATCGCATCCAGATGCAGGTCCTTGATATAGATCTCTCGCGCCTTTGGACCGACCGCGGGACCTTCTCGCATACCTCTTGCCCCCTGCCCATGCCGCGCCTCATCGCCGCGCCCTTGAGGAAGCGGAAACGCCGCGCCCCGCGCGCCGACGCTAGCCAGCTCCCGCGACATGTCCTTGATCCGGTGCACCACGAAATGCACCACCTCACCCTCCCGCTGGATGCGCCCCTGCACGCCGATCATGCTCGCACCCAGCACGATCCGTCTGTGCGCCTCAAAGACCTTGGACCAGACCACGAGGTTA
>NZ_JBDPNJ010000084.1:0-1087 GCF_039770665.1 Paracoccus sp. SSK6 | reverse complement strand
TGTCCGGTTGTGAGACATCATTGGCATAGAACAGGATTTCATCGACCTTCGGCATGAGATCGTTGCTGTTGGCGGGCTTGTAGCACGGGTTTGCCAGGCAGGTGTTGTGCTCGAGGCGTTGGTGGACGGTATCGAGGGGCGACAAGCCGGAAAGGACGCGCTGTCGTCGTCGGTTGTAGGCTTGGTTGAAACCGGTCAGGAGGACTTCCAGCTCAGCATGGCTGGAGACAGTGATGCCGAGAACTTCGCTCGCAACACGGCCGTTGAAGCGTTCCACCATGCCATTGGTCTGGGGGGTATAGGGCTTGGTAGTGCGGCGAATGACCTTGAGTTTCGCGCAGGCGCGTTCGAAATCCTCGGCGGTAAAGCAGGAGCCGCGATCCGTCAGCACATGAGTGATCCGGAACGGGAAGGCTTTTTGTGCCTCAGCGAGAAAGGCGACCGCGTTGGCGGCACTCTCGGCATCGTAAACGGCGAGATGCACAAAGCGGGAGCAGCGATCAATGGCCACATACAGGTAGCGCTTGCGCACTGCTCCGTCGGCCGTCCGCAGCTTCGGCAGGTGCTTGATGTCGATATGGACATAGCCGAGATCATAGTCCCGGAAGCGCCCTTGTCCTTTGGCAGGCAGGGTTGATGGCTTTGGAGGGCGTCGGTTCAGGCCTTCAGCCTTCAGGACACGATAGATGTTGTCGCGGTTGAGATGCGGCAGGAAGTGGCGCAGCACAAAGGTCAGGTCATCGAGGGGAAAGCCCGTTGCGCGGCGCACGGCGCAGATGATCGCACGCTCTTCCTCTGTCACGCGCCACGGCAGTCGGTTTGGCCGGCTCGACCGATCCTGGCAGGCCTGTTCGCCGCGCTTGCGCCATTTGCGAACGGTCTCCTCGCTGATGGCGTAGCGCCTGGCCAGGATCCTGGTGGGCTCGGTTGAGCGGGCGATTTCAGCCCGCACAGCCGGTGTGGTCCGGGCTTGGGGATGGATCTGCATCATCACGTCACCTCGGCAAGAACGGGTTCAAAGCGCCAGGCATGTTCAGCAATGGCCCAGCTTACCTCGTCCCAATGATGTTCCGCAATCAGACAGCTA
>NZ_JBDPNJ010000083.1:0-1168 GCF_039770665.1 Paracoccus sp. SSK6 | reverse complement strand
CGTGACGCAATCTGTCATTGTGCTGACATCCGTCAGTGGGCGAACCTCCACCGCAAGGAAACAAAAAGACCCTCGCTGCCGCTACGAGCAGCGAAGGCCTTCCCTGAAGAATGTGCATCTGCCCTTGACGCCGGCTCCTTATGCGGAAGCAGCCGGAAGGAAGACCTCATTCAGCCGTACGGGAGGCTTCGACCGCTTCCGTGGGCTCTTGAGCCAGATCCGCATCTTGAGGCACTGCCGTGTTGGGCTCCGTGCTTCCTTCCGCAACGGCGGCCTTGGGCTCAGCATCACCGGCCGGCATTGAGCTGACCGACCCGTCTTCAGACGCTGGCTTTGCTTTGCGCCCCCGTGCTGGCTTCGGCGCCTCTGCTCCGTCTTCCCCTACGGCTTTCGGTTTGCGGCCTCTGGCTTTCACCGGCCCATCCACTGATGCTTCGGCTGCCACCTTGGAGGAGCGTCCGCGCCGCCCTTTAGGCGCTTCTGCGCCTTCTTCCGGGACTGCCTTTGGCTTGCGACCCCGGGTCTTTACTGGCGCCTCTACTGAGGTTTCAGCTGCCGCAGCGGTTGCTTCGCCGCCGCGCGCGCCCGAGGTGTCCGGAGCCGTTTTCGCCCCAGCCCTCCGCTTCGGCTGACGGCGCGTCGCGGTTGCCTCGTCCGGAAAGGATACGCGTGCAGCGTCTTCCGCGTCGATCTCGCGTTCTGCCTGAGACCAGTGTTGTGCATCCCGGCCATGGGGTTGGCCTTCCTGCTCCCAGAGGGAATGGGCCCGTTCCTGGATCCGTCGTGTGCGTTCGGCAGTCATGATGCGTCCTCGTGTTTCCGATGAGCCTCTGATCTCCTCGGCCCTCGGCGCGAGAGTGGCGAGAATTCAGGTCTTTACACCGACACCGTGACACGCTCATGCATCCTTGCCAATGGGGTCTCGTCGGCAGATCCAGCCACGCATAGGAGACACACCGTCGTGGTCTGGGCACTCTGAGCAGCCCCTGAACTTTCATCCAGATGCGACGGTAGCCCGGTGGTCATAGCGCGACCACACTCCTGGACAGCTTGAAAAGACCAGTTGATGATCGTCCGTAAGAAGAGAGCAGGATAATTAGCGCGCAAACCCTTGGTGTGCCGTCCTATAGTTCCATAAATCGGATTATCTAGCGCGGAACTATAGCCG
>NZ_JBDPNJ010000082.1:0-1206 GCF_039770665.1 Paracoccus sp. SSK6 | reverse complement strand
GCGCGAGGCTGGACAACCGGGCTTCCCCGCAAACGATCATCACCCGCAGGTCCGCTCAGCTTGGCCTGTCGATTGTCCCTAGCAGGAAATGGTCCAACAACCTTGGACAATCTCTGTTGACACACCTTATTTCTGAAATTACTGATGATCTCAGGATTTTCAGATTTTTGAGAGTTCACGGAAGTTTTGCAGGAGTGTAAGATGGAAATGATCGAAGTCGATTTTCAAGTATGGCAAGCCCTTACAGCTCGAAGAGCGTCTAAGGAGGTCACCGAGAACGATGTGCTGCGAGATCTTCTCGGGCTAAATCCAGTCGACAAAGCTGAGGATGGCGGACCCGGCTGGACATGGAAAGGAGTTAACCTGCCCAATGGCACGGAACTGCGGGCCGAGTATAAGGGGCGCGAGTATACGGCCAAGATCATTCGCAATGAATGGATTCAAGGCGGCGACGCCATGAGCAGCCCCTCTCAAGCCGCCTACCAAATCACCAAAGGTGGTGTGAATGGCTGGACCTTCTGGCAAGCCAAGACCCCCGGCAGCAATGAGTGGCTGATGCTCAGCAAGATCCGGTCTGACGAGGTCTGGGGGGAAGCCATGAAAAAGCTGATCCGTTACGCTGAGCACATCTCGCAAGATTACAGTTCTGCTCATGACAAGGCCATGGAAGAGGCAGTTAAAAGTGGTGAGGGCTCACGCTCTGAAATGAACCACCACTTCTGGTCGCTGCGCAGCTGGGAAGCTTTTATCGAAGTTCTGACTGCTGGTTTGGTGCAAGATAACAGTGCTGCGGCTGAGAATATCAGATCGATCCTAGCTGAAATGGAGAACGTGCTTAAGGACCTGCTGGACCGCGGCCTGCTTGAATCCTATCGGGACAGGCGTTGGGATCCTCTCTTCGAGTACTAATTTTTGTACTAGGTGTTCAGTCCCGGCATCTGGTGGATCGGATCGACGATGAATCTGTCTGGCTCTGAAGTCCAGACCTTGCAGATGTATTCGTAGGGCGTGAGGCCATTGAGCGTCTTGAGCCGGCGGGCGAAGTTATAGGCTGCAATGAAGTCGTCGAGGTGCGTTCGCAGCTGATCGTGATTGTCGTAATGGAAGCGTTTGACGGTTGCCTCCTTGATCGTGCGGTTCATCCGCTCGACTTGGCCGTTGGTCCAGGGATGCCTTACCTTCGTCAGCCTGTGCTCGATCCCATGC
>NZ_JBDPNJ010000081.1:0-1245 GCF_039770665.1 Paracoccus sp. SSK6 | reverse complement strand
TGTGACGCAATCTGTCATTGTGCTGACATCCGTCAGTGAGCGAACCTCCACCGCAACGAAACCAAAAGACCCTCACTGCCGCTACGAGCAGCGAGGACCTTCCCTGAAGAATGTGCATCTGCTCTTGACGCCGGCTCCTTATGCGGAAGCAATCTCCATCAGCAGCTGGAAGGAAGACCTCATTCAGCCGTACGGGAGGCTTCGACCGCTTCCGTGGGCTCTTGAGCAAGATCCGCATCCTGAGTCCCTGCCGTGCTGGGCTCCGTGCTCCCTTCCACGACGGCGGCCTTTGGCTCAGCATCACCGTTCGGCATTGAACTGACTGACCCGTCTTCAGACGCTGGCTTTGCTTTGCGCCCCCGTGCTGGCTTCGGCGCCTCAGCGCCGTCTTCCCCTGCGGCTTTCGGTTTGCGGCCTCTGGCTTTAACCGATCCATCCGCTGATGCTTCGGCTGCCACCTTGGAGGAGCGTCCGCGCCGCGCTTTAGGCGCTTCTGCGCCCTCTTCCGTGACTGCCTTTGGCTTGCGACCCCGGGTCTTTACTGGCGCCTCCGCCGAGGCTTCAGCTGCCGCACCGGTTGCCTCGCCACCGCTGGCGCCCGAGGTGTCCGCAGCCGTTTTCGCCCCAGCCCTGCGCTTCGGCTGGCGGCGCGTTGCGGTTGTCTCGGCCGGAAAGGACGCGCGTGCAGCGTCTTCCGCGTCGATCTGGCGTTCCGCCTGTGCCCAGTGTTGCGCATCCCGGCCATGGGGTTGGCCTTCCTGCTCCCAGAGGGAATGAGCCCGTTCCTGGATCCGTCGTGTGCGTTCGGCAGTCATGATATGTCCTCGTGTTTCCGATGAGACTCTGATCTCCTCGGCCATCGGCGCGAGAGTGGCAGGAATTCAGGTCCTTAGGCCGACACCGTGACACGCTCATGCATCCTTGCCAATGGGGTCTCGTCGGCAGATTCAGCCAGGTAGAGGAGACACGCTGTCGTGGTCTGGGCACTCTGACCGGCCCCTGAACGTTCATCCAGACGCGACGGTAGTCCGGTGGTCATGGCGCGGTCATACCCTTGGACAGCTTGAAAAGACCAGTTGATGAGCTTCCGTCAAATACCTGATGCGCCGTGGTATTGTTCCATAAATCCGATTATCATGGTCAGGGGTATAGCCGGGTGGATTCACAAACGAAGTGCAAATGCCAAAGTAATACAGGTATTTGCATTGAGGTTGGCGAATGGCTTCCCACTACCAGCACCTGAGT
>NZ_JBDPNJ010000080.1:0-1246 GCF_039770665.1 Paracoccus sp. SSK6 | reverse complement strand
TGACCTGCCCCCCGGAAGCTCCCTCGCTGTGATGTAGAGTCTGCCCAACCTGAAGGAGCAGACGAGATGAGGAAAAGCCGTTTCACCGAGGCGCAGATTATCGGGATGATCAAAGAGCAGGAGGCTGGTTTGCCCACTGCTGACCTCTGCCGGAAACATGGGCTCAGCCCCGCAACCTTCTACAAGCTGAAGGCCAGATATGGCGGGATGGACCTGTCCGATGCCAAACGGCTGAAGCAGCTTGAGGACGAGAATGCGAAGCTGAAGCGCCTGCTGGCCGATACGATGCTCGACAACGTAGTGCTGAAGGACCTCTTGGGAAAACCCTGACGGCGCCGATGCAACGGCGGGACGCAGTGTTGCGGGCAATGCGCGATCATTCGATCTCTCAACGCCGGGCCTGCGTCCTGATCGGTGTCGATCCGAAGACGGTGCGGCGCGAACGGCCGCCCGACAACCCGGAAATCCGTGAGGAGATGCACAAGATTGCCGAGAAGCGTCGCCGCTTCGGCTATCGGCGCGTGGGCATCATGCTGGAGCGCAAGGGCATCGTCATGAACGAAAAGAAGCTCTACCGCATTTACCGGGAAGAGGGTCTGTCGGTGCGCCGCAGGCGCGGTCGTAAGCGGGCGCGCGGCAGCCGGAGCCCCATGCCAGTGCCGTTGCTGCCGAACCAGCGGTGGTCGCTGGACTTCCTGTCGGACACGTTTGGAGCCTGCCGGAGGTTTCGCATTCTGGCCGTGAACGACGATTGCTGCCGCGAAAACCTTGGTCTGATTGCCGATACCAGTATCTCGGGGGCCAGAGTTGCGCGGGAGCTCGACGCTCTTGTCAGGATCTATGGAAAACCCGCCTGCATTGTCAGTGACAATGGCACCGAGTTCACCAGCAAGGCCATCCTGAAGTGGGCCAACGAAAACGGCGTAGAATGGCATTACATCGATCCCGGAAAGCCGCAGCAGAACGGCTACATCGAGTCATTCAACGGCAGCCTGCGCGATGAGTGCCTCAACGAAGAGATCTTTGATAGCCTGGCCGATGCCCGCCGCAAGCTGGCTCTCTGGCGCTACGACTATAACCACGTCAGGCCCCATTCCTCGCTGAGCAACAAGACGCCCGCAGAAGCGCGCCGGGCGCTCGAGCTATTTGATGGCAACGCGCCCGGCGCGCTTGCCACACCCGAAGCCGAAAACTATCAACCCCAAGGACTCTCGTTATGAACGAGGGACGACCGGGGGGCAGGTCA
>NZ_JBDPNJ010000079.1:0-1307 GCF_039770665.1 Paracoccus sp. SSK6 | reverse complement strand
ATGGCAAAGGCAAAGTTTGAACGGACGAAACCGCACGTCAACATTGGCACGATTGGTCACGTTGACCACGGCAAGACGACGCTGACGGCTGCGATCACGAAGTATTTCGGCGAATTCCGCGCCTATGACCAGATCGACGGCGCGCCGGAGGAAAAGGCGCGCGGGATCACCATCTCGACGGCGCATGTGGAATACGAATCGGCCAACCGGCACTATGCCCATGTGGACTGCCCCGGCCACGCCGACTACGTGAAGAACATGATCACGGGCGCGGCGCAGATGGACGGCGCGATCCTGGTGGTGAACGCCGCCGACGGCCCGATGCCGCAGACGCGCGAGCACATCCTGCTGGGCCGCCAGGTGGGCATCCCCTTCATGGTCGTCTACCTGAACAAGGTGGACCAGGTCGATGACGAGGAGCTGCTGGAGCTGGTCGAGATGGAGGTGCGCGAGCTTCTGTCCTCCTACGACTATCCGGGCGACGACATTCCGATCGTCAAGGGCTCGGCCCTGGCCGCTCTGGAAGGCCGCGACCCCGAGATCGGCGAGAACTCGATCCGCGCGCTGATCGCCGCCGTGGACGAGTACATCCCGACCCCCGAGCGGGCGGTGGACCAGCCCTTCCTGATGCCCATCGAGGACGTGTTCTCGATCTCGGGCCGCGGCACGGTCGTGACCGGCCGGGTTGAGCGCGGCGCGGTGAACGTCGGCGACGAACTGGAGATCGTGGGCATCCGCGACACCCGCAAGACCACCTGCACGGGCGTCGAGATGTTCCGCAAGCTCTTGGACCGCGGGGAAGCGGGCGACAACATCGGCGCGCTCTTGCGCGGCGTGGACCGTGACGGCGTGGAGCGTGGCCAGGTGCTGTGCAAGCCGGGTTCGGTCAAGCCGCACACCCACTTCGAGGCCGAGGCCTATATCCTGACCAAGGAGGAAGGCGGCCGCCACACGCCGTTCTTCGCCAACTACCGTCCGCAGTTCTACTTCCGCACCACGGACGTGACCGGCACGGTGAAGCTGCCCGAGGGCACCGAGATGGTGATGCCGGGCGACAACCTGAAGTTCGAGGTCGAGCTGATCGCCCCGATCGCGATGGAAGAAAAGCTGCGCTTCGCCATCCGCGAAGGCGGCCGCACCGTCGGCGCCGGCGTGGTCTCGAAGATCCTGAAGTGATCGGGTGAGGCGGGTGTGGCGGGGGAAACCCCACCCTACGCCGAAGCCCCGTAGGGTGGGGTAAAACCCCACCATACGACCCAAGCATCAAGGGCCGCTCCCGCAAAGGGGGCGGCCTTTTTTCATGGGGC
>NZ_JBDPNJ010000078.1:0-1376 GCF_039770665.1 Paracoccus sp. SSK6 | reverse complement strand
TACACCACTTAGCGTAATCGCCACGCCCCACTGCTTTGGTTGCTTCGGGCAGTATGGCTCCGTTGCTTTGGCATTCGCCGAAGTCTTGCACATGGAGGATACGATGGGTGTTTTTGCTGCGTTGGATGTGTCGCAGGAGGAGACGGCGATCTGCATGGTGTGTCAGGACGGCACGATCCTGGCAGAGGCAAAAGTGCCAACCTGCCCAGACAGGATCGCCGCTTGGCTGATGGCGCGGGGGGATGGCCTCCAACGGGTCGGCATGGAAACCGGACCATTGGCCGTCTGGCTCTGGAACGCGCTGACCGCACGGCAGGTGCCAATCATCTGCATAGATGCGCGACACGCGAACGGGGTGTTGAAGATGATGCCCAACAAGACCGACCGGCATGATGCCAGAGGCCTGGCGCAGATCGTTCGCACTGGTTGGTTCAAGGCAGTGCAGATCAAGAGCCATGAGGCCTATGCCAACCGGGCAATGCTCACGGCGCGCGAGACCCTGGTTGGCATGCGGGTCAAGCTGGAGAACGAGATCCGGGGTCTGCTGAAGACCTTTGGCGTCATGTTCGGCAAACGGGTTGGCGGGTTCAAGCGGCGTGCGGAGGAGATCATCTCAAAGGAACTGGCAATTGCCCCTGATCTTGTCCCCATCTTTGAGACCTTGCTCCATGCCCGGCGTGATATCCTGGCCCGTATTGCCGCGCTCGACAGCCGGATCCGTGCGATCGCCAAGCGGCATGCGACAGTCAGGCTGCTGATGACCGCCCCCGGTGTCGGACCAATCACCGCCATGGCGGTTGTTGCAGCCTTCGACGACGCCGCGCGGTTCCGGCGATCCTCCAGCGCAGGCGCCTATCTCGGTCTGACGCCGAAGCGATATGAGTCGGGGGAGATCAGCCGGAACGGGCGGGTGTCAAAGCGCGGCGACAGGTTTACCCGGAAATGCCTGTTCGAAGCAGCAAACGCAATCTTCTGCCGGAAGCTTGGCGGCTCCCGCCTGCGCAACTGGGCAAAGACAGTTGCCGACAGAACCGGGCCACGGAAGGCTAAGGTTGCACTGGCGCGGAAGCTGGCCGTAACGCTACATGCCATGTGGAGCACCAACACGCCCTTCCAGGAGGAAGCAGCGATGGCCTAAAGTCGCACAGCTGCACCGTCGCTGACATAAGCGCAACAGAATGCGTCCAGCCGGGACGCGCGGCGCGGGTGAGATCGTTCCCGAGACTGCGGCAAAGACCGCGCACACCACTTCGATCCACCCGACCCTGAACGCAAACATGCGGCATCCGGCGCGGTGACCGCGGAGAGAACCACAGAGCCCGGCGCGCAGGATGAAACGTAGAAAGGTCAGTCCTTGACGAAGGCGATTAGAGAAC
>NZ_JBDPNJ010000077.1:0-1404 GCF_039770665.1 Paracoccus sp. SSK6 | reverse complement strand
CGGCCGTTGCCGAGCGTCAGGAGTTCGGCCATTGATGGTGTGGATACCTCACCCCGAAACGGCATCGCGATGTGCCAAGATGGTGATGTTGCAAAGCACCAGCATGGAGGAGGTATCCGTGGAAGAGGTTACAGTCATCGGCATCGACTTGGCAAAGTCGGTTTTTCAGCTTCACGGCGCGACTGCGTCGGGACAGCCGGTTTTCCGCAAAAAGCTCTCGCGGGCGCAACTCCTTCGGTTCATCGCCGAACAACCGCCCTGCCTTGTCGCCATGGAGGCTTGCGCCTCGTCGCACTACTGGGGCCGAGAGTTCCTGAAGCTGGGCCACGAGGTGCGCCTGATCCCGCCGATCTACGTGAAGCCCTTTGTGAAGCGCCAGAAGAACGATGCGAATGACGCCGAGGCCATTGCAGAAGCCGTGGTGCGCCCCACCATGCGGTTCGTGCCCGTGAAGTCAGAAGAGCAGCAGGCCCGATCGATGGTCTTCAAGACACGTGATCTGCTTGTTCGTCAGCGCAACGCCTTCATCAACGCGTTGCGGGGTCACCTTTTGGAGTACGGCATTATCGCGCCTGCCGGACGGACATTCGTCAGGAGGCTTGAGGCGCAGATCGAAGATCCAGAGAGCGACCTGCCATCGGGCGTCATCGAGCTTTGCCGTCTGCACCTCGAGCAGATTGGCATTCTCGACGACAAAATCAGAGAAATACAGAAACGCCTGAAGGACGAGGCGAAGTCAGACCCTGAGACGATCCGCCTGCAGACGACCCCAGGCGTTGGACCTGTCAGCGCCATGGCGATCCAGGCCTTCGCTCCCCCGATGGAAGGGTTCCGAAGAGGACGCGACTTTGCCGCCTGGCTGGGTCTCGTCCCCGTTCAGAAGTCGACAGGTGGCCGGCAGATTTTGGGGCGCACCTCGAAGATGGGGCAACGGGACATCCGAAGGCTGTTGATCATCGGCGCAATGACCCGGGTCAGATGGGCGGTCAAGAACGGCCCTCCCAAGGGATCCTGGCTCGAGCAGATGCTGGCGCGCAAGCCCCGGATGCTGGTCGCCATCGCCTTGGCAAACAAGACCGCCCGCGCGATCTGGGCGGTGATGACGAAACAGGAGGATTATCGAGACCCTGCCCTCGCCGTGTGACACGGGTAAGGGCTGGCAGGTGTGAGACGGACATTGAACAGTAAGGACAAACGATCGACCAGATCGAGGTTGGGGAAACCAGGCACTCCCAGAGAGCTTGCAGCTCGGGCTCATTGATATGGACCCAGCCTTCGCATCGCCATACCGGCCCGCGGCATTGTCAAAGCCGCACATCGAGGCCTGACACATGACCGTACCCGATCACATGTCCGAACCGTTCAAAAGAAAGCTTGCACCGACCGAGGTATCCACACATGGGA
>NZ_JBDPNJ010000076.1:0-1739 GCF_039770665.1 Paracoccus sp. SSK6 | reverse complement strand
GTAACTGGGGCAGATTGCGGGGCACAGGTGTTGCGTTCGTGATCTCGGTCTGATTCAAAATCGTATGGGCCTGTCATCGGATGATCCCTTTGAGACATTGAGCGCCGAGAGTTTGCGTCGGCTCGTCGGTGATCTGTTGCAACGGCTTCAATCGCTCGAGGACCAGGTGACCCACCTCGGCGATCAGCTCGCGTCAGCCGAGACGGCCCGGGCCGCCCTGCAAGCCGAGAACCAGGACTTGCGTGATGAGATTGCCCGGCTGAAGAACCTGCCGCCGCGGCCTCCGTTCAAACCCTCCGGCATGGACAAGGTCACGGACCAGGAGGTCCGTAAGAGCGGCGGTCAACGGCGGCGGCGTGGCCCGAAACGCGACAAGGACCGCGTCACTCGTGAGGAGGTGCTGACTGCGGCAGCCCCTCCGGGGTCGCGCTTCAAGGGATATCGAACCATCCTGGTTCGTGACCTGTCGATCTCGGCGGAACTCATCCGCTATCGGCGGGAGCGCTGGCTGACACCGGAGGGCAAAAAGGTCATCGCGCCCTTGCCGGAGGGGCTGCTTGGCGGCTTTGGCGCCAACCTGCGCCGGTTCTGTTTCGCGCTTCATGCCCAGGGGCAGGTGACGACGGAGCGGCTAACCGCGATCCTGAACGGGATCGGCATGGAGATCTCCAAGCGTCAGGTGGTGCGGATCCTGACCTCCGATCTGGATGGGTTTGTGGCAGAAGATCAGGCGATCCTGCGGGCAGGCCTCGCCACCGCGCCTTATATCAGCGTGGATGACACCGGTGCCCGACATGCTCACCGCGACGAAGTCACCACGCAGATCGGCGGCACTCGCTTCAGCGTCTTTCGCACAGGCCGCTCGAAGTCACGGCTGAACTTCCTGTCTCTGCTGCGGGCCGGGTGTGAAGATTACATCATCAACGATGCGGCACTCGACTATATGCGCCAGCGAAAGGTGGCACCGGATGTCATCGACAAGCTTGCGGCCCACCCCAAGACCTCATTTGCCTCGCAGATGGCCTGGTATGATCACCTGGTCAGGCTGCGCCTGGATGTCTTCGACCGCACCCTGGTGCGCGAGATCACCGAAGCTGCCCTGTGGGGTGCGGTGCGCCATCACGGGTTGATGGGCAACACAGTGGTTGTGTCCGACGATGCCGGACAGTTCCGCATTCCCAATCATGCCCTGTGCTGGGTTCATGCCGAGCGGTTGCTGCAAAAGCTGATGCCGAAAACACCCGAGCAGACCCGCAAGCTGGAAAGGGTCCGAGACCAGATCTGGGATCTCTACCGTGATCTGAAGCTCTGGAAGCAAAAGCCGTCCGCGAAAGAGGCGCCCGTCCTCGCCGAACGCTTCGACAACATCTTCGGGCAACGCACCCGTTACAAGGAACTGGGTCAGTTGCTCGCTCGCCTGCACAGGCGAAAAGCCGAACTGCTGAAGGTGCTGGAGCGACCCGAGATCCCGCTCCACACCAATGCCTCCGAGAACGACCTGCGGACCTGCGTCACCAAGCGCCGGATCTCGGGCGGCACGATGAGCGCTGATGGCCGTCAGGCACGCGACGTCATGCTCGGGTTGATGAAGACCTGCCGAAAGCTCGGCATCTCCTTCTTTGCCTATCTCGGCGACCGTCTCGGAATCAACGGGACCGCCGAGCGCATCCTCCCGCTGCCCGATCTCGTAGGCGCGCAGCGGGTGTAACTCACACCGCCCCGGAATCTGCCCCAGTTAC
>NZ_JBDPNJ010000075.1:0-1787 GCF_039770665.1 Paracoccus sp. SSK6 | reverse complement strand
GAACGCGCAAACTTTGACTCGGCAGTTTCCGTCCCCGCCTCAGGACGGAAGGCCATGAACCCGGCAATGAGTTCGGCATCAATCCGGTCGGTTTTTGCACGCTTCCCCCGGGAAAAGGCAAAAGCCTTGATCTGGGCCGGCGGCAATTGCGCAGCATCTATTCCGGCCCCGACGAACCGTGTCCAGAGCCCCCACTCCTGACCCCCGCTGTTCGGGAAATCGATTCACTGGATCGATTTCTGATCCTCACAGCCTTCAAAGCCGATCCTCAAAGGCGCGGGCAGATCCTGAATGATCCCGATCAGGCGCATATGGCCCTCTGGTGAGTTCGGAAGCCTGAACCTGCGGCCACACGGCAGACAGAAGCCCTCCAGCCAGTCACGGGAGACATCTATTCCGATCAGTGTCGCCGCTGCTATCATGTCACTCTCTCTTCCTTATGCTTCGCGGTCCCCAAGAAAAGGGCTGCCGTCACCTGTTCGAGACGGTGAGGAGAGACGCCATCAGCCGGCTAGATGACGTGGTCATGCCACAAGGTGTTTTGCGCTGTATCCCACCCCATCACCGGTCCTGGCCGGGATCGGTGATGGGGCAGTTATAGCAGGGGCGGGACACATAAGCGGTTTTGGGGCTGCCTCTATCGTTCTGCTGGCACCGCTGCCTTTGTTTGAGACCCTTCGGGTGCATGCTTCGACTCGTGGTCGGCGCGAAGGCCGCCAACATGATGCTGGTTCAATGCAGGTTCGATGTGCCCATCTCATTGGCGTGCTCGATGTGGTTCGGCGTCTCGCCGGTTCGTCTTGATCCGCATGGCTTTCCGAGCGCCCTTCACCTGTCGGGTTTCCATCAGGGCGACCTCCAGTCTCGCCTCAGTCAGCTCCCGGTGCAGCCATTACGACAACGGACCGCCTCAAGCCCAATGGCGGTGGCGCTTCCATCCTGTTCCCTAATCCAGCGTATCAGCGCCTCAGGCTCGCTGGCCACCTGAGCCTCTCTGACAATCCGCCCATGTTTGCTGATCGCGCAGAGGTCTGAGCAGTGTTCCACTGCGCAGACCAGTTCGGGGATGAGAGCGTCACCGCAGGCTCTGCGGAAACGCCCAGACAAGGATCGTCGCTTGGGCCCACAGCGCCCAAAGCTCAGTCCATCGGCACTATCGCGGTCTGGCCGTTACGAGCAGGCCGATGCTCGGAAGCGACATAACGCTGGGTGATGATCATCCCCGGGGTTACCACAAGCACGAGACCACGTTCGGGAACTTCCCACAGGCGCGGAAAATCCACGCTGCGGCCATCGATCAGGATCTGTTCATGCACTCCCGGCACCTGACGCAGGTTCGGCTGCGCCGCAAGTGCGGCCAGCATCGCCTCGGGGCGGCCAGTCCGCGGCCGCTGCACTGTGCATTGAGGAACGGGTCCGTTGGCGCGACGCTGATCTCGAATTGCAGGGTATCCGACCTTGACCTGCGCTTGACGCTGGAACTGTATCGGCTGGCGCGCGAGGGTCGCCTGCGGTCAATGCTGGAGAGCCATTTTCTCGAAGCTCGGATCTCGGCGGATCTGGACAGCCTATTTCGAATCCTGTCCATTCCGCCGGGCGCGCAGCCCCCGACCGGCGATCAGCCGTCAGCCCAAGCGACGTCCGCCATCACGGCATCGGGCGATGTAACCGAATGACCCGCGGCTCGGTCCTTTTTCCGATGAGCCGTAATCCACTCATATCCCTAATGCAGCAGTGTGCTGTGCCCGGCCCCCGTTAACGACAAATGATGCCGTTGATGATAATTC
>NZ_JBDPNJ010000074.1:0-1959 GCF_039770665.1 Paracoccus sp. SSK6 | reverse complement strand
GCCTATGTGGACGAGGTGGACGCATCCGGTGTCGCCCAGATGCAGGAAGCCGGCATGACGGTGAACGAGTTGTCGCCCGAGCAGAAGGCCGCCTTCCGTGACGCGCTGGCGGAGCCTTACAAGAACTACGAGGCACAGTTCGGCAAGGAACTGATGGACCGGATCCAGGCGGTCGAGTGATCAGGTGCGCCGTCTCGAAAATGCCTTTGTGACGCTTAACGGTACCGTGCTGGTGCTTGGGCTGATGGCGATGTCGGTCATGCTCGGCTGGAATGTCCTTGGTCGCTATCTCACGGGCAATTCGCTGAGCTGGGCAGACGAGGTGGCGCGCTATTCGATGATCTGGCTGACCTTTCTCGGCAGTGGCCTTGCGCTGCGAGAGGGTGCGCATGCCGCCATCACCAATGCACAGGACGCGCTGCCTGGCCCGTGGCAGCGCGCCATGCGCGCTCTGATCCTGCTGGTGCTTCTGGGCTTCTTTGCCTTCATGGTGTGGGTGGGCATCGACTATATGAACCGCATGGCGGTCCAGCGGTCTGCCGCGCTGCGTATCCCGATGAAATGGATTTATGCGGCCATGCCGGTCGGCTTTCTGCTGATGATCGTTCATCTGGCATTGATGGCGCCGCGCTATCTGCGGGCCGGCCTGCAACATCCGGAAGAGAGTGCCCTTGGCTGAGATAATGATCGTCGCCTTCCTGATCCTGATGATCATGGGGGTTCCCATCGCATTCAGCCTTGCCATGGCGGCCTTTGCGGCGGTGGCCATCGACGGGCGCTATCCGATGGTCGTCGTGGTCAAGGAGATGTTCACCGGTCTCGACAGCTTTCCGCTTCTGGCGGTCCCGTTCTTCATCCTTGCGGCAGAGATCATGTCCACGGGCGCAATATCCCGCATGTTGCTGCGGTTCGCGTCGCAATTCGTGGGCCATTTGCGGGGCGGCCTGGGCTATGCAAACGTTCTGACAGGAACACTGTTTGCAGGGATTTCAGGGTCGGCGCTGGCTTCGGCCGCAGGTCCGGGGGCGATGATGGCCCGGATGATGGAGCGCAGCGGCTATTCCAGGGCCTATGCCGGCGCGCTGACGATTTCGGTGGCGGTCGTGGACCCGATCATACCGCCTTCCATCACGATGATCATCTACGCGCTGCAGGACCGCAATGTCTCGGTGGGATCGCTGTTCATGGCGGGGCTGCTGCCCGGCCTGCTGATCTCTGCCCTCATCGCTGGCGTGAACTGGTGGATCAGCCGCACGCGCAACTATCGCAGCCTTGAGGCGCGCCCGCCGGCCTCGCAGATGCTGCGCAACACCATCGCCGCCCTTCCCGCGCTGCTCCTGATCGTCACCATCGTCGGCGGCATCCGCGGCGGCATCTTCACCCCGACCGAGGCGTCTGTGGTGGCAGTCTTCTACGCCATCATCGCCAGCGCAGTCATCTATCGGGGCTTTACCTTCGCGGATCTGTGGGGGGCATTCCTGCGCTCGGCCATCATGTCGGTCGCCGTGCTGATGATCCTCGCCTCGGCCCGCGCTTTTGCATGGGTGCTGATCATCGAAGGCGTTCCACAGACCATGGCCAATGCCGTGATTGCGATGGACCTGTCGCCGATCGCCTTCCTCCTGATGGTCAATCTGCTGCTGCTGTTCTTCGGCATGTTCATGGACCCGCTTCCCGGGGTCATGATCCTGGTCCCGATCCTGGCGCCCATCGCCTATAACCTCGGCATCGCGCCGGATCACTTTGCCATTATCGTCATCGTCAACCTGACGTTCGGGCTCATGACCCCGCCCGTGGGGGGTCTTATTTTCGTGGTTGCCTCGGCCACCAAGCAGAAGCCGTCCGCGCTGGTCCGCGAAATGCCACCCTTCTTCGTTGCGGCAATTGCGTCGCTGCTGATCCTGACCTTTGTGCCAGCGCTGTCCACCTGGCTGCCCAAGATCAGCGGTTTTGCCCATT
>NZ_JBDPNJ010000073.1:0-2033 GCF_039770665.1 Paracoccus sp. SSK6 | reverse complement strand
TCGATCCCAGGCGCCCATCACCCGCGCGTGGCGCAACTGCAGGTTCTCGGCGAGATCGAGGATGGTTTTCCCGTCCGTCAGCGCTGCGAAGGCCTCTTCTGCGGACAGGCTGGTCGGCCCGGCGGCGCTGGCGGATGCAGCCCAGGCGGCCGAAACCCGGCGACCGATGATCCGTTCGCCTCCGTCGGTCTGCAACCGGTAGACGCGCGTGGACTTGGCAGGCAGGTGTTTCCGGATCGGCAGCAGGAGGCCGGTCACCATGTGCAGTTCGGCCTCGGAGAACTCCGGCACCTCCGCGACCTCGGAACACCAGGCCTTGCGGAAGGGGACAGGATCGGCGGCGACCCAGGCGGTTTCGGCCATCCGGTCAACCGCGATATTGACCCTCTCCATCGGCCAGATCAGGCGGATCCGGCGGATGATCTCGCCGTCATCAAGCATGATGCTGGTCGCAGGGATCTCGACCACCGCCCGTCCGAGCGTTCGTTGATCAGCAGCTTCGCCTTTGGCTCCTGCTCCAGCCAGGAGCGCGCGTCCTTGACGGGGGTGGGATGGTTGCGCTCGCGCTGCCGGAGGGTGAGCAGCCGGGTCTCGGCCCCCGTGCGCGGATGGGTATGGATCACCTGCCGGTCCATGACCGCAAAGCTCTCGGCCCGCAGGATTTCCAAGCCCATGTCATAGGTGCCCGCGACGACGGCGCCGTCGATCTTTGCGGCGAGAAGCTGCTCGAAGGCGGTGAACAGGATCCCCTGCATCCCGATGATCAGCGCCAGCAGGGGGTTGAGCCAGGTCGTGATGGGCGGCAGATCATCCTTGAGGCCGGTGTCGTCGGTGAGTGTCAGCCGCCACTTGCGAACCATGGCCGGATAGCCATTGAAGATCTGGCCGCTGGCCATGTCTTGGGTTACACGGGTTCCAGCCACGCTTTGCCGCAGCCAGAGACCTCCTGCATCCGAGACGCCATGCTGCACGCGAATACCCGGCTTGATCATCCTCACGGCGCCGCTGCCATGTTCCGCTTTGCGGCGGATCATCCAGAATACATCACGGGATTGGAAACCGGTCGCTGGCGGATGCAATTGCCGCTGGGCAGCTTCGAGGTGCGGCGGGACGGAGAGGCGCTTTTCGTCGCGGCTGCGGGGATCAACCCCATCGGCCTCAGCTATATGAAGCTGATCTTCGTGGATCATATTCGCGAATATCTGGCAGAGGACGTTGAGCTTGACTGGAAGGGCGATGGCCAGTCCCACGGCACTCCGCCCTTCTTCCGCGAGGCGCGCGTCACGGCCTCGCGCCGTCTGACCCCCTCGATGCAGCGGGTGACCTTCGCTGTTCCAGACCTGGAAGACCTGCCGCTGGAGGAGCTTCACGTCCGTCTGCTGCTACCCCCAAAAGATCGCCCCGCAAACTTGCCGCCGGTCTGGCCAATACTCACCGCCAGCGGCGCTCTAAGCTTCCCGACCGGAGCGGATGCCGTGCTGGCGCGCGTCTATACCATCCGCCATGTCGATCTGGCGCGGGGCGAGGTCGATATCGACTTCGTGCTCCATCCCACCGCTGAGAGATCGGCCGGTGGCTGGGCTGCGACGTGCCGCCCAGGCGATGTGGCGGGTCTGCTGGGTCCGGGCGGCGGGGCGATCCCCCAGGCGTCACGGGTGCTGTTGCTGGGGGACGAGACGGCGCTGCCAGCCATCGCCCGGATGCTGGAGGCTGCGTCGCCGGACAGCAGGTGCGAGGCGATCATCGAGGTGGACGGTCCCGAGGACGAACAGGTTCTGACCGGCCCGGTGGAGTGGCTGCATCGGCGTGGCGCCGCGCCCGGCACAACGCGGCTGCTGGTCGAGGCGCTTGCCCGGCGGCAGCCGTCCGGCGATCTTTATGTCTGGGCCGGATGCGAGTTCGACGCATTCCGCGACATCCGCCGTCACGTCCGTTCGATCTGGAAGATGCCGCGCGACCGGCACATGGTTGCAGCCTATTGGCGGCGCGGCATGGCTGGGGAAATGGCGGAGGAGCCGCATCACAGTTCGGCC
>NZ_JBDPNJ010000072.1:0-2074 GCF_039770665.1 Paracoccus sp. SSK6 | reverse complement strand
CGACCAATCATTGTTCACGAAGCGGCCACGGTTCAGCTTCTCAGCCTTAGCTTTGACAGCGAACCTGCGAGCAGATGCGTCGCGGATCACTGCGAAACCACCGACGTCAGAGCGGATGGTCCGCTCAGGGAACAGGTGAGCTGGAGAGGTCGCTAGACTACGGACCAGCGACACGACCGACGAACCCCCGATGTTGATGTCTGCCGCCGACACAACTTTCGTGACTTCCGCAATGCTTTCAGGGTTTGCAGAATGCTTGTTGGTGATCACGTCAAAGACGCACTGGTAGAAACCGAATGCAGCTCCCATGTCAGTAGCAGCCAGCCTGTAGACGACCGTCTCGAAGGCTCTGCTGATCGCCATTACGCGACCCGCTCTAGCCCGAGCATGATATTCGTGGCAGTTCTCTGGCGTTTTGAAACGCTGGTGCGGACGCGCTTGGAAGACCTCGCCAGTAAGCGGATCGACCTTCGTTACGTCGGGCTTGGCGCGCTTCAGGTAGTCGGCGCGATCCTTGCACTTCTTTGCCGGGCAGATGCGGGCAGTGGATCGCTGATACGCGAAGCTGCATAGACCAGTTGCCTACCTCCTTGGCACGACTGATCGCAAAGTCTTCGTAGCTCATGCCGAACAGATATACCGCGAATGCAGCAGCGGCTGTCCCTGTAATAGCACCTGGAAGATGTTTCATTGCTTCCTGTGCTGGCTTGAAATCAATACCAGCCAGCTGCCCTCGGAGAAGCCTTATCAATGTTTGCGGAATCAACCAGAATAGCAAACCTAAGCTCAACAGGTCGATCATAGCTAAAGCAATTGGATGCATGACGATGCTCATCATAAAGTTTCCGGCGATACTACTCACGCGGATGTGAAGTGCAAGCCAAAAAAACCCTGCTGATTGCTTTGAACCAGGAGAGAACAACGCGCAATCAGCAGGGAAGGTTGAGAGACATGAAAACAAACCATCGGAAGGTCTAGCTCCGACAATCATATTTAACGTCGGAATGATTGTCACATTCGACAGACAATCAGCAAGCCTTCCCAGATTGAATTTGGCAGCAGCCGCGAATGGCTCTTTTAATGAGCAAAGCAAGGCTCATAATTATTGCAAGAGCAAATTAGAGGAGAGAGACAATGGCACTATCATTTGCACCAATAGCTATCGGAGCATTGATTGCCCTGACCGCAGCAACTTCAGCGGCCAAGGCCAACTGGGAAGAAGCGACTAAGATTGATCCCCTAATGGATTACATCGTAAGCGGCAGCTATGTTTTTAGCGACCAGAAATCCTTCCTCCTGCAATTCATCTGCTTCGAAGAGAATGGCGGCGAAGTCGGCGTCCACATTCTCAACGACAATGCATTCATCTCCATTGGATCGGACACGATCGAATACCGGATCGACAAGGCACCCGCTCAAAGCGTCAAATTGATCAGAATGTCGTTTGACCATCTTCAAGGGCCGCCATCTGTCTCCAAGCCGCTTGCAGAGTCAATTGCGCAAGGCAGCAAGCTGGCCATCCGGTTCAACGGCGTTGCCGATACTTTCGACATGAGCGAAGCTGAGCATCGGCTTGAACGGTTCTTGGCGGGCTGTCCTAAGGTCGAACCGATGGCGTACGGCCCGCAGCAGCCCACTGGCAACTAAGCGCCCTGCCGTCTATATTGGATTTGACGCTGCTTTCCTGCACTGACCGTCCCTAACGCACCTGGGGCATGTTCGGTAACGGAGAGCCACGTCAACCCGCTGGCGTCTTGTAGAAGGCGCGGACGAACTTCACCATCCGTCCTATCAGCAAAAGGCCCTGCTCGGTTCGTCCAAGCAGGGCCGCATTCATGTTTAGGCTTCAGGGCGTCTGTTATGCCGCAGCAGGTTCGCGCCCATGGTCGTAACTGAACCAGACCTCTTTGAACATCTCGGCTCCGAAGTTTCGCCCGGTGGCACGGTTCATCGCCTCCGCGATCTCCTTGGCCTTTGCCACCCCCAAGGTATCGATCAACCACCAGAGGCTGTCCCTTGCAGGTTGATCGATGATGCTCCGGGCCTCTTGGTAGTCATCGTGGTGTACAGCATC
>NZ_JBDPNJ010000071.1:0-2095 GCF_039770665.1 Paracoccus sp. SSK6 | reverse complement strand
AGTACTTCACGTGGTTCAGGAACTCGACGAAATCTGTGTTCTCGAACGCGATCCGGTTGGCGCTATTCCAGTCGACGGTGGTTCGTTCGCGGGCCGGGATCAGGATCTCGCTTTCGGAAGGGTTGCCGGCGTTCACCTTGATGACACCCACCCCGTGGGTGCCGGCCAGGACACGGAGCTCCGCCAAGGTGTCCCCATGGATCTCCGATGTGACCAGATAGGGGAAGTTTGCCCAGGAGGAGTTGCTGACGGCTTGAAAATAGGATTGGCGGACATTCGAGCGGTTTAGCAGCACTTTGACTTCAAAGGAGTAGAGCTTCGACCGGGGGTCGGAATAAGCCTTGGCACAGTCGATGACCTCGGCGGACCAGTCCGCGGTCAGGTTCTCAATGCCTACCACGTCCGGAAACAGCCACTTGTTGCCCTCAGGACCACGACTGTTGCGGGAGCGCTTTTCATCAATCCTCTTTGACGAAATGCGCAACTCGGAGAACAGGAACTGGGAGAGAAGCGGATACAGCTCTGCTTCCATCGTCCTTCGCGGCACAGGCGATACGGCTATGGGATCATCGAACCTGAGTGGCGCAGTCACCGTTTCCCCCTCTTCGAAGGCCTGAACATCCGCATCGTCCGAGCTCGTTGAATAGAAGTATTTGCGCGGTCGCTCTTCGGTGGATTTGATGCCAAACCGACGTTCGAGATGCTGCCGCTGGGCGCCGATCTCGGCCACGATCTGCTGGATTAGCCCTTCGTAGCTGTCGAGCGGCTGCACGACAGCGCGGCTGCGCTGGCGCTTCGCTTCACAGGCCTCCGGATGCCGCTCGTAAACTTTCACAGCGATCTCGCGCGCAGTCAGGCGATCACCCTGCAACTCCTGTAGGACCGGCGGCACGAACCTGGTGATCGAAAACTTTTCCATGATAAGCACCTCCTGCCTTTTTCCGAGCACGAGCTCTTTCATCTCAACTGGTTATGATCAACTAGCAATTTCTCAGGGCTGCGTAGATCATGCGTCGGGCGAGCAGGATGGCCAGATCGTTCCCCCTTTGCTTCAAACGGCATGCGTCTTTTAGAGCAAGAAGAACCCATGAGCCTTAGTCAAACTCAGATCATCAGGTCGCTCGGTGAAGCTCTGCAGTGGTTTGAAAAGGAACTGGCGTGGGGCGCACAAATTGCTGAATTGCGTCATCTCACAGGTCGGATCGGTGAACTTTACACGGCCATGATCACACGCGGACAGATGGCCAAGGCGGTCAATCAGGTCGGCTATGATGTCGTTTCGGCCGAGGGCGAGAAGATATCGGTCAAGACGATCACCTCATCGACCCATGTCAGTTTCAATGCCAGCACGCTTCAACACGCCACACGCGTGATGATCCTTCAGATCGAGGTTGAAGAGAATGAGCCGTCAATCCGCGAGCTCTTCAACTGCACGATCGAAGAACTGCGTCCTCTGCTTCGTGAATCGAACGGATCTCTTCGCCTTCTGATGAACCACCGGTCCGGTGCGCTTGCCCGAACGTCCTCTTACCCGATCGAAGACCTCAAGGAGGTGGCAGCGTCCACCTGGAAGCATCTGCGGGTGGTCCAACTTGAGAATGGGACGATCCTGGTGAAGGAAGGCGAGCAGACACTTCCTCAGGCCCTGCCTGTCCTTCGCGAAATAGCCCGCGACATCGGAGTGGATGTGTTGAACGCGATGAGCAATCCGAAAAACACGAGAACGCTCGGCTCAGACATCATCAAGGCGTTGGGCTGACAGGTCCGCGCTGCCCACGGAGATCAACAACTAAAGGTTGCAATCTGGCTGGACAGGAGCGAGCCCGTATCGCCTACTTCGTGGTGCAACCCATTTTCACGAGAACCGGTTTATGGCCCGCCAGAAGATCAAACCAGCCTATATTCCAGCCGACGGAAGCTTGACGACAGTCCTTTCTCAGGCTGCCTTTCTTGAAGACGACATCCAGACACTCGTTCACCAGCATCCTGATATCCTTCCGCTGGGTGAGATCGATCCGGTGAGAACGGCAGTGAGAAATTAGGCCACGGAAGCGGCGGCATGGAGCTGCTGCGGGCGGCGTAAAAGTCGTCCACC
>NZ_JBDPNJ010000070.1:0-2280 GCF_039770665.1 Paracoccus sp. SSK6 | reverse complement strand
TGTCAAGCGACACCCACCTTTACGAGCTAAGGCGACACCCAGTGTTACGAGGTATGGTGCAACGGAGCGGCCCCGGAGGGCGCGCTGACCGCCAAGAGTCAAGGCGCGCGCTCCGGGGCCGCGGTCCGCAGAGTATTGTCGGCTTGGCTCAGGCCTTCAGGGTGTCCTCGAGGTCGCGGAGCCGGTAGCTGCGGCCCTTGATGTTGAGGACATGGGCATGATGGAGCAGCCGGTCGAGGATCGCGGTGGCCAGCACCTCATCCCCCGCCAGAAGTTCCGTCCAGTCGCGGATGCTCTTGTTCGTGGTGATGATCATGGCGCCGCGGCCGTAGCGGTAACTGATCAGCCGGAAGAACAGGCTGGCATCCTCGCGCGTCATCGGATCATAGCCCATCTCGTCGACCAGAAGCAGCGCGGTCGACATGTACTTGCGCTTCTTGAGCCGGTTCGGTGGCAGGTGGGCATCGGCGCGCAGGGCGGTCAGCAACTCGTCGAAGCGAAAGTATTGGACCGAGAAGCCGAGCTGGATCGCCCGGATGCCGAGACCGCACAGGAGATGCGACTTGCCCACGCCGGGCGGGCCTTGCATCAGCACGACCTCTGAGTTGCGGATCCAGGCACCGGTGGCGAGCGTCTCGATGCGTGAGCGCTCGATCGCCGGCTGGAACGCGAAGTCGAAGTTCTCCAGCGTCGCGCCGGTCGGGATCTTTGCGGTCTTCAGCATTGTGCGCACGCGCCGCTCCTCACGGCCGGAGCGTTCGGCGTCGAGCAACCGGTCCAGAAAGACATGGGCCTGCATCTCGGCCCGCACCGCCTCGGACAGCAGACCCTCCAGTGCAGAGGTGGCATAGCCGAGCCCCAAGGCGGCCAGCTTCTCCCGCGTCGTGTCGATGTCGAGCTTCACCCGGGGAGCAGTCATCGCGCGACCTCCGCCAGGCGGGCATAGAGATCGAGCGAACGGTGCTGGACCTTGGCGGCTGCGATCTCCTGCAGACGGCGCCCCATCCGGCCAAGCGGCATTGGCGCGCGGACGCGCTCGGTGTCCTCGCCCTCGTAATGGGCCTCGTTGCGCAGGATCAGCATGTCGGTGCCGCGGGGATGCTCGGCGATCACCGCGCAGTCCTTGAGCATCTGCACCCGGCCGGCGAGGCCGCGAACCTCTATCTCCTGCCGCACGAAACGGAACGGCACGCTATACTGCCGCCCCTCGAAATGGACCATGCAGTCCAGCCCGACCGGACGGCGCACAACGATGTCGAAAGGCTCCGGCAGCGTCTCGGGCAAGGGTGTCAGCAGCCGACGCTCTTGCTCCCAGGCCTCGGCGACGCTGGTGCCGGTCGCGGGACAGCGGAGATGGCGGGCACGTTCCTCAAGGCGGGCATCGGTCCAGACCTGCAGCGCCTCAAGGCTGTCGAACACCTGGCCACGCGGATCGACCGCTTCCCGCTGGTCACGCACCGTGCGCTCGACCTTGCCTTTCCCCTGCGGGTGGCGCGGCTGGCAGGCGTCGACATGAAAGCGCAACTGCGCGGCGAAACGACGATACGTCTCGTTGATCGTGCCCCACGCTCCCGCGCCCCTGGACAGCGCCGTCTTGACGTTGTCGATCCGCAGCACCGCCGGCACGCCGCCGAGCCGCTGCAGGCAGGCGGTCTGGCAGGACTGCCACGAAAGCATGTCCTTCGACCGTGCCCAGACCACGGCGCGTTTGCGGCTCCACGACAGTGTTACCACCAGCGCGACGAGATCCACGGTCTCGCTGCCGATCACCATGCCGGGATACTCGGCCCAGTCCACCTGGGCCTGTGCCCCCATCGGCGTTTCGACCCGCCGCCGCGCCCGGATGGCCGGTGCCGGAAACGTCCGCTTCCAATAGCGTTGGACCGACTTCAGGCTCCCGTCGTAGCCATGCTCGCGCTTGAGCCAATCGTGCAGCGCCGCCAGGTTCACCCGGCCCGCGGGCTGCTGACTGCGCCAGTGGGCAATCGCCTCGGCCACCGCTGCTGCCTTGCCAACCTGCGTCGTGCGCCCATCCACGGCCCCGGCTGCGCTCCGTCGCCGATGATACCGCACTGTTCCTTCGCTCACGCCCAGCATCCGCGCCACCGCGCTCTGGGAATGGCCCTGCTTCAGCAACACCGTCATTGCCGTCCGCGCCTCGTTCTCGAGACGACCCATCGTCACTCCCCGGCAGACCACCTGCCGGAAATCGATCAGGCCAAGACGGCACCTCGTAAAGCTGGATGTCGCCTTACCGTCTCAATGACCTGTCCCGCTACA
>NZ_JBDPNJ010000069.1:0-2514 GCF_039770665.1 Paracoccus sp. SSK6 | reverse complement strand
TCCGCCAGAAGCTCCTGAAGGGACTCGATGCCTCGTTCGGTGAAGGTGACGAGGCTTTCGTCGGTGCCATCGTAGACACGGATCATCTCGCCGTAGTCGATGTTGTCGTCGTTCCAACTGACGATTTCGATCAGCTCGAGGCTTTCCCCGATCCGCCTCGCGACCTCATCGATGCTGTAGACCTGCGTGACCCGCGCCATCATGCAGCTTCCGTTGATAGCCGGACAGGTTGGGACCATTCCCACGGCAGCAACTCATGCAGGCGCGAGACCGGCATGTCGGAGATGCGGGCGATGACGTCGGCAAGCCAAGCCTGCGGGTCGATGTCATTCAGCTTTGCGGTGCCGATCAGGGAATACATGAAGGCGGCGCGATGCCCGCCGCGCTCGGACCCTGCGAAGAGCCAAGCCTTCCTGCCGAGGGCCACGCCGCGGAGCGATCTTTCTGCCGCATTGTTGGTCAGGCAGACGCGGCCGTCGTCGAGGAACCGGGTGAAGCCCGGCCAATGGTTCGGCGCCAGCAGGTAGTCGATCGCCTTGGCTACCTTGGCGTGCTTGGACAGGAGTGCGCGTTCGCCGCGCAGCCAACGCTCCAGATCCTCGACCAACGGGGCCGATAGGCGCTGCCGGGCCTCCAGTCGATCCGCCGGATCAGCCCCGTTGATCTCGCGCTCGATGTCGAACAGGGCGTCGATACGCCGGACGGCATCGAATGCGATAGGCGAGATCTCCTTGGCGTCCTTGCCCTTGCGGATATTCCCTTCCACGTCAGCCAGCTCGAAGAACTTGCGGCGGGCGTGTGACCAACACAGGGCCGATGCAACAGGCCCTAGCAATCGCTTCGGGTCGTAAAGCTGGTTGTATCCGGCATAGGCGTCAGCTTGCAGGATGCCCTGCCAGCCCGCGAGATGCCCGGTCGGATGTTCACCGCTGCGGTCGCGGGAGAAGCGGAAGGCCACTGCCGGCGGGGCGGTGCCGCCAAAAGGTCGATCATCACGGACATAGGTCCAGAGCCGGGCCGTCTTCGTGCCGCCCCGGGCCAGCAGCGGGACCGTCGTATCATCGCCATGTAACCGCTCTGCGGCCATGATATGGGCTTCGATCAGTGCATGCAGCGGCTCCAGCAACTCGGTCACCGCGCCCACCTGGTCGGCGAGCGTGGAGAGGCTGAGTTCCACGCCCTCGCGGGCATAGCGTTCGGCTTGGCGGTTCAGCGGTTGGTGCTGTCCGAACTTCTCGAACAGGATCATGGCCAGGAGGCTTGGCCCCCCCCATCCCCGCGGAACCGGGTGGAATGGAGCGGGCGGCTGCGAGATCTTCTCGCAATTCCGGCAGGTGAACTTCTCGCGGACGGTCTGGATCACCTTCCACTGCCGCGGCACCACCTCCAGCGTCTCGGTGATATCCTCTCCCATCTTCTTGATCCGGTCCGACCCGCAGCAGGCGCAGGCCGTCGGCGCCTCGACCACCACCCGTTCGCGCGGCAGATGCTCGGGGAACGCCTTGCGGACGGGCTTGCGCCGGTCGAAAGCACGGACCTTCGTCGCCTTCTCTGCGGCCTGCTCGGCGCGAATGGCATCCTCGGCCGCGGCTGTTTCCAGCTCCTCGAGCTGCAACTCAAGCTGATCGAGCAGCCGGGCGGTGCGCTCGGCGCTGCGGCCATACTTCTCGCGCTTGAGCATCGCGATCTCGAACTTCAGTCCCGCAATCAGCGCCTCTGATGCCGACACCACGGCATTCGAGCGGGCCAGTTCGGCCCTCGTGGCCGCCAGCTCAGCGCGCAGCATCTCAAGTTCGGAGGTGGCATCTGACATGGCTGAGATCTACCATGCAGGATTGGGTAAGCCCATGTAAAACAGAACTCTGAAGGAGATTTACTCCGCCTTTGCAGGGCGCTGCGTCCAACGCGGATTACGCCAGTCGATCCCTTCCAGGAGATAGCCCATCTGGGCCGCAGAAATCTGGACCGTCTCGCCTGAGCCGCTGACCGGCCAGATGAACTTGCCCGCCTCCAAGCGCTTCATATAGAGCGACACACCGACGCCATCATGCCAAAGCAGCTTCACAAGATCGCCACGGCGTCCCCGGAAGCAAAATATCTCCCCGGCATAGGGATCACGCCCGAGGCCTTGCTGCACCTGCAAGGCCAGCGTGTTCATGCCCTTCCGCATGTCCGTCACGCCGCCTGCAATCCACACCTTTGCGCCGGCCGGAAATGCGATCATGCCCGTTCCACCACCTGGATGAGCCGCGCAAGGGTCGACGTCTCGGTCGATGCGGCGGTCACGAGGCGGCGTCCGTTCGGCAGGATGATCTCCACCCGGCCATGGCCCATCCCATCCGCCCGACACTGCGCATCGGTGGCTGCTGGCTCGGCGGTGACTTCCGGCGTCACGGCAACCGCTGCGAAATGCGCCCGGTCTGCATTGCCGATCAGAAGGCCCTCACGGGCCAGGCGACGCCACCGTGTGAGAAGCGAACGAGAGATCTCGTGGCGTCGTGCCGTTGCCGCGGC
>NZ_JBDPNJ010000068.1:0-2730 GCF_039770665.1 Paracoccus sp. SSK6 | reverse complement strand
GGGCCAGTTCGGCCTGGATGGCGCGGTTCGCCTCTTGCAGGAACATCAGTTCCAAGGCCAGTTCCGGGGGCGCGAAGTCGCTCTCGGTCAGCCCGAAAGCCGCAACGGCATCGGACAGCGACACGCCGAAGCCGAAGTTCAGCAGCAGGCCCCCGAAGCCGGGCGTCACGACATGGCCGCGCAGCACAATCTGACGGTGCTGGCGCAGGCGCAGCGAAAGCCGCTTGCCGGGATCCGCCCCCCGGATCGAACCCATCACGCATCCGGCGCCCTTGGCCTCGACAAAGATATCCTCGATCCTTGCCGCTCCGGGAGGCATCAGCTTTTGCATGGTGGGACCGGCGAAACGGATCGCGCCGTCTTCGGACAGGAACAGGTGCATGGGCATCAGCCGATCCAGCGCGGCCTGGCCAAGGGTAAGGGCGCGCGTCATGCCTGGGCAGCCTTGGCTGACAGGCGGAACGTCCGCGCCTCGGCAAAGGCCGAATCGGACACGTCGATGCAGATCCCCTCGTCGCTGCGGGTGATGACGCAAAGCGTGCCATAGTCGTCGGCCATCGCCCGCAGCAACCCGCTGAGAAGCGCCGTCCAGCCGGGCGGGCCATCCGGGATCGTCACCCAGACCAGGCCGTCCGCGCTGCGCGACAGGGCGATTTCGGGGACATCCACGTCATCGGTGACAAGGCGGATGCGTTCCGGCAATTCGTCCAGCCGCAGAAGGAAATCCAGGAAATCGCTGCCGCAAAAGCGCAACAAGCGCCAGATCTCGTGTTGCCGCACCAGCCAGGCGCCCAGATCCTCGACCAGTTCGTCGATCGGCTTGCCCAGTTGCCGCGCAGCCTCAAGCAGCATCAGCTTCGGGGAAAGCAGCCCCGCCTCGATGTCATGGACCGATTCCCCCTGCAGGAACTTCTCGATCGCGCGGCTGACCAGATCGTGCATGTGTCACCTCCGCCGCCAGGACTAGGCGAAAGAAGTGAACAAATCGCAAACTCAGATCTGCCAGCCATAGCTGCCAGGACCGGCCAGGGCGGTGCGCGCGTGCATCAGGTCGCCCGGCGAAACCCCAAGCTCGGCCGCTGCATCCATGACCCGCCGGTCGTCCTCCAGCAGATAATCCAGGACATGCACCGCCATGTCGGGGCTCGATGCCGCCTTGCGCAGATCCTGCGGCTGAAGGCCGGTCGCGCCCAGGAATTCCCCGATCAGATCGGGCCTTTCCGCCAGATAGACCAGGGCCGCCATGGCCAGCTCTTGCGCGGACTCTCGCGTATATGTCATTCCCTTGTCCCCGATCCATTACATGCCGCACCTGTTTGGAAACGCTTTGTTAATTATTTCATTACAAAGAACAATCAATAGGTTACACCTTTATTAGAAGTCATAGTTTAGAACTTTTGGTGATTGCTGCTACTCTTGCTCATCGCCCAAAGATGCCAAAATCGGTGTTACCAACTCAGACGGCAGCTTGATCTGGCAAGACTCAACCAGCCGCTTCCCCTTTGGTGTTAGCAGCAATGCAAAGGCAGGTATGAAGCCGCGCGGGGCCTCAACTGGAAATTTCCTCCACCGCGCGATGTTCTTCTCAGGAAGCTCAATCGCCTTCATTATCGAACTTACCAGAGGCCCCAGGTCCCCATTGTGTCTCATTGGTATGCTAGGAATCTGAGTGCTAGCTGATTTTCGGCTATTGCTATCGCCGTACTCGACCAAGCCTAGCTCAATTAGATTTTCGACGCTGATCCGGTAGCGTTCACCGGGCATGAGCGGCGCCAGTTTGCCATGGAGGTAGTCAAGAGGAGCCTGTATGAGTTCGCCGCTCTCTTTGGTCATTTCGTCAGCAAGGCGCTTAAGCTCTTCCTCTCCATCATCCTTATGCTGGAAAATCTTGCGTGATGCCCGCTTACCCCTTCTCCACATGACCTTTCTTAGTTCGTCCGACATTACAAATGCGCTGAACAGCAAAGCGTCTTCTTCCGTCATGGACTTCAGCACGGCGACCAAATGCTTGTCGGCTGATCGGTGGTTCTTCGGACTCATGGCATCGGCCAACAAGCCAGCCCACAGCTCCGATAGCTCGTCCTGATCCACATCTGATATGGCCTCAAGAACAGCAGGCACCTCCCGCAGCGGCAAGGCATTCAGATCACCTGGCTCAAGCCCCTCGTCTTTGATCTTCTGAACAGTTTGCTTAGCTATCCGCAGCCTGTTGATGTGCCGCCAAGCACTGATCCTGTCGCGAACCATGCCCACCATGTCACCGAAGGCCCCGCCTGCCTCATCAGCTGGTGCGCCTAATACGCGGGTCAGCACCTCAGCAGCAGCTTTGTCGATTTCGCCGCCTGGGACTGAAACATCAACTTTGACCAGCTCTTTCGACATCTACACGCTCCAAGACTTCCGAGGGCAATGTAGAGCGCAAACAGGTGCACGCCAAGCGAACTGACCGCTTCACAAACCCGGCCATGTTCCTGTATTGTTCTTCATATGCAGGAACCGCGCTGGACATACGCACGCATCAGGATGCCGGATGGTAGCTTCTCGGCGCAGAGCTTACTGGTCCTGCTGAACGGAGAACCGGTAGGGTGGGTCCAGTACTATTCTGCGCAAAACGCAGGAAGCTGGCATTGGTGCGTGACGATGACTAGGGCGCATGGAAACTGCGCCGACAAGATGGACGCGTTGAACGCACTGCGCCATAGCTTGACGGCAGACTTGAAGCAGCCATTC
>NZ_JBDPNJ010000067.1:0-2760 GCF_039770665.1 Paracoccus sp. SSK6 | reverse complement strand
ATTACAGTTGCAATTTGAGGCGCATATGCGCGAGCCTTGCTGCGGCTTGATGGGCTCTTCTCCAGGTTGACCAGGCGATGATTTGAGTTGCCTGGATCTGACGCTGGGCCATGCGGTTCGCGATGCGCCGGATTTCCTGGATCGACCAGCGGATCAGTTCTGGCGTTCTGCCCTCGTCTTGCGCATCGTTTTTTTGGGCGGCGCGGCATTGGCATGATGGCGGATGCTGGCCATCATCGCGAAGGCCAGCATGACCAGCGAAACATGCCGGTGCCAGCCATGCCAAGAGCGAGTCTCGTTATGATCGAGGCCGAGCTCATTCTTTGCAGTCTCGAAGCTGTCTTCGATCGCCCATCGATGCCCTTCGACGCGGACCAGCGTCTCCATCGTGGTGCCCCGCGGCGACCATGTGGTGAAGAAGGCCAGATCACCATCGGCAATATTGCGTCGGATCAGCAGGCCCCGGGTCCAGACGCCGCTGAGATCAGCATTAAATTCGCCAGCATCGAGATCGGCGAGATCAAGGTAGGCCCAGTCGTGAAGCCGCTCGCCCTTGGTGCCCGCGCCGGCCGACAGACGCTGCCAAGCCTCGGGCGGCAAGTCTCCCGCGATGCTCCCGGCCGTCCCGCTGACGGCATAGGCTTTCCCCCAGGAATTGAAGGCGTGCTTGGAACTGACACCCAGGACATAGCCTTTTCCAGCGCGGCGTAGCGCTACTTCGATATCGCCAACGCCATAGACGCTGTCGGCGGCCACCCAGGAAAATGGAACCTTGGCCGAGAGCACGCGCTCGATCATGCTGCGGGCAATGGCAGGTTTAGTGGCGAACTCCACCACCTCGGGCACATGGGCCCGGCTTCGTCTGACCGGGGCTTGAGCCCATGCTTTCGGCAGATAGAGGGCCCGATCGATAAAAGCATGTCCGTGCCGCGAGACGTAGCTGGCGAAGACGCCGATCTGGCAATTGGTGATCTTTCCTGCCGACCCCGTATATTGGCGCGCGACCCCACAGGAGGCGTGGCCCTGCTTCAAAAAACCGGTTTCATCGATCACCAGCACCGCCTCGGGATCAGCCAGCGTTTCCACGGCGTAGTCCCGCACAATATCGCGCAGGGCGTCGGCATTCCAATGGCCACGACCCAATATCGCCTGCTGACGCCAGGGGCCCGGATCTCCAGCCGCTTCGGCCCGCATCCAACCCGTCTTGCGCCGTTCCTCACCCAACAAGCCGTCGAGAAACTGACCGGCCGATGCCGCAACCCGTTCCTGCGTAAACAGCGGCCGAATTCGAGCCTTTACTTCACGTAGCGAGGAAGCCCAAAGCTCCAGCGTCTCTTCGACCGACAACCCCGCCATCCATGATCCCTAACTTAGTCATGGTAGCGCATTGATTCAGAGCGGAGAGAAGAATGCAACTGTAATGCTAGGGTGTGCAAAATCGAGGAAGCCACCTGCATTGGATCGCTAAGATATGAAAAAGGCCTTATTGCTACTGCTTTTTGCCGCCTCCCCTGTAGTCGCTAGCACCTCATATGACGGAGTTTATGCCTGTCAGTTCACTAAATCAGCAGGCATGTCATATAAGGATGGAGCATGGCAAACTTCGGACTTCGATACGGACGCCCCATTTTTCCTTGAAGTAAAAAACGGAAAACTAGACGCACGGGCCATACACGAAACATTTAACATCGGCACGAAATTAGACCTTCCAATATGCGCTGATGATCTGATTGAAAGGGTGGAAAGTTGCGCAGGTCACTTTGGCCAACAGATGATGATAAACTTTGAATCACTCAATGGCGGCTATTCTGAATTGACAGACGCAGCAGCTGACGAAGATGTACAGAAATCCGTTTCTATCAGTCTATTTACATGTCAAAAGATGTAGCTCTTTCTCAACGATACTATGAAACCCATAGCGGCCCTGATTTATGCCACGCATCCAACGCAACGTAATCAATCGTCTATCTTCGTCAGTTCGCTTGGGTCGCGGGTTATGAATGCCGTGAGCAATCTGCCCGCCGCACCTTCTTGCGACGACCAGCGAACAATCCCTTGCATTAGGTTTTCGGAAGTCAGCGCAATCAAAATCGCCATCAAGATTTCCCAATCGCCAGTCACTCCGACCAGCGCAGACAATGGACGGTGAAGTACAAGCCCTGCCCCCGCGCCCACCACAGTTGTCGTCAACGCACCCCAGAAGCCAAGACTCATTGAAGTCTTAAGGCGAACAAGAATCGCAATTGATACGGCAATCCATATCTCGACTGGATAATTCAGAAAACGCATTTGCCGTCCCATCTTTGATCATTCGTCGTATTTATGAACAGACGGGATTTTGGTATCGGCGCGACTGTTAGGGGCAATCACAATCGCGCCGAACTGGTTGGCACCATCAGTCGACGTTGCCAAGTCGGATATGTAGCAGCATGATCCCTACCCCGAGGCAGAGAATTGCCAGCGGCGCACAAGGCAGCCCGTACATGACTGCGCCGAAAAACACCGATCCTGTATCCTCGGTACTGTCCAGCCAGCTGCCACCGTTGCGCAGGTCAGCGATCTCCTTAAGCGAGTAAACGGCTGCGACAACGACGCAGCCCAGCCAATCAACGCTGAAGCCTAGCAAGGCTAAGGCAGCGACTATCGAAGCGCCAAGGATTGCATGAAAGACGGCTTCTGCGCCTCGCTTGTAGGCCTTGGGTGCTGGCCCGGCTGTACCGGCTGATGAGGGCGTAAACAGCTCACCAAGGAATATACGGA
>NZ_JBDPNJ010000066.1:0-2937 GCF_039770665.1 Paracoccus sp. SSK6 | reverse complement strand
ATGCTACGCGCAGGCTCGGCTTCTCAGGTGCAACGTACTTGCCGTTGAAGGCCAGCTCTTCCTCCAGTGTGCGCAGTATGGCCTTCCGTTGCGCTAGGTTCGATCCCAGGGCATCCACGAACAGCGTCAGAGTCTTCGTGTAGTCCTTGGGCTTCTCGCTGATGATGCCCTTCAGGACTGCGGCAACGATGATAGTGTTCTCCGCTTTCATGCCGTCGATCAGCTGAGCCAGGAGCCTTTCGACCTTGTGCGTCTGGATGGTCGTCCATTCGCCTACCTGCGTGGTCCGGTCCACCTGATAGAACTGCCAGGTCCGTGCGCGCTCGATGAAGCGGAGGTAGCTGCCATGCAGGGCGCAGAACCGTGTAATGACGCCATCGATGGTTATCGGAACGTCCAGGGCCAGATGGACTGCCAGCGGCGTCAGTCTGCTATGCTTTGTTGCCGACCGTATCTTCGTCGTTTCGGATGCCAATTCAGCAGCCGCACCTTTGGCTGCGAGATATCGTCTATTCATGTTGAATGTCTCAGGTGAATATGTATTGCAGGATTGTGCCGACTGTGAAAGCGATAACGAATGCTTCGATGTATGAATGCTTGTCTTCGATGAATCGATTGATCATTGATGCTCTCCCCTTGTGCATATATTTAATGACAGCACAGTGGAGATTGCGGACAAACCGCGGTCTATTCTAAAGATTTTTTTGAATGCTCTATGCGGCTTGATCAGCCATTTGCTGTGCAACATCGTCCAGAAAGTTTCGACGCTGTTCGTGGATCAGCTTAACGTAATCGGTCAGCCATTCAGGACGACCATGCATGATCTCTTCAATGCGTTCGTCGGGCAAAGGATGCGTTGGATACAGATTGCGGATCACTTCACGCTTCGAGGCTCATCAGAACAGCATGAGCCTTTTCCATTGCTGAAATCACTCGCTTGTAGACAACCGTATCCAAATGAGAGTTCATCAGCTCGATCAAATACAATCCTCCATCAGTCGCACCATCAATTTCAGCATCGAGGTTTCCATCCATGAAGTTCTGCATTCCTGTTAGGAAATCCAGAACGATATTTCGCTTATCGTTTTCAGTTTCCGCTAGGACTTCAGCAAAGGCTTTGTCGAACTGTTTAGCTGTAATCATTTCGCTCCCTCCAATGTATGATGATATATTTAATGCTATGCTCGAACGTATAATGGACGATAAAAACGTCTAAAAGCATTCATTTGGCATCAGTCTGGGAAATAAAATGCTCTCCCTCTACTGGGTCCAAATAGTTCAATGGACGATGTGCGCTTCATAGACGGCTGATACGATCGACTGGCGTCATCACACCTTGAAAGCTCGAACCTTCGCCTGCGTCCAAAACATCAAGGCTCAGATGTAGTATTGATCCTATGCCATCCATCGATGTCACTGAACGACGATTTTTCACCTGATGATCTTCAATAGAACCTACGAGTGCGAAGCACGAAGTTGCCGGAGCGAAGCGATGGCAGGTATCCGATCATTGAAACAGTCGAACGAGGATCGTCCATCCTATTGGTATCGGATACATGAACGAACAGAACGACGATCATTCATCTTTTCGACTTCATCAGCATATTGAAATCGCGTGAACGAAGTGAACTGTGGATAGCATCGGAGTCAATGAACGACGATCCTCTATCTGGTTCTATAGATTTCTTGCAGTCACTGTATCAAAGATGGCTTTTGAACGATCATCGTTCGACAATCCCTATGAACGGATATCAACACTCGCTTCGCTGTCGCTACGCCTCGGTCCGTCCTCGGGCAAGCCGAGTCCGCAGGTGCTATTGTAATCTTCTTCGATGACTTGAAGTTCAATGACGCATAGCGTTCGATTGATCGTATTCATATGACTATGTACGATCTACGTTCTAGGGATTGCTGAAGTCGGACGTGTCAAACGATGCAGCATCTATTATATGACTATGTACGATCTACGTTCTAAGCAGCACTGAACTGAACGAGGATGCAGTCGGCTGAACGTATCTATATGACTATGTGTCGGTTACGTTCTAAGCCCGAGGCTCAAAGGCCCAAAAATATTTTTTGGCAAAGCCCAGGTTCAGGTGCTTTTTGCCTTTAAATAGCATCGTGGGTTACTCGACTCGCAAGTGTGGTTCCGGATGGGGCTGACGGATTGGCCTCCTGATGCCCCCATCCAACAGGAACTCTTGCAGCGGTCGGCAATCTGCAAAACCACATTTCACACGAGTCCTTCATGCCCGATACCATTTCCGCAGACAAACCACGTCGAACCAAGATATGCCCGATTTGCGGCATCGAGTTTTCGGCTTGGACGAGGTCAGCAGATGCAAGACGAGGATCGTCGAGGAATATAGGTGGACGCCAGAAAGCTATACTGACGAAGCTTCCAGATTGACCATGTTTAACAGTCCCACTTTGTCAGAGCGTGAAATGGTCTTGGCTGAGGGCAGCAAGTATTTGATAGCTGGCGCTACCAGCCTTGAACAAGTGTTCGATGATGCTCTGAGCAGCTTCTGTGCGCAGCACGGCCTTAACTACGGTCGTGGCTAAGCTGCAACCCGGTCTATGGCGAAGTCGGCGCGCCACTTGCCACGAACCACGCGGCCTTCAGGTTCCGTCCAAGTAATCGGGGCAGGGGCAACGGCATGGTCGAAGCCAGCCGCCTTGAAGAGCTTGCCGCCAGGGCCAAACTCATTGCCACTACGGACGCGCAGCTTCCCGGCGATACGTTGGTGATACAGCGTGCCTGTCCAGTCGCGCTGTATGATGCCGGCAAAAATTTCTTGCGGTTCTATGTCTGCGTTTGCATTCGTCCGCCCGACAGGCTCACCTTCTCTGCTAGCACGGTCCACCGTATAGCAATTGACCCCGAACAGGCCCTTGCAGAAAGCGTTGTGCAACTCGGCGAAGGTAGGCTTCGAC
>NZ_JBDPNJ010000065.1:0-3017 GCF_039770665.1 Paracoccus sp. SSK6 | reverse complement strand
CGCCCCGGTCCACCCCACGCGCGCGACCATGACAAGAAGAAGCCCCGCGCCGATCGCCGATCCCACATAGGCGCCTCCGACCTGCGCGGCATTGCCCCAGCCGTGCCCGCTGCGCGCGAGGGCGCCAACCGCGTGGCCGTCAACGACGATATCGGCGGTTGCCGTGGCGAAGGCCACCACCATCAGGCAGGCCAGTGCCGGCAGCAGCGGCACCAGACCGACGACCCCGGTGGCCAGCAGACCCAGAACGGCGACCAGGCCGAACAGCAGAACCAGCATGGCGCTGCGGGGCGGTTGGCCCCAGGGCAACCGCCACCGTTCGATCACCGGCGACCACAGAACCTTCAGCGCCCAGGGCGCGATCAGCAGGGACAGAAGGCCGATCCGGTCAAGCGGCAGGCCCTGGTCGCGCAGCACGGCGGGCAGCCCGCCCCAGGTCAGGCCGCCGATCACGCTTTGCGCGACATAGGCGGCCCACAGGCCGGACAGGATCGCAGCCTGTCCGGGCTGCCTCGCGTCCCGCGCCATCAGAAGCGGCGGCTCAGGCTTGCCGTCCAGGTGCGGCCCTCGTCACGATAGCAGTATCCGGCGGTGCAGGTCTGCTTCTGCTGGTCGAACAGGTTCTTGATGTTCACCTGCATCTCGACCCCCGGCAGTTGCGCCGGCTGGTAGCTGACCCCCAGATCCACGAAGACGCGATCGTCGTTGGTGATGGCATTGGCATCATCGCCATAGCTTTCGCCCACATAGCGCAGGCCTGCCGCCAGCCCGAGACCCGCCGCCGGACCCGACTGGATGTCATACTTGCCCCAGAGCGAGAGCGTATCGTTCGGAACGCCCGACAGTTCGTTGCCCACGGTTCCCGCCGCGCCCTTCTCGATCCTGACGCGCTGATGGGCATAGCTGGCGATCACGCCCCAGCCATTGTCCCAGTTCGCCTGCGCCTCCAGCTCGACGCCGCGGCTGTTCAGGTCCAACTGACGCTGCCGGTTCTCGCCGGTCGAGACATCCAGCACGGTGCCATCGCGCTGATCGATGTCGAAGACGGCTGCGGACAGCAGCAGGTTCGTGCCTTCGGGCGCGTATTTCAGGCCGATCTCGCGCTGCGTGGACTGCGTGGGGCGGGCCGCCCGCTGCGTGGCCTCATCGGCCGGATCGTCATAAACGAAGCCGATATTGGGCGCGAAGGAGGTCGAGACGCTGCCATAGACCATGACACCGTTGCTCCAGTCATAGCTCAGCGCCAGGCGCCCGGAACGGCCGGTATCCTCCTGCGTGCCCGTCGAACGGTCGGCAGCCGTGGTGGTCGTCTCGACACTGTCCCAGCGGGCGCTGGCGAAGGCCTGCCAGTTGCCCCACTGCATCTGGTCATGCAGGTAGATGCCCATCTGGCGCTGTTCCTGCGCGCCGGTGAAGGGCACCGCAGCCGCGGCGGTATCGGCAGCCGAGACATAGCCCAGGGTGCTGTAGGTCTCATAATCGGCGCGGGTCATGTCGATGCCGGCCAGGATGTCGTGGGACACTGCCCCGGTATTCCCGCTCCAGCGCAACCCGTTGTCGAGCACCAGCGTGTCGATGTTTTCCTTGTAGTGGCCCCAGTAGCGGGCCAGGTCGGCGCCCAGGGGATAATGGCCGCTGTATTCCAGGTCGATGTCGACGCGTGCCGCGCGGAAGCTTTGGCGCAGCGTCACGCTGTCGTTCAGGTCATGCTCGATCTCATAGCCGAGACGCCACTGGTCCTGATCGAAGTCGTTGTAGTCGGGATCGCCCTCGTAGAGGTCGGACACCTCTCCATAGGCCGGGTTGTAGAAGGCGGCGGTTCCGCCTGTCACCGAACTGGAAACCTCGGCCAGCAGGGTCGCGCGGGTCACGCCATTGTCCCAGGACAAGGCCGGGGCGAAATAGGTCTTGTCGTCCGCATAGCCGGGAAGATCGCTGTTTGCCTTGCGGGCCAGACCCGTCAGACGATAGCTGAACTCGCTGCCTTCCGACAGCGGACCGGAGAAATCGCCCGCGATCTGGGCGCGGTCATTGGCGCCGGTGGTCAGTTCGATCTCGCGATAGCGGTCGTCCTTAGGGCGCTTGGTGATCAGGTTGACGATGCCGCCCGGCCCGCTGACGCCGTAAAGGGACGAGTTCGGCCCCTTCAGCACCGCGACCCCTTCCAGCCCGTAGGGCTCGGACTTGAACCAGGCGGTCGGCGCGTTGTATTGGCGCAGCCCGTCGCGGAAATAGCCGTTGTAATAGGCCGGAAGCCCGCGCAGGAAAAAGGCGTCGAACCGGGTGTCGAAGCCGTAGTTGTTCGGGTTCGCGGCGGCCGTATAGCCCAAGGCTTCGTTCAGGGTGCGCGGCGCCTGATCCTCGATCTGGTCCTGCGTGACGATGGTGACGGCCTGGGGGATCCTGCCGACCGGCGTGTCCAGCTTGGTGGCCGTTCGGCTGGTGCCGGGAACATAGCCGTCCTGGACCAGCGTGGTGTCGCTTTCCGCTTCCAGCGTGATCTCGGACAAGACGTAGGGAGCCTCCTGCGCGACAGCGGGAAGGGCCGCAACACCGGCAAGCAGGCAGGCAATCAACGGTCTGTTCATCATGGTTCCTTGGGCAATGAGGCCGGCAACGGGCCCGTGATCAGGTCACGGGCATAAACAACACGCCAGCATGCGAGGGGGTGCCACATGCCTGACTGCCACTCGGCTAGAGATTCCGATTGAATCTGTCAAGTATTGGATGCCGGCTACGGCTGTTCAGCGTGAAGGGCAGTGAAGGCCCACCACAGCCATCGCGATGCGGTGCTTTGAAACAGGGCACGCAAACCATGGGCGCGGCCCTGCGAACGCACGGTGCGACCCTCGAACAGCGCAGGAAGATATCTGCAGGTCTTTCAGGGCCATTCTCGCAAGGACCGACAGTAGGCGAAGGTTTTCCATCGTGGCGTTCCCGGTTGCGCATCGGGGCCAACTGGCGATAGTTTCGCCGCCTTCGAGAAAGCCGCCGACGATGCCGTCGTCGCCATGCGC
>NZ_JBDPNJ010000064.1:0-3601 GCF_039770665.1 Paracoccus sp. SSK6 | reverse complement strand
ATGAGCGAAAGTTGGTGATGCCCTGAGGGGGCGGCATATCATGGCGGTGTTCAGAACGCCGTCAATTCTCAGCCGAGAAAGGGATATGCCACATGCCAGAGACTACCATCACCCAGCTGCCCGATCCATCCGGATTCAGCGCCGATCCCTTCACCGATATTATCCGTGACGGCGCGCGCAAGTTGATCGAACAGGCAATCCACGCGGAGTTGGCGGTGCTGATGGCCGCCTTTTCCGCCGAGAAGCTGGAGAATGGCACATCACGCCTGGTGCGCCATGGTTACCTGCCGGAACGCGAGGTGATGACCGGGATTGGCCCCGTGCCGGAGAAAGTGCCGCGGGTGCGCGATCGCAAGCCCGGTGAGGATAAGATCACCTTCACGCCCAGCATCCTGCCGCGATACCTGCGCAAGGCGAAATCGGTCGAGGAGCTGCTGCCTTGGCTTTACCTCAAGGGCGTCAGCACGGGGGACTTCAGCGAGGCGCTCGCGGCACTGCTGGGCCCAAACGCCCAGGGGCTTTCCGCCAAGACGATCACGCGGCTGAAGGCCGACTGGTGGACCGACTATGAAGCCTGGCAAAAGCGCGACCTGAGCCATCGGCGTTTTCTCTCCATCTGGGCCGATGGCGTGTATTTCAAACCGCGCATGGCCGAGGAAAGACAATGCGTTCTGGTGATCGTCGGGGCCGATGAATATGGCCGCAAGGAGCTTCTGGCGATGATCGACGGCTTCCGCGAAAGCGCTGAGAGTTGGCGTGAGCTCTTGCTCGATCTGAGGTGCCGGGGCCTGAAGCAGGATCCCAACCTGGCCATCGGCGACGGTGCGCTCGGGTTCTGGACCGCCCTGCGCGAGGTCTTCGCCACCACGCGCGAGCAGCGGTGTTGGGTCCACAAGACAATGAATGTGCTGAATGCACTGCCAAAGTCGCTGCAGGACAAGGCCAAGAACCATCTGCACGACATCTGGCAGGCCGAAACAAAGGCCGAGGCCGGCGCCGCCTTCGACTTTTTCGTCGAAACCTACGGAGTCAAATACGACAAGGCCGTTGCCAAGCTGGTCAAGGATCGCGAGGCCTTGCTGACCTTTTACGACTACCCGGCCGAACACTGGAAACACATCCGGACATCCAATCCAATTGAAAGCACCTTCGCGACCGTTCGGCACCGCACCAAGCGCACCAAAGGTTGCCTCAGCCGCAGGACCGGACTGGCCATGGCCTTCAAGCTGATGATGTCGGCGCAGGGGAAATGGCGCAAACTCGACGGCCAGAACCGCCTGCCGGAGATCATCCAGGGGATTGAGTTCCGCGACGGCCTCCGCCACCTTCAAGCCGCCGCCTGATCAGGCGTCACCAACTTTTGCCCATATCTCAACATACGGCGGAGGTTTTTCTGAGTTCTTTCAATTAATATATGGGTTGATAAGGGTCCGTATTTAAATAATATTAACGTGGAAAAGTTCGTTTTTTCCGGAAACCCTCATGTTATTAGAAGTGATTATTCCACAAGGATGAACTGCGCTGATCACAAAACCCTGAATGATGCGCCAGCCCTTGAATGCGAGCGTGGCGTCTTTCACAGGTTTTTGACGGTGACAGGAAGTCTCGACACTCATCGTCCAAATTCCTTGATGTCTCAGCGATAGGTTGCACGGAGATTGTAAAGTGCATGTAGCCGATGAGCCAATCTGTCCTCCGCACCGTTTCTTCACCGCGGTCCTGCACTCGCTTGTCGGGCAATCGTGCGCACGCCCGGACCCATGCCTGATCGCGCCCAAACCTCAAGTTCCGGCAGCGACAGGCTCGCCGCCATTCTTGCGGCGACGACGGCCTTTGCATCTGCCTGGTCAAGGGCGACATCTCCCCGCAGCGGAAAGCCGGGATCGGCATCGATCCGAGTATAGCGCTCTCCCAGAAGGCTGCTCATCAGGCGGCGCGTTACCTCCGCCTGCGCGCCCATCATGGTCCGGAAGATGCGGTTGTTCCGGAGCCAGTCAAGCACGCCCATGTCGGGATCGGCCGGCTCACCCAGTGGTGGGCAGGCATTCATGGAGCCCAGCGACAACATGGACACCTCCTCCGCCTTTGCACCCGCGCGTAGGGCCAGTTCCAGCGCCAGAAGGTCCGGGGCATTGGCAATGATAGCCCCATCGGCATGAAGCTCGCCTTTGATGGAGACCGCAGGAAACATGCTCGGCGCTGCCGCGCTCGCCATCACGGCGTCGCCCAGCTTTACCTCGGGCGAAGTCTGGTTGCTGAAGACGGTGGGCGCGCCATCGCGGAGCCGGACGGCAGTCACGGCCAACGGGACATCCAGTTCGGCGAAGGTCACATCACCGGCAATCTCGTCCACCAGCATCTTCAGCGGCGCCGCTATGTAGCGCGACCGGCCGAACACACGCCACAGGTCGCGCGGACCAGCGATACTACGGCGGCGAAAGGCTTCGGCCCCACGCTTTTCAAAGCCTGCGCGCAGTTCCGCCATCGGCATACCCCTCGCCGCTGCCGCCGCAACAACCGCACCCGCCGACGTTCCGCAGAAGAGGTCGAAGCTATCCTTTACCGGACCGGCCAGCTGCTCCAGCTGCTCCAGTAGGATCACGTTATACAAAGCCTGGAAACCGCCACCACTGATCGACAGGATCTTCATGGACGCACCTCCTTCCTGTAGAATATCAGTGCGTTCTGGGAACTCTCCAAGATGTGCATATGGATAATTGTGGTGCGACTGTCCTATTGGCACCGCCTCGTGGCCTGCGTGAAATCGGTGCCATAGCCCACGCGGTCGACAGCTAAGTCGAACGCGAGTGGAACCATAGCTTTTCGACGTGCTCGGCGGCCATGTCGCTTTCTCTTCCGTGAGCCGTGTCTCGCCAAAGAGCTTTCTGAGATCCTCGGTCGTACGCCATGGGTTGATCGTGTGGACAGCTCCTGGCCAAACCACAGGCTGCGTGGCCTTTCAGTTTTGAGCCGGTCGCTGACGGGCGTATAGTTTCTCCGGCGGCCCCGGCAGCCAATGAGTCGAGGCGCCATAGCTTTCCCGATTGTTGTTCTTGGGAGATCTCGAAAATGGCACTGACGAAAATACTTGTTGCTTCCCTTGCAGCCAGCCTGCTTCCCGCCGCCGCTCTGGCGGAAGAGCAGATCCTCCGGTTCAAGCTTGTCATCACCACGACCAATGACACGAAAATGGACCTTCCGAGCATCGCTGACAGATCCCTAGTGGGCAGCGAGGCGGTAGGCGTTGCCTATTTTGAAGACGGACGCGTGGCGTTCAAGCGGTTCGCTCTCGCCACCATCCGCGGCGAGAAAGACGGCAACTGGATGGGCCTCAGCACCTACACATTCGAGAACGGTGACGCCCTTAACCTGCAGTTCACGGGGAGTTGGTCTCCGGAGGGCGCGACGGTAGATTACACACTGCTGTCCGGCGGAGGAGCGTTCGAAGGAGCGACAGGTTCTGGAAAACTTACCGGCATCAACACATCCTGGACGGATGCGCTGCTCTTTGACGGGACCTTCACACTGGAGGTCGCCGGAAATTGAAAGGCGGCCGCGCCACGATAGCGATCGCTACAAAGTAAGAACGGCGGTGAAAAAC
>NZ_JBDPNJ010000063.1:0-4104 GCF_039770665.1 Paracoccus sp. SSK6 | reverse complement strand
GTCCAAGCGGCCAAGGTGTCCGGTAAGAGCAAGTCCACCATCAACAGGGCAATAAAGGCTGGCAGACTATCCGCCCAGCGCCATGAGGATGGCACCTATGGAATTGACCCCTCAGAGCTATTCAGGGTGTTCCCTAAGGACCAAGGGGAACCCAAGGCAGCGGAACCTAAGGAACCTACCGGAACTCCTTCTGCCTCTGAGGAAATCCTGAGGGTGAAGGTGCAGATGCTTGAGGCCCAGCTAGAACGGGAACAGGATACGGTGGCGGACCTTCGAAAGAGGCTGGACCGGGCAGAAGATCGGATACTGGCCTTGACCCACCAAGCAGAGAAGCCCAGCCCAGGGGGTTCCCCAGGTCAGGCCAAGGCTGGGTTCTGGGGGTTCCTGTCAAGACTAAAACATTGATTTATAAAGATTATCTTCTAATCTTGGGTTCCACCCTGACCTCGGGCTTAATTCTCTGAAGATGATAGGGAACCTTGCCGCCTTCCCTCCGCCCTCCAAAGAGCCTGCCCAGGTCCGAGCGCAACCCGATCCAGAGCCAACGGCAAAGCAGCAATACCCCACCTACCAAGAGGGCGCTTCCAGCCCCTATGATACCTTCACCAATCGCTTGCTTGTAATCCATTCGTGTCCTCCACTTCGGCTAAGAGCTTCATAGAGGACACTATTTGACAAGTTGTTTACGCCTTCATGGCCCGGTAAACCGACCTCTCCGAGACCCCTAGGCGCTGGGCGATAGCGGCCTTGGTCAGGCCCTCAGAGGCAAGCTCCTGGATGACCTCGGCTTGGCTCATGGCTACAGGCTTGCGGCCTTTGTATTTCCCCTCAGCCTTGGCCTTGGCGATCCCTTCCCGCTGACGCTCAAGCATCATCTCACGCTCGAATTCAGCGATCCCCCCAAGCATGGTCAGCATCAGCTTGCCGGTGGCGGTGCTGGTGTCGATGTTCATGTTCAGGATACGGAGGGTCACGCCCTTAGCAGTCAGGGTCTCGACCATCTCAAGAAGGTGCTTAGTGTCCCGTGCCAGGCGGTCCAGCTTGGTCACGACGAGGGTGTCACCTTCCCTCAGATAATCCAGACAGGCCCGAAGCTGGGGGCGATCACCAACAGAGCTAACCTGTTCCTTAAAGACCTTGGTGCAGCCCTCACGGTGCAGAACCTCAAGCTGGGCCTCAAAGCCTGCAACCTGTTCGGTGGTGCTGGTCCGGGCATATCCGATGATGGCGGTCATTGTCATACTCTCTGCCAATAGGGTCTAAGACGTTAGAGCATGGACACTGACAAAAGACAATACCCCATTCTATTGTCATGGTCACTTTCTTCTTTCTGTCACTGACAATGAAGCAAGCCTAGTGTCAGGGTGGCAGAGGCAGGGATGCTCCTCTGTCTGGTCAGGTGATCAAGGATGACAGGAAGCAGAGCCGGTGGCGCTGGGTGTGCTGGTCCGGGCCTTCTTATAAATCCGATAGGGGTCCCATACCCCCGTCCCCCCTTCTCAAGATCGACTTCAAAAACAGGGGTGCCTTTATTGTTGTTATTATTGTTGTTCGTTGAGGCTCAGATTGCTTTGATAGAGACCACCAGCGCCACAAGAGCGATCAAGGTAGACCAAACCCACTGCCAATGCCGCATGTAGAAGCTTGCAACGTTACGAGCTGCGGTCGAAGTCCAATGCCGCTCTGTGTGGAAGCCAAAGACTCCTGGCGTGTCCCAAACCTTGAGCTCTCCGTGCCACCACTTCGATAGGCGCTGACGCCAAGTTGGCTTAGTGGGTTTCATAAGGTTCTGTTCCTGTGTTGATACTCCATGATGGTATATGCCCTTAGAGGCCACAGGAAGCCCGCACAGAGCGGTCTAACGGTTAGGCTACCCTACCACCGCAAATACCCTTGACAGCCCACACAGCGCCCTCTCAGGGCCTCCTAGGCGCTTCTAGAGCCTTCTTCGGAGAATGCGCCCCAGGAACCAGCATCAATCGCCCCTGCTCTGGGTCATCCTCTCAGGGCCGGGGCTTTTTGCCTCAGTCCAAAGGAGAACCAGGGCGAAACCTAAAGCGTTGATTTTAAATGATAACCCAAGATACCCTAAAGCTAACCCATTGATTTTCCATCAGTCCAAAGGAGAAACCGGGGGACAGTATTCGGACGTATGTTGGAAGAACCCCCGGTTCATTCCCCCCAGGCATGAGCATGAAGGGTCCTAAGGAGTTTCCAATGGTATGGCGGATAGGGTTACTCAGAGGGGGGGATGATCACCATCAAATCCCCCATATACCCAGAGTAGGAACTTAGAGAGTTACCTTAGGTAGTCTCAAGGTATGATCTTAAAGAGACCCTAAGGAATGACCTTGAGTTTTGATGATTTCATCATCGTGGAATTTGGGTAAACTCTTTGGGTTCATACTTTAAGTATCCCCCTGCCCCCACCAGTTATCGGCCATTGATAAACCTGTCAAGTCCCCCCTCATGTAATAAACCCTAGGTGTGAGTCAAAAGACTCAAGGTTATTCTATGGGTTCTTTTGAATGTCTGAGGCTAATCCAAGGGTGGCGGGCTTTGAATGGGGTGCAGTCCAATAAGCCTCTGCGGCTTCCTTAAAAAAGATCACAGGGACATTTATGATTCAGATCAGTTGCTTAGCCGTCCGTGGCCCAGGTATGGGTTTCACTAACTAGGACCTGCGAAACTAGACAGCCTCAGAAGCTACTGATTCTATGGGGTTTCCTAAGCCTCTTGGAGTTACCATGGAACAGCAGATAGCAGACCTAAAGACCATCCTCCGCCAGATCATCCGCAGCGGTGGGCTGGACGCCTCTACCATCAATGAAGCCTGTCGGGTTCTCGGCGTCCCTCTGGGCGATCCCGAAGGCCATGACCTGACAGGGGCTCAAGGTAGGGCGCTGGGCGCTGTCCTCTGGGGCGGTGATGCCGCTTCCCTGTCCGGTGCCAAGGCGGCTTGATCGAGGGCAAAACTGAGGGGTTGTCCACAAGCAGCCCCTTTGTATCTTGATTGTAAAGATTTGTAGGGCAGACATACCATTGAATTAAAAGGTAAATACCATCACCAAAGTGAGATGGTTCCCGCTATGCATGAGATGGTTCCTGTTAAATGTGTGTTAGTTCCTGTGCTGTCCACAAGCTTGACGACCTTCCCCAACCCTCTAATGTGAGGCTTCCATTGCCTCTCATAGTTACAGGAAGTCCCTCACTTATGACGGTGCCAGAGAAGCGGAAAGAGGTAGTGACCTTGGCCAATGCTGTGGTGCAATCCGCCCAGCAGCTAACCCTTTCTCAAAAGCGTTTGGTGATGATGGCTGTGGCCCGGCTCAACCCACGCTCTAAGGCCCTCCCTGAGAAGCCCATTAAGATAACGGCTCAGGATTTCTCAGAGGCTTTCGGGTTTCCTGTTTCTGATAGCTACAAGGAATTGAAGCGGGCCTCTGATGGGATATTGGCAAGGCATATTACCAGAACACGCCCTCATAAATACGGACCTATAGTCGAGCGGTATTCATGGCTCAGTAGGGCTGATTATGCCACCGGGGAGGGCTGGGTGGCGATCAAGTTCAATCCTGATATTGCCCCTTACCTTGTGGACCTCCGAAACAAGTTCACCAGCTACCAGCTATCCCAAGCAAGCTCCCTCCGATCCCTATATTCATGGCGGATATTGGAACACTTCCAGATGCACTCCGATAAGGGCTGGTGGCAAATCCCCTTGGCTGAGTTTCACGCCGCTATGGAAACCCCTCAGAGCTATCAAGACAACTTCGCCCAGACACGGCGCTGGGTGATCGAAACGGCGCTGGACGAGCTGAAGGAGAAGGACGGCTGGGCCGTGACCTGGAAACCCATCAAGAGAGGCCGGAAGGTGGAGGCCCTAAGGTTCGAGTTCCAGAGAGACCCCCAGGCCCGGATCGCAGCAGAGGCGGAACTGTAGCAGGAAATGCCATTTGGCAGCGTTACACTTCCCGGCGCTGGGCGATCCTCTCTCGGAGCAACGACAGGCTTCTGCTTTGGACTAATCCAATGTAGGTTCCTCGGAACATGCCGGAACAGGTCCAATGATCCAGAGGGGAACCCATGGCGGAACTCAGCCTA
>NZ_JBDPNJ010000062.1:0-4177 GCF_039770665.1 Paracoccus sp. SSK6 | reverse complement strand
TATGATCGCTGTCCACTGGACTAAAGGAATAGATTTTGGAGCGACTAAGAATGACTTTGATCTGTGAAGGCTATTTATCGGCATGTGTAAATAGCAGGAAATGTAACTTGGATACTTCACAACCTCCAGATTGGATACTTCACACATGCCAAAGCGCAAGTTCAGCCGCCTGACAAATGATCAGAAGCAGACGTTGCGAGGCGAACTGGATGCGAAGATCCCGGTCACAGACTTGGCGAAAAAATACGGGGTCAGCCGCCGGACTATCTACAACCTCAAGAACCGCTGGGAGGAGCGCCTGCCGCAGTCCCGCAGCAAGGTGCTGACAGTGCGGGTCAGCGCCGAAGACATGGAGAGGCTGGACGCTCTGGCGAAGGAGCTGGACCTTAGCCGAGCGGACACGGCGCGGCGGGTGCTGCTCTATGCGGCGGGCGTCTACCACATCGAGCCGCCTGAGGCCGGCGAGATCACGACCTTGACGAAGGAGGTGTCCACGATCGGGCAAAACGTGAACCAGGCCGTGCGGGCCATGAACACGGCAGTCCTACGTGGCCAGAAGATCCCGCGCCTGCACCTAGACCAGTTGGCCCAGCAGCTGCACGAGATCGCCCGGCACAACGACCAGGTCCGCAGTCTGATGGTGCGCCGGGCCCAGCAGCAACGGGCGCATGTCGATCAGATCATCGAGGCCATGAAGAGTAACAAAGAGGAAGCAGCATCAGAATAGATGCTTAATACTTTCTGTGATTGCATCTCCACCGTAGTAGCACAGTTACTAACTTGGAACCGGCATAACCTTCAGTTCATCCCTGAAAATAAAATCATCTTTAAAGCCAGATATTTCAATAAAAACATTACCGCTTTCTTCAATGCTCACAGGGAGGCCTGCAAAGTAAAGATTTACTGGCCTTTCCATGTCCTGAATGCTCAAATCTATATCAGCGGTGTGCTGTGTTTTGCTATTAGATCCTATACTAAGTTTAAGGTTTAGTTCTTTATCAGGAATACCGATTAGTTTAACCCAAAAAGACATTGGTGTTACTTGAGGTAGAACCCCTGGAACTAAATCTTCAGAATAGACGCCAATAAGCATAGCTTTTCCGCTGGCCTCAAAGCGTATGTCGTCGCAAAATATTGCGAACCCAGTAATGCTCATTGGTCAGCTCGCTGAATCTCTTTAACTTCAAATACCTTATTGGTATCTTGTGAGCGGGTGCGACTTGTGGCTGTTGATGGATAGGCAACAACCACCTTATTGTTGTAAGAATGTACTTTAATAGCATTGTTACCAGCAGTCGCGCCTACCTTGTGAAGGACTAGTTCAGGACGATAGCCAAGAACTGCTGTTAGTTCACCAATAGTCCTGATTGTGGGATTTCCCACTCCTTTTAGGATTCTTGAAATTACAGACTTATCAACGCCAAGTTCTTCAGCTACTTTCTTTTGAGTTAGCCCATTTTCGGCCTTTGCTGAAACAGCTGCATTAGCGATTTCAGCATGAACCTGCGCAAGAAAACGCGATGCAATTCGATCTTTTCTTGAGAAGATTCTTTTATAAGACATCTGATAAGGCACCATTGGTAAACTTAGGGGGATCCAAGTCAAGATTTTCTCTATCATACTTGGACTGATTTCGATAGCCGGCATAAAGATTTAAGTCTTTACACCTTTTTGCTTGTTCAGCCGCCGCTATGATGAACACGCCTTTTCGCCAAAACCACCCAAAGAAGCGCAGATCATGGGTGCGAAGTTCCCACACGCCATCTTCCTCCGGGCGCAGGCAGTTTGGAGCCATTTGCATCGGAGCGGTTCCAGAGATAAATTGATAGAATAATGCATCCGCTTGATCCTCTGGCTTAAGAGCTCCTGGTACATAGTTGTCGCTTTCTAGCTCTGGCAGAACCTCCTCCAGCCACGTAATTACACGTGCATGCGCGTACATGAGACGCTGTGGTTGTTCGTCAGGATCGAGCTCAACCTCTATTTTCACCAGTAGACCTCGTTCTTCGAGGCTCTGCGGAGTTGGCATTTATGTCAACTGCCTTTCTAGATCAATGGTCTTTCAAAAGTGTTACTGGTTTCCTAGTCGAACGCCCGTTGCTCGAGAAGGTTACGCAACATACTGACAAGATTCTTCAGCATCGCTACCTAATCTTGCTTGTGAGTATGCGCTTTGCACAAGATGTCGGAAGCTCTCTGACCTCGCTTGGGGCTCGTGAGCTACTTCAGATTGAAGGCATTAGAGGCTTTTTCTGCGCCACGGCCACCACTTAAAGCTAGTAGTTGTGGAGGAGCGCTGATCAGTGAGCAGGGCAGTTGCCTGCTGTCGCCAGCGGTCTCGGTCTTCTTTCAAATCGGCCGAGATCTCACGTTCACGGTTAAGCATGGTTTCTAAGGCTTCGATACGTTCTATTAGGCGGGTTTCATCCCGTTCCGCATCGCTTCGCTTCGCACTATCATCAGGTTCCAAACCGAACGCCCGCGACAGTTCTGCCGGATCAATTGAATAGCTGCCATCATCGTTCCGAGTCGCACTAAGCTTCCCTGTTTTGACAGCCCGGTTGATGGTGGATTTGCTCTTGCCCGTGAGCTTTGCAGCCTGTGAAAGAGAGAGTTCCGGCATGGTTGCGCACTGCGTCATCTAGGGGTTCTGGATGGAACCGCTGCTTCATGAACGGAAAAGGCGGAGCGGGCAAGATCCGCCTCGCGCCGGGCCACGGTATAATCCCCAGCTGTGAAGGTTCGGCCGACACGATCCGCCCAGTCCTCGCGTTCTATCTGGGTCAGGCCATGCCACCACGCCAAAGCTGGGTCTGCCTGTGGTTCGTCGGCAATGAGGGGCGGGGCGTCGTCTGTGTGCTGCTGGCGGCGGCGAGCGTTTTGGTGACGCTCATTCTCGGCAACTGTCTCGGCCGCGTCGTGGGGGTCTTTCCAGCGCCAGCGAAAAGTGACGGCATGGACCGAACGGCCCCGCTTTTCCAAAGTCATGCTGACTTCGACTGTGCCATAGTCGTTTACTGCTGCCAGGGCAGGATCAAGGACACGTTTGCGGAATTGCCCCCAAATGGTATAGGCGCGTTTATCAGCTACCCCCATAAGCGAGCGCAGTTCATCCACAGTGAAGGTCCAGAATGGCCGTCCGAGGCGCTTCTTATCGGCAAGCAACACATAAAGCTGGCGGCCATGGCCGGTTAAGCTGTGGGCGGCACGAGCCTCAATTTTGGCAAAGTTCTGGGGACTGCGAAGAGCATGAACGCCTGCAGGCGGGATTAGTGCTCGCACCATCGAACCGCCTTGGGTGATCTTCCATTCGGCTAAGAGGACCGCACCCCAAGGATCGCCTCGCCACTCGCCGCTGAGCTGCACTCCGGTGAGACGCGTCAGACACTCGCGCAGCCAGACATTGTCGCTGCGCCCATTTTCGCCACGTAGCAGCCGGGATGGCACTTCCAGCCAGACGCTGTTGTCTACCTCGGCGGGGATCCGAGCGGCGTCAAGCGCCGAAGCCAATTCCCAGATGGCCGAGACCATGGCCGGGGTTAGGGGCTTGTCGGATCGAAGCGCAACGGCGCTGCTAGGCACAGTGATTTCTCTCATAAATGGACAATTTAAATGGCTTTCGTCCATTTATAAAGTGTCATTTTTACCCTCCGGCGCGTCCACTCATACCCTCCGGCGCGTCCACTCATACCCTCCGGCGCGTCCACTCATACCCTCCGGCGCGTCCATTTTTGCCCTCCGGCGCGTCCATTTTTAGACTACTAGTGTCAGTGTCGGGTGTCGCGGGGAGCGAAGCGACACGCGACACGCGACACCCGACACTGCAGCGAAACTAGCGGCTTGCACCATCTGGCCCCGAAGCTTGCAGCTTTTGGATCAGCGCAGCACCTTGGAGGCGGCACAGATGGCAAGAGCAATCCCCCTATCTGCTATGCCGTTCCAGCGACCATGTCGCAGGCTGAGAAGATCAAGGAAAGCGCTCGGAGGCGATGTAGGGCCTCCAGAGGCTGCCAGGCTCTGCGCAGAGAAGACACACCCGAAAATCCAAGAAGCGGGCTCTAAGAGCCTCTCCGAGGCTCTGCGAGGCCATTGCTGCTCACACCTCTGGTAGCATCGGCTCGGCAGCATTGGCATTCCTTTAGTCTATGATCGCGGTAGTGTCCGCGGACGTGGTGTA
>NZ_JBDPNJ010000061.1:0-4523 GCF_039770665.1 Paracoccus sp. SSK6 | reverse complement strand
TGGCTGCCGCGGGGCAGACGTGCTGAATGTGGGGCTTGACCGCCCAATATCAAGGTGGGCGTCGCTTCTGCGCTGTTCAGATTTTCCCTGTCATCAGCTTGCTCCGCAGCTGTAAAAGCCGCGGTAGCCGACCTCGAACCCCTGATCGAGCCTGAAGACGAGTTCGGCATTCTGGCGCCAGTCCGCTTCGTCGCCGAGCGACAGCACCGAGATGGTTGTTCCTGGCGCCGAGAATTCTACAGCGCCGGACTGCGGGTCGCCGTTTGCTTCCAGACTGACAAGCACGCCGTTCAGCTTCATGGCCGCCCCGCTGCCGTCCTCGGCAGCCCACAGGACGGGATCGGTTTCCGGACTGCGGTTGAAGGTGCAGCGGCCAGCAGCGGCAAGCACCCGATCGGCTTCGGCTTCCGGCATGGGCGCAAGATCAAGCGAGGAGATCAAGGTATTGTTCAGGGCGTCCTCAACCGTGCCCGGCTCGGCCGGCGGGTCGCGATAGATGCTCTCCACGGTGTTGCCCTTTGACACTTTCCCGATGAGGTACCGCATCTCCGCGATTTCGCGCCGCTGCGCCTCGATGATCTCGTCGGCAAGCTTGCGAACGCGGGGGTCGCGGATCTGCGCGCGCTCCGAGGTCATGATGGCGATCGAATGGTGCGGGATCATGGCACGCATGTAGCTTGGACCTGACACCGTGACCTGACTGCGCACAAGCCAGAGCGACAGCGCGAAGACAATCACCGACCCGACGAAGATCGCGATGTTCAGGGCCTTGTTGTCATACATCCCCAGCATGTAAGCCAGCATGATGACCGCCATGGTGGCGCCCATCATGATCGCCATGTAGGTTCGCGTTTCCGAGAAGAAGACGTGCTCCCAGGCATAGGTGTTGAGATACATCAGGATGAACATCACCACTGTCGAGGTGAGGATCATCAGGCCGAAGCGGATATAGGACATGAATGTTCTTCTCCTCAGTCTGCGGGCGCGGCAGGCGTTGGCCCACTCTCATCTGTCGCCTCCGGCGACTGCGGCGCTGCAGGCGCATTTTCCGAACTGGATGCAGTGCCGCCGCCCGTCAGGGCGCGGTAATCATCGGGCGTGAGTCCTGGCAGTTGCGTAACAAAGGCGGTCAGCGCCGCGATCCCCTCCGGCCCATGGTGGGTGCCGAAAGCGGGCATCCCGCTCATCTTGATACCGTTCTCGACGATCCAGTAGATCTCCTCAGGCCTCCATTCCGCAGCCGCTTCCACCAGATGTGGCGGCTCGGGCCGCATCCCACGCGACCAGTCCGTCGGCTCCTGGCCTGGTGCCCCATGGCAGTGGACGCAGCTTTCGGCATAATGAGTCGCGCCCTCGGCCACCAATGCATCCGGGAAGGATTGCGGAAGCTCCACCTTCCCTGCACGGCGCTCGATGGAGCGGTGCATCGTGGTGTCGAGCGTCCAACGTACGGCATCGGAATGAGGGTCCGAAGCGGCGACATTGTAGGCGCCTGTGTAGGCCATGGTCAGCCAGATGGCGATTGCGACAAGAACTGTCCCGACGATGCCCAATGCGAGACCAGATCCAAACTTCTTTGTCATTTGGCTCTCCCGTCCATTCGTTCGGTATGAAGGCGAGGATCGCTCCGAAACGCGCTTCAATACCCCCGTGGGGTTTCCGGTCCAAACACCTCGAAGCCGTGGATGTTCCCGCAACTTTTGAACCCGCCCAACGTTTTTTGACCTGAGCTAAAAGAGATCAGCGAAGTATGAACCAGCGTAAACAAGCAGCCTTTCACCGGCTTGCCCGCATTGAAGGGCAGGTCCGTGGCGTCATCAGGATGATCGAGGAGGATCGCTACTGTGTTGATATCCTCAACCAGACAATGGCTATCCGCTCGGCTCTGGCGCAGGTCGAGGTCCTGATCCTGCAGGACCATGCAGACGACTGTGTCGAGAGAGCCATCGCCTCGAATGACGCCGACGCACAGCGCCAGAAGTTCCGAGAACTGGTGAGCATTTTCGAAAAGGTCTGCAGATAGTTACAACCCAGCTGGTCCGAGGGCGTAGCCTTTTCGTGTCGGGCACTGGAACATTACCCCCCTCCTGTATGTTCCACAGACCCAAAACTAAACGGAAGGAACCGATATGCACGTCCGCGAAATGATAAGCACCCATCCTCATGTTCAGGGCAGCACAGCCGACCGGCTCATCCAGTTCATTGAAGAAGCATACGGCTGTGCACAGACCTGCACTTCGTGCGCTGACGCGTGCTTGGCGGAAGACATGGTTGCCGAACTCCGGCAGTGCATCCGGCTCAACCTTGATTGTGCCGACATCTGCGCCGCGACGGGAGCGATGGCGTCCAGGCGCACCGGATCCAATATCGAGGTTCTTCGAGCCGCTATTCAGGCCTGCGCTGAGGCATGTCGTCGTTGCGGCGACGAGTGCCAGAGTCATGCAGAGAAGCACGAGCACTGCCGGATCTGCGCCGAGTCCTGCAAACGTTGCGCCGAAGCCTGTCAGGCAGCTCTTGAAGAAGTGCGCTGAATCTACCGAGCGGCCGCTCTGAAGCGCAGGCGCCAGAGCTACTGGTTTCCATCATTTTTTACTTCGTCGTTCTTTAGTGACGCGAAAAGGGCGGACCTGCCGACCTTTTCGCGTGCGACAGCTTCGCGACTGTAAGGCCGGAGGAGGCGAGCCGTTCGGGCGTGGCCGTCATCGGGCGGCCGTCTTTTCGTCCCCTCGCTGCGGCGCCGTGAGCCCAGCATTCGTCCGCTCACGGATCAGATCCCGCTCGAACTGGCCAAGTGCCCCGAAGGGGTGGAATACGAGCCGCCCCGTGGGAGTAGTGGGTGTTGATGTTTTCGATTAGCGGCCGAAAACCCACGCCGCGATCTTCCAGGTCGGCGACGGTCTGAAGCAGATGCGCCATCGACCGGCCGAGGCGGTCAAGTTTCCAACCACGAGAACGTCGCCGTCCACAGGGACGATAGCGCCGCGTTTAGCCCAGGGCGCTCGGTCCTGGCGCCGGACACCCCGCGATCCTCGAAAATGCGGGTTGCTCCGGCAGCACGGAGGGCGTCGAGTTGAAGGGCGAGATCCTGCTCGGCGGTCGAGACGCGGGCGTATCCAATAAGGGACATGGGTCTCCAGCAGAAAAGAGTGCGCCGGAGCATCTGACGAGCCGCAAAGCCGTCCGGAAATCAAAATGTCCAATTACCCGCTGTTAGGATAGTTTTCGGGCAAGTCCGCTCATCTTCCATAAAGCGGAGCGTTCTTTGGAATGCCCTGGTTTCATTGTACGATTAAGGATGGACAAACGGACACTTTGTCTTCTTTCCAAGTGCCGCTTCTATGTAACCGTCAACTTCTGCTGGCAGAAGAGGGCCTATCCGTCGGCGATGTCGTGCGCTACACAAGCCCCAGCCACGCTTTGCGCAGCCAGAGACCTCCTGCATCCGAGACGCCATGCTGCACGCGAATACCCGGCTTGACCATCCCCACGGCGCCGCTGCCATGTTCCGCTTCGCGGCCGATCATCCAGAATACATCACGGGAACGGAGGCGGGTCCGTGGCGGATGCAGATCCCGCTGGGCAGCTTCGAGGCGCGGTGGGACGGTGAGGCGCTTCTCGTTGAGGCAAGAGGCGTCAACCCCATCGGCCTCAGCTACATGAAGCTGATCTTCGTGGATCATATCCGAGAGTATCTCGCAGAGGAGGTAGAGTTGCACTGGGAGGGCGACGGACAGTCCCATGGCGTTCCGCCGTTCTTCCGCGAGGTCCGCGTCACGGCATCGCGCCGCCTGACCCCCACCATGCACAGGGTCACCTTCTCTGTTCCGGACCTGGAAGACCTGCCGCTGGATGAGCTTCACGTCCGTCTGCTCCTGCCTCCGGAGGATCGGCCAGCAAACCTGCCGCCTGTGTGGCCGATGCTGACGGCAAGTGGTGCGCTGAGCTTCCCCACCGGGCCTGATAGCTTGCTGGTGCGCGTCTATACCATCCGCCATGTCGATCTGGCGCGGGGCGAGGTCGACATCGACTTCGTGCTCCATCCCACTGCTGAGAGATCGGCCGGGGGCTGGGCTGCGACATGCCGCCCGGGCGATGTGGCGGGTCTGCTGGGACCGGGCGGCGGGGCGATCCCCCAGGCACCACGGGTGCTTCTGCTGGGCGACGAGACGGCGCTGCCGGCCATCGCCCGCATGCTGGAGGCTGCATCGCCCGGAACCATCTGCGAGGCGATCATCGAGGTGGATGGCCCCGAGGATGAACAGGCTCTCGCCGGCCCCGTGGAGTGGCTGCATCGGCGTGGCGCTGCGCCTGGCACGAAGCGGCTGCTGATCGAGGCGCTTGCCCGGCGGCAGCCGTCCGACGATCTGTATGTCTGGGCCGGATGCGAGTTCGACGCATTCCGCGACATCCGCCGCCACGTCCGTTCGATTTGGAAGATGCCGCGCGACCGGCACATGGTTGCAGCCTATTGGCGGCGCGGCATGGCGGGCGAGATGGCGGAGGAGCCGCATCACAGTTCAGCT
>NZ_JBDPNJ010000060.1:0-4781 GCF_039770665.1 Paracoccus sp. SSK6 | reverse complement strand
TCGCGGCACACGCGGCCAAAGATGTGTTCGAAGGCGGTCGTGTCGCAGCTCCGGTTTGCGAACTGTATGCCATTGTCGGTCAGCACCTTATGGAGCCGGTAGGGAACTGCGGCAATCAGGTCGCGCAGGAACTGGGCTGCGGCCATCTTGCCAGCCTTCTGGACAAGGCGGACAAAGGCGAACTTGCTGGTTCTGTCGATCGCCACAAACAGATATAGCTTGCCTTCAGCGGTCTGCACCTCGGCGATATCGATATGAAAAAAGCCGATCGGATAGCGTTTGAAGCGCTGCCGTTTTGGCTTGTCGCCATCCACGTCAGGCAAGCGCGATATTCCATGCCGCTGCAGGCAGCGATGCAAGGCCGAGCGCGTCAGGTGTGGTATCGAGGGTTGCAGTGCGTAGAGGCAGTCGTCCAGCGGCAGCAGCGTGTGGCGCCTGAACGCCACGACCATCGCTTCTTCCTCCGCGCTCATTGTTGTGGAGCATGGCTCCTTTGGCCCGGTCTTCAGGTCTTCGACCGTGGCGCGCTTGCGCCACTTCGCCACCGTCTTCGGATTGATGCCCAGCTCTCGGCTCAGCGTCGCGAGCGAAGCGTGCGATCGTTGTATTGCAGCTCGGATGGCGTGCGTGGTCGTGGCGCTTCCGTGACGAACTTGTCCCATAGGGCATCCTTCCATTCCCAAGAAAGGATCGCACCATCAAACCATGGGATCAAACACCTAGTTTGACTTTGAAGGGACAGTCCTTTGGCAGATGACGTGATCCGCAAAGTGGTTGGCTATCTCCGACAGATCGAGACGCTAGCCGAGAAGGGCGATCTTGGTTTGCCTCGAAGCGCGTCTGGCCCTTCGTCTTTGCAATGCCCCGCCCAGCAGCGACACGACCTCTGACGCGGGGGCATAAGCTGCTATCTTTCGCGGACGAACACCCCGGCTGCGCTATTCGCTCATTGTGCGCCTGGAGGCGACACTTGCCCTTGTGCGCAAGCGGGTCGAACGGCGCGGCAAAGGTCCGGCGACAGCCGAGGACTTTGCCGCCGCGACGGATCTTGTCGATGAGTTGCTGAAGGCGCTTGAAGCGAAGGAAATGCACATCACGGGCAGCATGGGAGACGAGGCTATCCGCGCGCTTTCGGTCTATGGCAAGGCTGTCGGCCACCCGGCGCAACTCAACATGGGCGATGCGTTGTCCTATGCCTGCGTGAAAGCTTTCCATGTGCCCTTGCTCTACAAGGGCGATGATTTCTCACAGACTGATCTGGCATGAGGCTTTGATTTGATGGCTTGAAAAGGGCCCTTTCGGGCCCTTCCACCTCACAATCCAAACCAAGACTTCATGAAGCCGAATGTAGCTCCAATCAGTGCAATCAACGCAGGCTCCGACCAATCAAGTGTACAGCGACGCTCACGCGTTGCTGTTCGGGTGCCACAAGGCTTAGTTTCTTCGGTCTTTTTTTCGAATAGTTCGATTTTCATTTTCAAATCTCCGTACGGGCGGAGAAACCCCAAGTGTAGTCATGATAAATCCTTTCAGATGTGATTGCCTCCGCAATGGTTGAATCGCCTTACCGCTTATCGGCTCGACAGCAGGATTTGCTCTCATCCCGTTTGAGCCGTCAAGCTGGCGCAGACTGAGGCGCGCAGCGCCGGCCCGGCGCGGCCTGAGCGCCGCCCCTGCCTTGGCGCCGGCCCGCCGGTGACAGGGCAGGGGAAATCAGCCAGCAGAGGCAAAAAGGAAGCCCCGCGCGGGGCGGGGCCAAGTGAACCTTCGTCGCTGAAGGAATGAGAATGTCAGTCGGGCAGACGATAGTTCAGCAGCCAAGACGGGCCAAATGTGTTGCGGACCTGACGAAGCTCCGGCCCTTCGGCGCCCGTCGAGGATAGCCATTCGGACAGCAGGCAGCTTTTCCAGCGTCTTCCATGCCGGTCGCGATAGGCCCGCAAAGCGTCGATCTGTTCCGCGCTCAAGCCTTGCTCATCTTTAGGTTGTTGTGGCATGTGCCTGCTTCCCCTGTTTTTTTTAGAGTAATCCGGGGGCGGGGTCTTGGTCGTCTGCGCCCCCGGCTGTTTTCAGATCAGAAGCAATCCGGCACCCAAGCGTCGATCCGGGCCTTTGCCTCCGCATCGACACGCCATGCCTTCTGATACTCGGCATCGCTGAACAGCCGTTCCATGCAGCGGGCCTTTTCCGCCTTCTTCTGCGCCTTGTGCGCCTTGAAGCCGTTGCACTCGGGATCGCAGCCGGTCAGTTCCAGATGCAGGCTGTCCAGATAGTCGGCGCTGACGCGGTTGAAGAAGTTCTCGGCGGTCGGCGTCCAGACCTTGCGGATGCTGGCTCCGCTGTCGGCCTCGATCAGCGCAAAGAAATCGGCATTGCCTGCACCATAGGGCAGGGTGCGGGCCATGCCTTCCACCAGTGCGGCATTGCGGGCCTTCTTGCCTGCCGCCGTGAAGTCGCGGAAGGCTTGGGCCAGATCTTTGACCCGCAACTCCGGGCGGCTCCATGCCTCATGTCCTGCCGGGAGATGGGCCAGCCGGTCGGACCATTCCAGACCATCCGTCTTGCTCGGGCAGTTCATGGGGCGTCCCGGCGACAGGTCAAAGACGCTCGTGTTGACGCCAGAGGCCAGCGACAAATCGAAGGCCAGCAGGTCGAAGACCATTTCCGGCTTGTCCAGAAGGGCGGTCTGGATCGCGGCCAGCCGGATCGCCTTCATGTCCTCGACCAGTGCGCCGCTATAGGGCGACTTGGGCGCGGGGGCGGCATCGCCGCCGTCCGCATGGGCGGCATGGCCGGTCAGAACCTCGGCCTCGATGGCCTCGGCCCGGTCCTCGGCCCGCACCCACGGGCCGCTCAACTGCACGGTCCCGCTGTGGCTGACATAGACATAGTAGCCCGCCACGGCGCGTTGCGCGTCGGTGAAGTCGCCCTTGATGATCGCGTCCAGAGCCTCAAGTTCGGCTTGCCCGGCCTCGTCCAGTGCATCGGCACTCGCCAGTTCTGCCAGTTCATCATACCGCTCAGCCTGTTCTTCCGTCAGAACCCCCTCGACCGGATAAAGGCGGGCCATCTTCTCGGTGACGGAATAGGAGACATATTCGTCGGCTGTGACCTCGGCCCACTTCCAGCCTGCCGCCAGCCTCTCGGCCTCGGCATTCAGCCGCTCGGTGAACAGGTCCTGCAACAGATCGGCATCGTGCAGCGCCACGGTATCGCTGAACAGGTCGCAGCTCACGCTGCCGCCTGCGGCCTCGTAGGCATCCAGTCCGACAAAGCGGGCGCGTCGGTCGGTGGCGCTGACGGCTGCGGGCTGCAATGCCTGCTTGATGCGGTGTTCCGACACGTCGCGGCCCTTCACCTCCGCCAGAACGGTCAGGGTCAATGCCTCGTCCTGCGACACGGTAAAGGCTTTCGCCATGCCAAGGCTGATCTGGCCTTCTTTCAGCGCGTCCAGAACCGGGGCGGGCAAGGCTGCCAAGGCAAGGCGGCGATAGACATGGGCCTCGGTCTTTCCGAAGCTGCGGGCAATGGCCGACACGTCTGCGCCTGCCTCCTTCATCCGGCCATAGGCGCGGATTTCGTCAGCGGGGGCCAGGTCCTCCCGCGCCGCGTTCTCGGCACTGGCCCATGCGCGGGCGGTGGCCTCGTCGGGCGCGATGCGAACCGGGATGGAGGCCAGTTCCGGGTGGCGTTCGGTCACGGTGGCGTCACGCTCGACGGCGCGGGCGATGGCCCGCAGCCTGCGGCCTCCCGCGACAATGCCCACGCGGCCCTCTCCATCGAGGATGCCCGACAGGTTCTGAATCAGGCCGATCATGGCAAGGCTGTCGGCCAGCAGGTCGATCCCTTCCGGGTCGGCGTCCTGACGCGGGTTCAGGTCGGATACATAGAGTTGGGCCAGTGGAAAAAACTGGATGGATGCGGGGGCGATGGTTTCGGGGTTCATGGAATGGTCCTTTTGCGACGGATGGTTTTTTGTTATGGATGCCCTGCCCTCATTGCCGTGGGGGCAGGGCGGGCTTTCAAAGTGCGCCGTGCTGGATCAGGAAGCGGCGGCCGATACCAAAGCTGTCGCCCTTCCTGACAAGCGCCCACGCTTCTGCGAGACGGCGCTGCAAGGTTTCTCTGCTCATGAGTTCACCCCCTTTCAGGCTGACCGTGTGGGAAGGGTCGGCCTGCTGACGGAGCCACAGCAGGCCGATTGCGGGTCAGTGTTCGGCCGGCAGGTAGAGCGTCAGAACACGGCGCGTCTGCTCAGGGTCGGAGGGGGTTTCCGCACCGAAGTGATAGGCGGTGTCGTAAAGGTCGATCTTCCAGAAGATCGCGGTGCCATGCGCCTCGACGCGGCCAAAGGAATGATCCTCGTAAGGGTCGTTGTCCTCGGTCCAGTCCAAGAAGGTGATCACCGCGTTCATCAGCGCGGCTTGGGTCCGCTCGGGAATGGCAAGGAAGCCCGGCGTGGCGACGGTGCGGCCTTTCAGATGCTGGCCGCGCCAGAGGGCCGCGAAGCCCAGGGCGCGACGGAAGGCATCGTTCTGCTCCGCGATCAGCAGCCGCAGCATCTGGTCGCGGGCCTGCTCGGCGGGGTTGCAAATCGGGCAGAGGCCGGGGCCTGCATCCTTGGAATGGTAGTGATCCCGGCAGGACGCGCAGCGAAAAACGCCGGTGTTCGTGTCTGCCGGGGCGGCATTGAGATGTGCCATGTGTGGCTCTCCTTTAGCGACGGGGCGGCCGGGTCTTTTGCCCGTTCCGCCGATGGGCGAGCCTTCCTGATCTGCTTT
>NZ_JBDPNJ010000059.1:2500-5159 GCF_039770665.1 Paracoccus sp. SSK6 | reverse complement strand
CAAGTCTCCAACACCCACGGCAGATAGGGACCGAACTGTCTCACGACGTTCTAAACCCAGCTCACGTACCTCTTTAAATGGCGAACAGCCATACCCTTGGGACCTGCTCCAGCCCCAGGATGAGATGAGCCGACATCGAGGTGCCAAACGATGCCGTCGATATGGACTCTTGGGCATCATCAGCCTGTTATCCCCAGCGTACCTTTTATCCGTTGAGCGATGGCCCTTCCACTCGGGACCACCGGATCACTATGGCCGTCTTTCGACTCTGCTCGACTTGTCAGTCTTGCAGTCAGGCTGGCTTCTGCCATTGCACTCAACGAGCGATTTCCGACCGCTCTGAGCCAACCTTCGCGCGCCTCCGTTACTGTTTGGGAGGCGACCGCCCCAGTCAAACTCCCCACCACGCAGGGTCCCGGACCCGGATAACGGGCCGCGGTTAGACATCAGAACAGCGAAGGGCGGTATCTCAAGGACGGCTCCACGGGAACTGGCGTCCCCGCTTCAAAGCCTACCGCCTATCCTGCACATCGCAATCCTGATGCCAGTGCGAAGTTGGAGTAAAGGTGCATGGGGTCTTTCCGTCTAACCGCGGGAAGTCTGCATCTTCACAGACAGTTCAATTTCGCTGAGTCCACGTTTGAGACAGCGGGGAAGTCGTTACGCCATTCGTGCAGGTCGGAACTTACCCGACAAGGAATTTCGCTACCTTAGGACCGTTATAGTTACGGCCGCCGTTTACCGGGGCTTCAATTCAAGGCTTGCACCTCTCCTTTTAACCTTCCGGCACCGGGCAGGCGTCAGACCCTATACGTCGTCTTGCGACTTCGCAGAGCCCTGTGTTTTTAGTAAACAGTCGCCACCCCCTGGTTTGTGCCCCCGGCCAATGGTTGCCCATCAACCGGGCCTCCTTCTCGCGAACTTACGGAGGTATTTTGCCGAGTTCCTTAAACGTGGTTCTCTCAAGCGCCTTGGTATTCTCTACCAGTCCACCTGTGTCGGTTTCGGGTACGGTCTTGTGGAGGGCTGTTTCCAGGAACCGCTCAGCTGCAAGGTCAATCCGATAAGACCTCACAACACCTGCGATCCGTCACCATCTCCTGGCCCAGGACTATTAACCTGGTTCCCATCGACTACGCCTTTCGGCCTCGCCTTAGGGGCCGGCTCACCCTGCTCAGATTAGCTTTAAGCAGGAACCCTTGGACTTTCGGCGACAGGGTCTCTCACCCTGTTTGTCGCTACTCATGTCAACATTCTCACTTCTGATCACTCCACCGGATGGCTCACGCCCCGGCTTCACAGTCAGAACAGTGCCTCCGTTGCATCGCAAGGATGCAAAAGAGGCAGCGTCCTCTATCACAGAACGCTCCGCTACCACGTGCATAAATGCACATCCAAAGCTTCGGCTCGTGGCTTGAGCCCCGTTACATCTTCGCCGCAAGACCTCTTGATTAGACCAGTGAGCTGTTACGCTATCTTTAAAGGATGGCTGCTTCTAAGCCAACCTCCTGGTTGTTTTGGAAGTCTCACATGCTTTCCCACTTAGCCACGAATTGGGGGCCTTAGCTGTTGGTCAGGGTTGTTTCCCTCTCCACGACGGACGTTAGCACCCGCCGTGTGTCTCCCGGATAGTCCTTCCTGGTATTCGGAGTTTGCTTAGACTCAGTAAGGCTGTGGGCCCCCATCATCCATGCAGTGCTCTACCCCCAGGAGGATACGTCCGAGGCGCTACCTAAATAGCTTTCGCGGAGAACCAGCTATCTCCAGATTTGATTGGCCTTTCACCCCTAGGCACAAGTCATCCCGACCTTTTTCAACAGGTGTGGGTTCGGACCTCCAGTTGGTGTTACCCAACCTTCATCCTGCTCATGCCTAGATCATCTGGTTTCGGGTCTGATCCATCTAACTCATGCGCCCATTTAAGACTCGCTTTCGCTGCGCCTCCACCTAACGGCTTAAGCTTGCTAGATAGACCAAGTCGTTGACCCATTATACAAAAGGTACGCCGTCAGGGGTCATGCCCCCTCCGACTGCTTGTAGGCGTCCGGTTTCAGAAACTGTTTCACTCCCCTCGTCGGGGTGCTTTTCACCTTTCCCTCACGGTACTGGTTCGCTATCGGTCAGCAAGGAGTACTTAGCCTTCGGGGGTGGTCCCCCGATCTTCAGACAGGATTTCACGTGTCCCGCCCTACTTGATACGTCCCATCAGACTTCCCATACGGGGCTGTCACCCGCTCTGGCCAGACTTTCCAGTCTGTTCTGGTCATCCTCAAGGCTCGGCTGGTCCGCGTTCGCTCGCCGCTACTGACGGAGTCTCTGGTTTGATTTCCTTTCCTCCGGGTACTTAGATGTTTCAGTTCCCCGGGTTCGCTTCTTGAACCCTATGTGTTCAGGTCCAAGATACCTGGTTTGCCCGATTGTTGATTGCCGCAAGCGGCAAACAACAACCAAGCATCAGGTGGGTTTCCCCATTCGGAGATCCATGGATCAAAGCCTATTCCCGGCTCCCCATGGCTTATCGCAGGGTATCACGTCCTTCATCGCCTCTTGCTGCCAAGGCATCCACCAAACGCCCTTATCGCGCTTGATTTGATCCGGAAGAAGAAAGACTTGGTCTTTCAAGGATGCGGCCTTTTGCTGCCCGCACCCCGTTCGCTTC
>NZ_JBDPNJ010000058.1:0-5571 GCF_039770665.1 Paracoccus sp. SSK6 | reverse complement strand
CAGTCGTCATGTGCAAACAGATCGCCTTCCGTCCCGAGGGCGTCGTGCATTGCAGCGGCGTCGCGTTCTCGGGCAACACCAGGTAGCTCTGCCCCCTGCTCTGGAATGTCTCCAAGGGCATGTCCTCCACTACCTTCAAGGGCTGGCTCGAGCGCCAGAGCAAGAAGCCGGTCAGCATCAAGCTCACGATCAGCGCGCCCCAGGTTAGCCCCAGGATCCATTTCAACTGTGGCAGCGCGCTCCTGATCCCATGTGTGGCTCGGGCGATAGCGATCTCGATTTCGGTCAGCTCGGTGCTCACGCTCGCGCTCACACGCTGCGAGAGCTTCGAGAGTTCGCTCTCGGTCAAGGCCGCGATCTCGGCCGTCTGACTCTCCAATCTCTCGTGCAGCCGCTCGGCCAAGCTCCGTGTCATCGCTCCAGTCCTTCTCGTAGATGCGGCCCCTGAGCCGCAGGCGCTCGTCGGTGTCGGGATCGCGCACCGTCACGTAGTCCTTGCCTGCCCGTGTGACCTCCAGCCCCGCCTCGGTCAGCGCATCGACCAGGCTGGCGCGGTCATGCACCGCCCCTCGCTCGATCAGCGCCGCCACATAGCCGTGGACGGCCTCCTTGCCCTCTTTCAGGTGGAATCCGTGCTGCGCCCAAGGCGGTGACAGCTCGAAGGCGACCTCCCGCGCCCGCGCCGGATCGTCCGGCCGCGCCCAACCGTGCTCCAGGTTCAGCGCATCTCGCAGGGTGGAAAAGCTCCGCTCCCAGCCGGGCGGCGCGATGTTGAGCGCCCGCCCGGAGGCCAGCTCCAGGCGCGGGGTCACGAAGTGCAGCTCCACCCGGCCCGCCTCGGTGTGCTGGTGGCGCACCCAGGAAATATCGAACTGGTCGGCATCGAGGCCGGCGAAGGCAAAGGCTTCGAAGGCATCCATCGCCGCCTCCTGCTCGGCCACAGTAGGCGCGTCCTCGGGCGCAAAGGACAGCACCCCGTGCGTGTAGGTCCATTGCCGCCCGATGCTGTCGATCAGCTCCTGCGTCCGCGCCAGGTCGCCGCGCACCACTTCCGGCGGGCAATGCTCCCGGCCCATGCGCTCTGCATCGACCAGATAGTTGCACACGGCTCCCCCGCCGCCCCGGCCGCCGCTGGTAAACTTGATCAACATCAGCCGCGCTCCGGCGGGTCGGCCCGCGTATGTGCCGCCCGAAGCGCCCCAAGATCCCGGTCGATCTCGATCAGCCGCGCCAGCAACGCCGTGGCCGTCACCGGCTCGTGCCGGTTGGCGGCCCGCGCGAGCTGGTTAAGGTTGTTCCCGATCCGCGCCAGCTCTCGCAGCAGCTCCGGCGCGACCGGTGGCGGCTCCCGCCGCGTCCGCAGCCGCAGACCACCCAGGGACGCCCGGATCAGCTCCGACAAGGACATGCCCCGGCTCGCCGCCAGCGCCTGCCAGCGCGCCCGCTCCGCCGCGCTGGCCCGCAACTTGATCCAGCGGGCAGGTTCGGGGGTGGCGGAAGGGTCGTCGGCCATGGGGCAGGCTCCAGAGGGGTGCAGGGGTGTCCACTGCCGGGGTTCGGGCTGGCCCTGCCGTGCCAAGGGCGCGGAGCCGGGGGTTTGAAGGGGGCGGCACGCCCCCTCACCAGCGCGAGTGGTCAGGGCAAGGCGAAGCCTTGTCGTGGCCACGAGAGTATGCTGGCGAAGAGACCACAAGCAAGGGAGTCATGGCGCCGTCAGAAAGGCTGCAGGATCAGTTGGAGGTATGGCCAAATGGTGCTACGTCTCACCATCATTCCCAAGCGCTTGGGTTTTTGCTAAGGTGTGTCATGCCGACTGTTCTTCGTCTCGATGGCTTGCGGGTGGTGATCTACCCTGCCGATCACCGCCCCGCCCATGTCCACGTTATCGGGGCCAAGGGAGAGGCCGTGTTCGTGCTGAACTGTCCCGATGGTCCGCCAAGCCTGCGGGAAAGCTATGGCTTCTCGCGCCGCGAAGAACTGCGCATCCAGAAGGACCTGGCCGCGCACCTGTCCACCCTCTGTCCGCAATGGAGCGCTATTCATGGAGATTTCTGAGCAAGAGTTTCAGTCTGCCGTTCGCCAAGGCGAGGAGCTGCGCCGCAACGGCTATGCCGTCAGTGCCGAATATGACGCCCGCCAGAACCGCCTCGTGGTGGGCCTGAGCAGCGGCGTCACCATCATGGTCCCGGTGCATCTTGTGGAAGACCTGGCCGGGGCCGATCCGGCCGATCTGGCCGAGATCGAGATCACCCCGTCGGGCCTTGGGCTGCATTGGCCCCGCCTGGACGCGGACGTCTACGTTCCTGGCTTCATGAAGGGCATCTATGGAACGCGCCGCTGGATGGCTGCGCTGCTTGGCGCGGAAGGGGGCAAGTCGGCGTCCCCCGCCAAGGCCGCGGCCGCACGGACGAATGGCGCCAAGGGCGGCAGGCCCCGCAAGCAGGCGTGAGAGCGCCACAGCGCGCTTCTAGGGCCCTCTCCAAGCCTTGGGCCTTGGTCTGTGGCCTACAGGATGCCACCGGCGCTCTCTGTGGCCCTCTGGCGCAGCCGTTTCACTTTCTTTTTCCCCAGCATGTCCCGACCGTGCAGCGCAACCAAACGGCCGATCTGCGCATGCCGGTGCACCTAAGACTCTTAGGATATATGGATACGCTGGTGCATTTTGGCCGTTTCGGCCTTGCCAGGCTGGAAAAAACGAAAATTGACAGTTCTTCACCACAGAACTAAAGTTCTCTACCAAAGAACTATGAGGGACGGGCATGAGCAGAGTATCAACTAGCGAGTTGCGCAGCATGGGGGTGTCTGAAGAGGACATTGCACTGGCTCGGGCTACTCAGGAGGCGCAGCGCCGCACCGGTTCCCTTGTTCAGTCTATTGGTGCCCTCGTCGGCCTTGTTCGCCCCCGTGCTTCGTCTAACCCCACACCACCCACCAACTTGACTGATCGTGCCCTGCGCAGGCGTGGAACCTATGACCAAGCTGCCTTGCTGCTGGACCAGCAGGCTTTGCAAGAAAGCAGCCCCGAACGCGCTGAGAAGGCCCGTGAGGCCGCTAGAGCCGCTAAGGAGCTTAGCGCTGCACAACAAGTCGAGTTTGATTTCTTCGGAGGAGGCAACGTGTCCATTGCATTCCAGTACCAAGACGCCGTGACCCAACGCCTGCGCAATTCAGGCCAGTCACTTGCTAAGCAGCATCAAGCGTTGGCCGTTCTTTGGCAAATCACTCGGTATCTGGGCTGGCAAACCTACGAGTGCTCTAAAACTGCCGCAGACTTGTGTGATCTTACGGGGATTACTCCTAACAACATGTCGCCTATCCTCGCTTTGCTGGAAGAGGTTGGTGCGATTAAGCGTATCAAGCGAGGTCGGACGAAGATCATCACTGTGACGCCAGAAGGGGCGTTCCGGGGCAACGTGAACAACCATGCGCAAGCTGTTGAACGCTACAAGTTGGACGTAATTGAGGGCGGCAAAGCCGACCAAACCCCCGAGTAGCTGACCGGTCGGCTACCGGTTCCGGGAACCGATACCGACCACCTTGACGACCGGCCCCGACCACCTGAGGAACCACTGTGGCGCTGACGCTAAACCAGGCTGCCAAGGCTTGTGGCCGATCCAAATCCACCCTGCTCAACGCCATCAATAGCGGGCGCATGAGCGCACCCAAGGATGATCGGGGTCACTACACCATCGATCCAGCCGAGCTGCACCGCGCGTTTCCTTTCCAAACTCCCGACCGGTCGGCCGACCGGTTCCCGGAACCGCAACCGACCACCCCTGAGAACCACCCGACCACTCCGACCGACCGGGGCCTGAAACGCGAGGTCGAGTTGCTGCGGGAGATGCTGGCCAAGGCAGAAGCCAATGCCGATCATTGGCGCGCGATGGCCGAGCGCCAGCAGGCGCTCTTGGAAGACAAGCGGCCTAAGGAATCCCGCAGCCTCTTTCATCGCATCCTTGGCCGATAGATCAGCGTGTTGCTGTAGACGACCAAGAGTGTAGTAGCCCCCGCCTGCCCGCTCGGATCTGAGCGGGCTGTAGGGCAGACGGGGGCAGGGCATAAGCCCATCAACAGCAAAAGCTAAAGTAAAAGACAATTCTCAAGCCTACGAGCAGCTTGTTATCTTGAGCAACTCAACCCTAAGCGGTATGAATTAAGATAATTAGACCTTCAAAATTCGACTAAGGAGCGATCATCATGGGACTATTCCGCAGTGTCAAGAATACCTTCAAGAAAAGCGAGGCTGCGGTTGTTGTTCAAAACCTTCTCGAAATTCAATCCAAAATAGGAATGCTCGACATTAATCCTGCCACTACAGCCAATCAACTTATTAATGCAGTATGGTCCGAAAGCCCTCACCTTTTTGACGGTAGATTTGGTCAGCGCCCGCATAAATTATCAATAGCTGCTGTGGCTTTTGCTAGGGCGATATCTCGCTTGAGCGACGATGATCCGCTCACACTTTCCTTCATGATGGCCTTGGGAAAAATCATGAACGAAGTGTCTGTAAATGGAAGACTATATCCTTTCAACAGCGTAGATGAGCAACTCTTGGACAAAGCTCTGGGTGTCTTCACCTCGGTCTCAAATCGGTTTGAGCAGTCCCCACTGGGCCAGGAAGTCAATCACCTTCTTTCCCATGGGAAACTGACATGGGAAGAGTGGATTTCTCAATACAAGGATGAAGCGGGCAAACACAATCCTGGCCTTGCTACAAATGAAAAAGGTTTCTCGCTAATCGACATGATGGACGATGAGCCACTTCGCCGAGCATTTCGAGATGGCATTGAACCTAAAGGACTTGGCAGAAAATTTGCTCTGCAATTTGATCCATTAAAGATGGGGATGAAATAGATTTGACTGCGTTGCGGTTTACATGCGCCTTATATTTAAATTATCCTTTCAAAAATAGTGTACGAAAATGGATAATGGCTATCAGAAAAAAGCAGAGGCTATAAATCTGAATTAAGGGCACCTCGAAAAATTGCCCTGACGGGCTGCTGTGGCATGAGGCCGGCGGCATTCGGCTGCTGGGGGTGGAACGACGGCCAAATGGATTTTTTCGAACTTTCAAACCGCTACGCGATTCCGGCCGCCAAGAAGAACGCCTCGGTTGAGTTTGACGTCGTTGTGTCATGAGAGGTCAGAGCAATTTTTCGAGGTGCCCTTAAGGCATTCGTCTAAAGCTCATGCCCCCAATCTCTGTCACGCTCCCGCCGCGCGGCCCGCTCCAACTCCCTTTCATGCGCTTTGCGCTCCTGGACCAGTGTCAGCGTTCTTTCAGCAACGCGTTCACTTGCTGCACCAAGTGCGTGGTTGAGGCGGTCTGTTTGGACAAGGCCGCGTTCAAGCTCTCCAAGCCCGCGCTCAAGCGCTGCTGCGTGGCTTCGATCTGCGACAAGCGAGCCTCGATCGCCGATTGTCGCTGCGAGATGCGCTGCGACCAAGCGCCCACCTTCTTCGAATACTCCTCGGACGCGCTCTCCGATTGATCGAACTCGTTCGCCAAGCGCCTGAACTGTTCGAGCAAGGCGCGCTCCAATGCCGTGAGCTGGTCCATGGCTCAATCCC
>NZ_JBDPNJ010000057.1:0-6388 GCF_039770665.1 Paracoccus sp. SSK6 | reverse complement strand
ACAACAGGCCGCATTCAGCCCTGCCGACCGGCGGACGGATGGTGGGGTGAAACCCACCCTGCAGTTCCTTGGCCCCGTAGGATGGGGCTGTGCCCCACTACCGCAAGATCAAGGCCCCAAGAGGGACATTGACCATCTGGCAGCACGCTTTTCCGCTGCCAGACCGGAACTTCCCCCCAAATAAACCCCGGCCGCGGCAATCCGATACTACCCGCGCCTGCCGCGATCTCTTAGCCTGGGCAGAGCAAAGACTGAGGAGGCCCGGCATGGCGAAATATGCCCATTCGATGATCCGCGTCCTGGACGAGGCGCGTTCCCTGGAGTTCTATGACCGCTGCTTCGGCCTGACCGTGGCCGAGCGGCTGGACTTCCCGGACTTCACGCTGGTCTACCTGGCGAACGGCGAAAGCGATGTCGAACTGGAACTGACCGTCAACAAGGGCCGGTCTGAACCCTATGCGCTTGGCGACGGCTATGGCCATGTGGCCTTCACGGTGGCCGACCTGGACGCCGAACATGCCCGGATCACCGGCCTTGGCTACCAGCCGCGCAAGCTGGTCGATTTCGCGCCGGGGGGCGAGGTGATCGCGCGCTTCTTCTTTGTCGCCGATCCCGACGGCTACCAGATCGAAGTGATCCAGCGCGGGGGCCGCTACAAATAGCTGCTGACGCGGATTGTCAGGGGCAGGGTGCTACGGCTGGCCGAAAGGAGGTGCCCCATGATCGGCTCCATCGGCATTCCGGCAACCGGCATCGGCGCTGCCCCGTCGTTCCACAAGCCCGCCCCGGCTTCTTTGTACATCGGCCTGAAGGAACAGGGCGGAACCGTGCCGCATTCCGGCGCGGCCCCAGCCTCTTCGCCGGCAGCAGCGCGGGTCGTGCAGCCAGCCCCTGTCCCGGAGGAGCGTCTATGAAGACCTATCGCGGAAGCTGTTTCTGCGGCGCCGTCGGTTTCGAGGCCGATGGCGACCTGGGCCAAGGCACCATGCGCTGCAACTGCCGGTTCTGCCGCAAGATGCGCTATTGGGAAATGCGCCTGCCCGACCCGGACGGACTGCGCATCCTGCGGGGCAGGGACGCCCTGGCGGAAACCCCAAGGGCGCAGGACGACGGCCTGGACATGCACCATGTCTTTTGCAGCCGCTGCGGGACACGATTGTGGACGCAGGGCGACATTGCCGAAATGGGCGGCCGCTTCACGATGGTCTTCGTCCCGGCCCTGGACGGGGTGCCCGAGGCGGAACTGATCGCCGCCCCGGTGTTCCACGCGGATGGCGCGCATGACAACTGGTGGAACCAGGCCACCGAAACCCGGCATCTGTGACCCCTGCGCCGCAGCCCGATGCCAAGGCTGCGGCGCCTCCTGCCTTACTGGCCGTCCATCGCGGCTTGGTTGACGCCGCCTTCGGCGATGCGGGTCATGTGCTTGTCGCCGTCGCGCGTGCTGTCCAGGCATTCCTGGAGGGCGCCGCCGTCCTCGTCATAGCCCAGGCGGTTCGCGAAGGTCCGCACGCAGCCATAGCCCGCGATCGCGTAATGGGTCAGGCGCTGATACTGGCTGATGATCGCGGCGTCCTGGGTGTCCTCGTCGCCGAAATCGGTCTCGATGGCGTGCTTGCGGGCTTCGTTCACAAGCCCCTCCATGCCCCGGCAATGCTCTCCGGTCGGGTCGGTGTCATGCCTGCTGCAGATCTGGGCCAGGGTTTCCATGCCGCGCGCGATGCCCTGGTTGCCCGCGATCAGCGCCTCGGACAGTTCGCGCGACTTGGCGACGCGGCCCATTTCGGTGACGATGGTCATGGATTGCTTGCAGGCCGAATACAGGTCTTTCAGCTGGTCGATGTAAAGGTCGTGCAGGTTCTTGATTGCCATGATGGGCGTCCTTTCCGGTGGCGGGCTGCGTCATGCGCTGAACGTGGCTGGCCTTCGCATCGTTCCCGCAGGATGGCAGGATGGCGGCCGCCTTGACAGCCGCCCCTGATCGGTCCAGCAAACGCACCCTTGCCAACCCCTTCACGACATCCGGTGACGCCATGTTTTCGTGGTTCGAACGACGCATCGACCCTTACCCGACCGAGACGCCGGACATGCCGCCCCGGTCGCTGGTCCGCTTCGTGCTGTATTACAGCCAGGGCGCGATCCCCTGGCTGCTGCTGGTCGCCGTCACCTCGGCCCTGATCGCCATTGTCGAGGTCGTGCTGTTCGGCTGGCTGGGCGATCTGATCGACCAGCTGGCGCAAACCCCGCGCGAGCTGTTCTGGGCTGCCCAAGGCGGGCGGCTGGCCTTCATGGCCGTGGTGCTGCTGGTGCTGCTGCCCGCGCTGCACCTGCTGGCATCCCTGGTGTTGTACCAGGGCCTGATGGGCAATTTCCCGCAGCGCATCCGCTGGCGGGCGCATCGGTATCTGCTGCGCCAGTCGGTCGGCTATTTCCAGGACGAATTCGCGGGCCGGATCGCGCAGCGGCTGATGCAGACGGCGCTTGCGGTGCGCGAGGTCGCGATGAAGGCCATGGATGTCGGCAGCTATGTCGTGATCTATTTCCTGGGCGCGCTGATCCTGGCGGCCAGCCAGGACTGGCGGCTGGCGCTGCCCTTCCTGGCCTGGGCCATGGCCTACGGCGTGATGCTGTGGCAGATCGTCCCTCGCCTTGGACGCGTGGCCGAGGCGCAGGCCGAAGCGCGAGCGGGCATGACGGGCCGGGTCGTGGACAGCTATACCAACATCGCCACCGTCAAGCTGTTTTCCCATTCCTCGCGCGAGGAAGGCTGGATGCGCGAAGGGATGGATGCCTTCCTGCGCACCGTCCACACGCAGATGCGCCTGTCCAGCATCCAGGACATCGCGTTGAACACGATCAACGTCCTGCTCGTCGCCTCGGTCGCGGGGCTGGGCCTCTGGCTCTGGACGAACGGCCTGGTCGAGGTCGGCGCGGTCGCCGTGGCCGTGCCGCTGGCCCTGCGGCTGAACAACATGGCCCACTGGATCATGTGGGAATTCGCGGCCCTCTTCGAAAACATCGGCACCGTCCGCGACGGCATCGCCAGCCTTGCCCTGCCGCGCGAGGTGAAGGACGCCCCCGACGCGAAGCCGCTGGTCCGGGGGCCGGGCGCGGTCAGCTTCGACCACGTCACCTTCCGCTATCGCGGTGTCCAGGGCGCGCGGCCCATGGCGGTGCTGGACGACCTGACGCTGCATGTCGCGCCGGGTGAACGCGTGGGCCTGGTGGGCCGGTCGGGCGCCGGGAAATCGACGCTCATCAACCTGCTCTTGCGCTTCCACGACATCGAAGGGGGCCGCATCGCCATCGACGGGCAGAACGTGTCGCGCGTCACGCAGGACAGCCTGCGCGCGGCCATCGGCGTGGTGACGCAGGACAGCTCGCTTCTGCACCGTTCGGTGCGCGACAACATCGCTTATGGCCGCCCCGATGCGACGGACGCCGAAATCCACGCCGCCCTGCGCATGGCCGAGGCGCAGGACTTCGTGCCCCTGCTGTCCGACAGCCAGGGCCGGCGCGGCCTGGACGCCCATGTCGGCGAACGCGGGGTGAAGCTCTCGGGCGGGCAGCGCCAGCGCATCGCCATCGCCCGCGTCGCCCTGAAGGACGCGCCGATCCTGATCCTGGACGAGGCGACGAGTGCGCTCGACAGCGAGGCCGAGGCCGCGATCCAGTCGCGGCTGGACGTGCTGATGGCGGGCAAGACCGTGATCGCCATCGCCCACCGCCTGTCCACCATCGCCGCCATGGACCGGCTGATCGTGATGGACGGGGGCCGCATCATCGAACAGGGCAGCCACGCCGACCTGCTGGCGAAGGGAGGGCTTTACGCCCGGCTCTGGGCGCGGCAGTCGGGCGGCTTCCTGGCCGAGGATGCCGATGCCTGAGCCGCGTTTCCCCGCTTGACGCCACCCGCCGCAGATCCTATCAGACCCTCATCGCAGGGGTTTAGCTCAGTTGGTAGAGCATCGGTCTCCAAAACGGTAAATTTCCCGTTTGAAACCAATCCCGTAAGCCTGAAAGATTATCAGGACATAAGCGGAACAATCCAGAAACCTGATAACCGCCGAAAAGCTGCTTTCTCGGCTCGATTTGGCATGCCGGCAGGCTTCAGATCACGCCCAAGGGCGCCTGACCTACTCAGGCTTGGCGCAGGCTATGCGGAAGGAGCGCAAACGCCTTGGCCTTCTGACCTATGACCAGCATGCCATGCGCTATCGGGGGATCATGGAACTGGCATGGGCTGGGTGCGACGACGACGAGATCATGTCCTACAGCGGCCATTCCTCGAAACAGATGGTCATCAAGTATGCGGGGGAGGCGAGACAGATCATGAGGGCTAGGCAAGCAGCGGAGAAGCGCAAATGAACAGAACAGGCACAGAACGAGAAACTGATAACCGGTGTGATAACTCGTCCTTTGACCGCTTGACGACGGAGGCCGCAAACCCTATCAGACGCTCACCGCAGGGGTTTAGCTCAGTTGGTAGAGCATCGGTCTCCAAAACCGAGGGTCGTGGGTTCGAGTCCCCCAACCCCTGCCATTTTCCACCATCCGAATCCGGCCGCGCTCAGGCCCTGGGTTGCAGGCTGTGCCGCGCCAGGGCGGCGATCAGGTCGGTGCGCGTGACGATGCCGATGATCCGCCGCCCTTCCAGCACCGGAACCGCATCGAAGCCGTTGTCGGCCAGTTGCGGCAGCAGCGCCGCGATCGGCGTATCGGGCGCGGCCACGGGCAGGCTGACCTGCATCAGGTCGGCGGCCCGCAGGATGCCCTCGCCGGTCGGCCCGAACAGCCGCCGCATCCCCGCGACAAAGCGCCGGCCCGTGCGGCTTGCCTCGGCATGGGACCGCCCGATCAGGTTCAGCTGGAAGATCACGCCCAGATATTCGTCCCCGTTCCTGACCACGGGCAGCGACGTGAAGGCATGGCGCGTGAACAGGCCCGCGACCTCCTGCAGGGGCGCATAGGGGCTGACCGTCACCAGGTCGCGGGACATGATGTCGCTGGCGGTCTGCGCGGTGGTGCGGTGGGATGCGGCCTGCAGCTCGGCCGCGGCGATCAGGCGCGCCAGATCCTCGACCCCCAGGTTGAGCGACTGGTTGTAGCGGACCAGGATGTCCGACAACTCGTCCTCGGACAGGCCCAAGCGTTCGGGCGCGGCGGGATCGGCGGTGCCATGGGCATTGATCTCTCCGAACTGGCGGAAGGGATAGCGCCGCCCGGTCGCATGGGCGTAGACCGCGCCGATCATCACCAGCATCACCGTGCCCATCGCCACCGGCAGGAAGGCGAAGCCCAGGCCCAGGGGGGCGATCTTCTCGGCCCCGATGGCCACCGTCATCGCCACCGCCCCGCCCGGCGGATGCGTGGCCCGGCACAGCGCCATCGCCACGATCGTCAGCCCGACCGAGGCCGGAACCGCGATCACCGGATCGCCGGTCGCGCGGCAGACCAGCAGCGCCACGATGGCCGACAGGGTGTTGCCCACCACCGCGGGCCAGGGCTGCGCCAGGGGGCTGTTCGGCGCGGCGAAGATCAGAACCGACGTGGCCCCGAAGGGGGCGATCAGATAGATGCCCAGCCACAGGTCGGGCGACACGACGATCGCCAGGGCGGTGGCCGCGGCCAGTCCGATCAGGGCGCCGATGCCCGCGCGCAGCGCCTCGGCCGGGGGAACGGCGGCGACCGATGGCCCAAGCGCGCGGAAACGCGAATGACCCGTAGAATCGACAAGGATTCGCAAGAACTGGCCCCTTTTTGCGGTTGTGTGCCGATCCCTAGAAAGATGATGCGGCCACCGCAAGACGCCCGCGCGGATGCTGCGACCTTTGAGGGCGCGGGGCAGGGGCAACGCCGCCCGCCCGCCGCCTTGCGCGGAGGGGGCAATCCGTTAACCTGCGCGGTGTAGAACGGATCGGGCGGCAAGCCTGGCGGCACGGGACAGCGATGACGAACCACCTTTGATATGGCGACAACCTGCGCGTGTTGCGCGACCACATCGCGGACGACAGCGTGGACCTGATCTAGCTGGACCCGCCGTTCAATTCGGACGCCAGCTACAACGTGCTGTTCCGCAGCCCGACGGGCGACCAGTCGGCCGCGCAGATCGAGGCCTTCGACGACACCTGGCACTGGGGCGACGAGGCCGAGACGGCCTTCCAGGAGGTCCGCCGGTCGGACCACACGGACGCGGCGACGATGCTGGAGGCGATGCGGTCCTTCCTGGGCACCAACGACATGATGGCGGTGCGGTTGGATGACAATGAGCAGAACTTAAGAAATAAGATAAGCTGGGGAAAATTCACGGCGAGGTTCTTGCTGCAATGTTTAAACGCTCTGGAGGCGAAAGAACTTGGACTGTGATCCTTAAGCTAGTTCTGCCTTT
>NZ_JBDPNJ010000056.1:0-6395 GCF_039770665.1 Paracoccus sp. SSK6 | reverse complement strand
CTCCGGCCCAAGCCCCTTGATGGCCCAGAGCGCCTCACGTCGGCTGAGCCCGAGCGAGGGCCTGAACCCATCCGCCTCTGCAATGCGGGTGAGGCTGGCTATCGGCACACGGACCCTGCGCCAGAGATCCTCCACCGAGGCGAAGGGCTGATCGGCCCGGGCGGCGACGATGGCCGCGGCATGGATATTGGCCAGCCCCTTGATCATCCGCAGCCCGAGGCGGACGGCAAAGCGGCTGCCCTCATCGCCCGGCCGTCCCGTGGCTTCCAACGTGCACTCCCAGCGGGACGCATTGACGCAGACCGGCCGGATCTCAACACCGTGCTCCTGCGCGTCCCGAACGATCTGCGCCGGGGCATAGAAGCCCATCGGCTGGCTGTTCAGGAGTGCCGCGCAGAAGGCATCCGGATGCCAGCACTTCAGCCAGGCACTGGCATAGGCCACGAGCGCGAAGCTGGCGGCATGGCTTTCGGGAAAGCCATAGGAGCCGAAGCCCTCGAGCTGGCGGAAGGTGCGCTCGGCGAAGTCGGGTGCGTAGCCACGTTCGACCATGCCCGAGACGAGCTTGTCCTTGAAGGCTGAGACGCCCCCGGTGAACTTGAAGGTCGCCATGCTTTTGCGGAGCATGTCGGCCTCGCCCGGGGTGAAGCCCGCGCATTCGATGGCGACCCGCATGGCCTGTTCCTGGAAGAGGGGCACACCCAGGGTCTTGCCCAGCACCTTCTCCAGCTCCGGTGTAGGATACTCCACCGGCTCCAGCCCCTCCCGGCGTCGCAGGTAAGGATGAACCATGTCGCCCTGGATGGGTCCGGGGCGGACAATGGCCACTTGGACCACCAGATCATAGTAGGTGCGGGGCTTCATCCTCGGCAGCATGGCCATCTGCGCGCGGCTCTCGATCTGGAAGGTGCCGAGCGTGTCGGCCTTGCGGATCATCGCATAGGTGCGCGGGTCCTCGGGCGGGATGGTGGCCAGATCGTAGCGGACACCCTTGTGCGCCTCGATGAGCGCCAGCCCCTTGGCCATGCAGGTGAGCATGCCCAGGGCCAGCACATCGACCTTCATGAACCTGAGCGCGTCGATATCGTCCTTGTCCCATTCGATGATCTGCCGGTCCTCCATGGCGGCGGGCTCGATCGGCACCAAGTCGTCAAGCCGGTCCTGGGTGAGAACGAATCCGCCCGGATGCTGCGACAGGTGCCGGGGAAAGCCCATGAGCTGCCGCGACAGATCCAAGGTCAGCCGCAGGCGCCGATCCGTAGGGTCGAGGTTCAGCTCGCGGATCTGGGCCTCGGACACACCCTCCTCGGACCAGGCCCAGATCTGGCCCGAAAGGGTCTGGATCAGGTCCTCGGGCAGACCCATGGCCTTGCCGACATCGCGCAAGGCGCCCTTGGCGCGGTAGCGGATCACCGTGGCGCAAAGCGCTGCGCGATCGCGGCCGTAGGTGTCATACACCCATTGGATCACCTCCTCGCGGCGCTCGTGCTCGAAGTCGACGTCGATATCGGGCGGCTCGTGGCGTTCCTCGGACACGAACCGCTCGAAGAGGAGATCATTGCGGTCTGGGTCGATGGCGGTGATGCCCAGCACATAGCAGACGGCGGAGTTCGCCGCCGAGCCGCGGCCCTGGCAGAGGATGCCGCGAGAGCGGGCAAAGCGGACGATGCTGTGGACGGTCAGGAAGTAGGGGGCGTAGGCCAGCTTGGCGATCAGGCGCAGCTCGTGGGCCAATGACGCCTTCACCTCGTCGGGCACCCCCTCAGGATAGCGCTCCGCCGCGCCCTCCCAGGTCAGCTGCTCCAGGGTCTCCTGCGGGGTCAGCGTCGGATCGTCCCGCTCCTCGGGATACTGATAGCGGAGTTCATCGAGCGAGAAGCGGCAGCGGGCCACGATCTCCGCCGTCCGCGCCACAGCCTCCGGGTAGCGCGAGAAGAGCCGGTGCATCTCGGCGGGCGGCTTCAGATACCGGTCGGCATGGCGCTCGCGGCGAAAGCCCAGGGCTTCGACGGTCACATTGTGGCGGATGGCGGTGACCACATCCTGCAGGATGCGGCGGGTGGGCTCGTGATAGAGCACGTCATTGGTGACGACTGTGGGCACCCGCAGCTGCGCGGCCATGGTCGACAGCTCATGCAGCCGCAGCTGATCGTTGGGGCGGCGGCGCAGGGTGAGGGCCAGATAGGCGCGGTCATAGAAGACATCGCGCAGCCGGCGCAGGCGGAGCGCGCAGGTATCGTCGGCCATGTCCGGCACCAGCACCGCGATGAGGCCCTCGGCGTGCTCCACCACATCCGGCCACTCGAGATGGCATTTGCCCTTGCCGGCGCGGGACTTGCCGAGCGTCAGGAGGCGGCACAGCCGGCCATAGCCCGCCTTGTCCGTGGGGTAGACCAGCAGCGCCATGCCGCAGGCGAGATCGAGCCGGCAGCCCACCACCAACCGCACGCCGGTGGCCTTGGCCGCCTCCCAGGCCCGGACAATGCCCGCCAGCGTGTTGCGGTCGGTCACGGCCAGGGCCTCGATGCCCATCATCACCGCTGTGGCGAAGAGTTCCTCTGCCGAGGAGGCACCCCGCAGGAATGAGAAGGGCGATGTCACCTGCAACTCGGCATAGCGCGGCCCGGTCATCCGATGACACCGTTCATCCGAACACCCCATGGAGGAACCAGCGATGCGAGCCGGTCTCGCTGTTCTCGCCGTCGCCCGCCCGGAATACCCAATAGCGCTCGCCCGCCTCATCCTCGATGCGGAAGTAGTCGCGCACCGCGATCATCTCGGCATCACGCTTCCACCATTCGCCAAAGACCCGCTCGGGTCCATCGGCGCGGGCCACCTTGCGGCGGATGCCCCGCCAGGTGATGGAAACCGGCGGATGATCGGGCAGGAGTGCCAGGGTCTCGATCGGCTCGGGCCGGGCTAGGAGCCGCGTGGGCCGCGGCCAGTGATCGGGCCAGCCGGCACCGACAGGATCGGACAAGGGCGCGACGCGGGTGACGGAGCGTTCCGGCACGTCGCTGGCAACAGGGGCCATCCGGTAGACGCCGCGCGCGCCCACGCGGTTGGCCAGCACATCGACGAGGCCGGAGAGATCGGGGGCAGGGGCTTCTAAAAGCGAGCTGGCCATCTGCCGCGCGTCCAGCGGCTCGACCATCACCGCCGTCAGCGACAGGATCTCGATGCCGTATCCCGGCGAGATGGTCTCGATCTTCTCGCAAAGGAGCCGGGTCAGCCGCTGCGGGTCACGCTGCGGGCAGGCAAGACCCACGCGGACGGTCTGCACATGGGCATCGACCCGCCAGCAAAGCAGATCCAGCCTGCGCGCGCCGAGGCCGCGCTCCTCCAGGGCCGCGCAAAGCTGGACCACCAGCTTGCCGATGTAGCGGGCGATGGTCTCAGCCGCTGCAATAGGTTCGGCAAAGCTGCGACGCACCTCGACAAGCTCCGACGGGCGCAGCGGCTCAATCGGCTCGGAGGCATGGCCAAGCGCTTGATCCAACCTGCGGCAGAGGTCGGGGCCGAAGCGCCGGGTCAGGGGCGCGCGGGGCTGATGGAGAAGATCGCCGATGCAGACAAAGCCCAGGGTGCGGAGGCTTGCGAGCGTCGCGGGCGGCAGCCGCAGGGCCTGAAGGGGCAGGGGAGCGATCAAAGCCTCCGTTGTGCCCGGCGCGGCCACATGCATGGGATCAGCCACATGCCGGGCCAGGGCATGAGCGGCACCCCAGGTGTCGGCGACAGCGGCGCGGGCGGTGACCCCGGACATCACCAACCGGCCGATCAGCGTTTCCAGCATCGCCTCTTCGCCGCCATGGAGATGATCGGCGCCGGTGGAGTCGATCACCAGCCCGTCAGGCGGATCGACCGCCACAATGGGCGAGACCCGCTGCAGCACCCAGAGGGCCAGCCGCTCCAGGGAGGCGGCATCGGCCTGAGGATCATGGGGCAGCACCTGCAGGCCCGGGACCATCGCCTGCGCCTTGCTCACCGGCATGCCGACGGTGAGGCCCAGCTCCTGGGCCACAGCACAAGCGGCCATCACCAGCCGGCGGTTGCCGACGCGACCGGCGAGCACCAGCGGCCTCTCGTCCGACGAAGATGCTGCTTCAGGCGCCGACCGCCTGAGCCGGTCGATCGGCCAGAACGGCAGGGTGACCGAGATGACCCGTGCCATCGCATGCCTCCAGTTCGATATCGAGACTTTCTCCCGCTCGCGCCCGGATCAGCTCGATAAGCCAGCGGGCCCGGCCAAGACCGGGAACAGGCAAGGGGGCGGAAGGCAGGACCGAGATGCGCCAGCGGGTCATGGCCGCCGTAGGCTGGCCGAAGTCATAGGCCTCCTGCTGACGGCGCCAGCGGCGCAGCGCAATGCCGGTGGTGCCGGAGCCCTTGGCCGCAAGATGCAGCCGGCGCGAGGCGGTCATCGACAGCCGGGCAACATCCGCCACGACCGCGCCAAGACCGCCATGGCGCAAGCCTTCCTCCATGCAGGCCAGCACCGAGACATCATCGCCGGCCTCGACATAGATCACCCGATCCGGACCAAGGCCCGCCTGTTCGAGACCGGGGGCGAAGAGATCGGCCTGCGTCACGCACCAAAGCACCTGTCCGGGAAGACGCGCGGCAATGCCCGCCGCGAAGCAGGAAGCTGCTGCGCCATCTACTGCGCCGTTGCCGCCACCAGCGACCTCGTGCAGGCAGCCGAGCGCCAACCCGCCCCCGGGCAGGCGGCGGTCCAGATCGGGCACGCCGAAAGGCAGCACCTCGCGCGCCGCTGCACTCTCGCCCTCCATGGCTGCGATCTGCTCGCGCAACGCAGCAAGGGCAGGATTGAAGGGCCGGGCAGGCATGAGGGCGGGTGGCTCCAGAGAAGCGATTGCAGACGAACAGATATTGTTCCTGTTTTGTTCCTGAAGAGCCGACGGTGTCAACACGATGCTGCAGATGATCTGGGGATATCTTCACGACCCTGCCGCGTTATGCTGGCGACCAGGTCCAAGCCACCGCACGGAGGATCGTCTCATCTGCAACCTTTACAACCTGACGACCAACCAGCAGGCGATCCGGGATGCGGCGCAGGTCATGCAAGACAGCCTGGGCAATCTCGAGCCGAGCCTCGACATCTATCCCGATCGTCCCGCGCCGGTGGTGCGCAATACGCCCGAAGGCCGCGAACTGTCCCGGTTGACCTGGGGCATGCCCACCCCGCCGCAGTTCCTGAAGGCAAAGGATGCGCCCGACACCGGCGTCACCAACATCCGCAACACCCGGAGCCCGCACTGGCGCCGCTGGCTGGGCATCGAAAACCGATGTCTGGTGCCAGCAACCGCTTTTTCGGAATATGGGCAGAAGCCTGATCCGGTGACCAAGCGCAAGCCGCTGCACTGGTTCGCGCTTGATGAGACCCGGCCGCTGTTCTTCTTCGCGGGCATCTGGACGCCCTGGCGAGGGGTCCGCGGCTCGATGAAGACCCCGCGGCCGGGCGAGCATCAGCTCTTCGCCTTCCTGACCTGCGAGCCGAACACAGTGGTGGGAAAGGTCCATCCCAAGGCCATGCCGGTGATCCTGTCCACCGAGGACGAGATGGAGATGTGGATGACGGCAGAGTGGTCCCAAGCGCAAGCACTGCAGCGGCCCTTGGCCGATGACGCGCTGATCGAGTTGCCGTCTGACGCTCTTGATGAGCCGCAGGGACGGCTTCTCTGACGTGGGGCAGAGCAGGGCCATGCGGATCGCCACCTACAACATCAACGGCATCAATAGCCGCCTTGAGACGCTGCTGGCCTGGCTGGATGACACGCAGCCTGACATCGTCTGCCTGCAGGAGCTGAAGGCGCCGCAGGCGAAGTTCCCGGAGCGGCAGCTGCAAGCAGCCGGCTACGGCTCTGTGTGGCACGGACAAAGCCGCTGGAATGGCGTGGCGATCCTGTCGCGGGATAGCGAGCCGGTGCTCACGCGCCGCGGTTTGCCGCGGGATCCTGATCCCAGCCAGAGCCGCTATATCGAGGCTGCGGTGAATGGCGTGCTGGTTGGCTGTCTTTATGCTCCAAACGGCAATCCCGCACCCGGACCCAAATGGGATTACAAACTCGCCTGGCTAAAGCAGTTTACCGTCCATGCAAAACAGCTGCTCGCCCTGGATGTCCCGGTGATCCTCGCTGGGGACTACAACATCATTCCCACCGAACAGGACGTCTATAATCCGGATCGCTGGCAAGGTGATGCTCTGTTCTTGCCGCAGGTCCGAAAAGCCTATGCGTCTCTTCTGAAACAGGGCTGGTGTGACGCAATAGAGACCATCCATCCAGACGAGTCCGCTTACACCTTCTGGGATTATCTGCGACAGGCCTGGGAGCGGAATGCCGGATTGCGGCTCGATCACCTGCTGCTCTCGCCCG
>NZ_JBDPNJ010000055.1:0-6403 GCF_039770665.1 Paracoccus sp. SSK6 | reverse complement strand
GGAGATCAGATCGCTCGTTTTGGCCCAAAGAGGCCAATGCGCCATAGCACGCGCCAGCTATTGGTAAGCGCGCGCGCCATGGCGCCGGCCACAACCACCTGACCTGGTCTTACGCCGCCGCGTGGCCGGATTTTACGCCGCCGTTGACAGGTGGACCGCAACGATATCAACTATGGAAAGCTAAGCTGAGACTTCAGCACGCGCGAAGAGTCCTTCACCGACGTTCGACTAGCCAGAAGCTTATTTCAGGCGGCGAGTACTAGTTTAGTTTATGAGGCAGTGATGCTGCGCTCGGGTGATCAGGGTTGAGGCTGACATTCGCTTGCTCTGCTTTCAAGCGAACATAGCCTCTGATCATCTTCTCAGCAAACTCGTACCAACCCTGGCGACTGCCAATCAAAATACAACCGTGTGCCTCCCCTTTGAGCCGGTTCATTCGATTATTGAACTGCGCGCGGGTCGAAGGCTCACGCTGCATCTCATTCATGACGTGCCTATACGTTAAAAAGATGTCAGCGCTTCTCTTTTTTAACTCGTGACCATCCGCAACTGCAAACAAGATTGCACTATAGGTATCATCATACTTTTGTGTAGCTTTCTCATATGGACCTCGCAACTTCATGTCCATTGCATTAGCGGCATCCTCCATTGCTTCTGCAAAAAGAGCAGGCGTAACCAAGCCGCCATTATTCGCTTCATAGACCCGCCAAAAAAGCTTTTCCGCTATAAAATGGACATAGTACGGAAAGCCATCACATATCATTGCAATACGATATACGGTAGTTTTGTCGACGTTTATTCCAAGAGCCTGAGCCGCTGTTTCAACTATCTCGATTCGCGCATCCCAAGGGAGCTTACCAAGGTCCACCGCATGGAAGTATCGATCAGCACTACCATGCGCTGCCATTAAGGCCTCTGCGCTTTCTGCGATACCACAGAAAATGAAGCAGACGTCGACTCTCTTGTCTGATACCTGTTTGATAAGGTTAGCGAAGTCACGTTGGACACTGGTATCAGAGATCAAGTCAAACTCATCGACGACGAATACCGGACGCCCGCCCATGGTTTGGGACAAGAACTGAATCAATCTGACCGCATCGTTAACCGAAAGAGGCTCTTCGGTAATCCTCCCCGTTTTAACGGGATGTGACCGTAGAACTCACGCGGCCATTCTCAGCTTCATGGCGGGTGTACCCCCGCCGATGCCCATGTTGGGGCGTTCGTGGTTGTAGGTCCATAGCCATTCAGTGGCGATTTCCTGCACCTCCTCGATGGTTTCAAAGATGTAGAGGTCCAGCCATTCGTGGCGGACCGTCCGGTTGTAGCGCTCGACATATGCGTTCTGCTGCGGCTTGCCGGGCTGGATGTAGGTCAGGGCGATGCCCTGCTTCTCGGCCCAGGTCATGAGCGTGGAGCTGACATATTCCGGGCCATTATCAACCCTTATGGAAAGGGGCTTGCCGCGCCATTCGATGATCTGGTTCAGGGACCGGACGACCCGCTCCGCTGGCAGCGAAAAATCTACCTCAATGCCCAGGCCCTCGCGGTTGAAGTCGTCCAGCACGTTCAGAAGTCGGAACTGCCGTCCGTCGACCAAGCGATCGGCCATAAAGTCCATCGACCAGACCAGGTTTGGGGCTTCAGGAACCGCCAGTTCCTCAGGCTTCTCGCGCTTTAGCCGTCGCCGCGGCTTGATTCGCAGGTTCAACTCCAGTTCGCAGTAGATCCGGTGGACCCGCTTGTGGTTCCAGACATGCCCTTTGACGTTCCGCAGGTGCAGAAAGCACAGCCCGAAACCCCACGTCTTGTGAACATTGGTCAGCCCGACCAGCAGGTCGGCGATCATCTCATTCTCGTCGTCGCGCTTGGGGCTGTAACGGAAACAGGTCTCGCTGACGCCAAACGTGCGGCACGCCAACGCAATGCTGATCCCCTTCGTTGCCACCGCCTTCTCGGCCAGCTCGCGGCGCTGAGCTGGCCGCGTTACTTTTTTCCGAGAGCCTCTCGAAGCAGATCGGCTTGCATGCTCAGGTCGGCAAACATGCGCTTCAGCCGCCGGTTCTCGTCCTCCAGGGCCTTCATCTGGCTCATCATCGAGGCGTCCATGCCGCCATACTTCGCCCGCCACTTGTAGAACGTCGCGCTGCTGATCCCATGCTCGCGACACAGGTCAGGCACAGGCAAACCACCCTCGGCTTGACGCAGCACGCCCATGATCTGGGCTTCAGTGAAACGGCTCTTCTTCATCTGAATCTCCTCGTCCAACTTGCCGAGAAAATTCTACGTCTGCATCCCCTTAGTTCTGGGGAGGATTACCCTTCAACTTCTTTTTCTTTTGTGCCTGTAGACGTATTTGCCGTAGCAGAAACACCCCACCAAGAAAAACCCAGCACGCCACTCTTCTGTCGTGTTTCTTCGACTACCCTAGGGTCCCGTACTAAAGCTTCATCAAATATATCCTTAATGATCGACTTAAATGTACTTTGGGCGTCACAACTAACGATGATTGGATCGTGGCCAGAAGATATTTTAAATGCAGCGGTTTGGGCTAATGATGATTTTCCAACACCACGTAGCCCGTGAATCAGAACATGCCGCCCAGGGGCATAGAGCGCCTTCTCAATGCCATGAAGCTGTTCTGCACGCCCTTTGAGGAATTCTTCTGACTGAAGTGGCTGCGACGGGGATAGAACCCTTGACAATGCCTTTCCAAAGTCATGCTGATTAGAATGCAAAACAGCCCGAAGACTATTGAGTTTATCCACTTGTACTACCTACCTTTTGTATGCTGCTAAAGATGGTGCACAAAAGACAGGTGAGCAAGAGGCCAGAACCACGGTGCGATCATCCGCTGATTTGAACTAGCCTCCAGAAGCTTCTGCAGCACGAACATAGGCATAGAGCGTCGGCTTTGAGATGCCCAGCATAGTGCAGATTCTGGCAATGGGCGTTTTCTTTTCCTGATAGAGCCGCACCGCGAGATCGCGCTTGTCCTTGTCGAGCACCTGGGGACGCCCGCCCTTGCGACCACGGGCACGTGCCGCTGTCAGGCCGGCTTGGGTGCGCTCCCGGATCAAGTTGCGTTCAAACTCCGCAAGGGCTCCGAACAGGTGGAAAGTAAGCTTGCCCGATGTCGTGTCGGTGTCGATCGACTCTTGCAGGCTCAGCAGTCCAACTTTCTGCTCTTCAAGCCAGGTCATCCACCCGATGAGGTCTCGCAACGAGCGGCCGAGACGGTCGAGCCGCCAGACCACCAGGGTGTCACCGGCACGCAGTTGCTCTTTGACCTTTTCGAGACCGGGCCGGGAAGCCACTGCCCCGGATGCTGTATCGGCGATGACCCTCTCACAGCCCGCCGCCAGGAGGGCATCCCTCTGGAGATCAAGGTTCTGCTCGATGGTGGAGACCCGCGCATAGCCGATCTTCATGGTCGAGGACCAAATTTCGTAAAGAAAGTCGTCATGGCGGGAAATATACTGCCTTAGTTTTTCTTACCGAGTAGATTTACTCGGAAATGGCAGGTTCTGCAACGAACACGCTGGTCCTCACCCTGAGTAAAGAAAACCTCCGTTTCCTTTACCTGGCTCGTGATGGCAGTGACGACGCCGCCACCTTCATCAACCCTCCACACGCCGGACAGCACAAGCACACACCCAATACTTGACAGTTTAAATAAGAATTCGTAGCGAAAATGGCAGCTTGGCATGTGGCGCGTTCATCATGTGCAGGCGCGTAACCAATTTCTGTGCCCTCACCTGGGCCGTTTTCTGCCATACCGCCAAGGAACCATGATGAACAAACCGTTGATTGCCTGCTTGCTCGCCGGGGTTGCGGCAGTGCCTGCTATCGCTCAAGACGCCCCTTACGTCTTGTCCGAGATCACGCTTGAGGCGGAAAGCGACACCACGCTGGTCCAGGACGGCTATGTCCCTGGCATCAGCCGCACGGCCACGAAGCTGGACACGCCGGTTGGCAAGATCCCGCAGGCGGTCACCATCATCACCCAGGACCAGATCGAGGATCAGGCGCCGCGCACGCTGAACGAAGCTCTGGGCTATACGGCGGCGGCGAACCCGAACAACTACGGCTTTGACACCCGGTTCGACGCCTTCTTCCTCCGCGGCCTACCGGCTTACTACAACGGCTATTTCCGTGATGGACTGCGCCAATACAATGCGCCGACCGCTTGGTTCAAATCCGAGCCTTACGGCCTAGAAGGTGTCGCCGTGCTGAAGGGGCCGAACTCGTCCCTTTACGGCGTCAGCGGACCGGGCGGCATCGTCAACCTGATCACCAAGCGGCCGAAGAACGAGCGCTACCGCGAGATCGAACTGACCACCGGGGCCAACGACCGCGCCCAGATTGCGGGCGATATTTCCGGTCCTGTCTCCGAAGGCAGCGAGTTCAGCTACCGCCTGACGGGTCTGGCCCGCAAGGCGAACAGCGATCTTCCGGGCTATGCGGATGACAAGACCTATTTCGCCCCGGCCCTGTCCTGGGACAATGGCGTGACCCGTGCAACGCTGCTGGCGGAGGTGTCTAGCTCTGTAACGGGCGGAACTGCCGCATTCTACAGTCCGCCGTTTGGGACGCCAGGTTACGGGAAGCTTACAGATCTTTACGAGGGCGATCCCGACTACAACGACTTCGAGCAGGACCAGTGGCGCCTCGGCTATGAGATCGAGCATGACCTGAACGACAGGGTCACGCTGCGCCAAAGCTTCCGGGCGGCCCGCGTCGATAGCGACTTGGAATACAGTGGGCACTATCTGCCTGATTATCCCGGTGCCGAATTGGCCCGCTATTGGGGGCACTACAAGGAAGACATCGACACGCTGGTGCTCGACAACGGATTGCGCTGGAGCGTGAACACCGGTCCGGTGTCGCACGAGATCCTGGCCGGCATCGACATGACCCGCGCCGATTACGAATCGTATCGCCATGATGGTTTTATCTCGGCTTCCGAAACGGCTGCAGCCGCCCTGTCTTCCGACGGTGCGCAAGAGCAGCGACAGAAGGGCATCTACCTGCATGACCAGATGCAGTGGGGCAACTGGCAGGCCTTTGCCAGCGCCCGCTGGGACAGTGTCGAGACGAACACGACGGCTCCCGACGGTTCAAAAAGCACGCAGGACGACACCGGCCGATCCGGACGCCTGGCGCTGAGCTATGACTGGACCAACGGCGTCATGGTCTATGGCAGCGTTTCGACCTCGTTCGCGCCCAATATCGGCTTTGTTTATGATGATCCGGCCGATGACAGCACGCAGAGGGCCGCCCGCCCGACGCAATCCACGCAGCGCGAGATCGGCCTCAAATACGCGCCCGAAGGCACAAACTTGCTGCTGTCAGCGGCTGTCTTCGACATCGATCAACGTGATGGCACGGTGCTTGATGTGTCGACCGGCGAGAACCGCCAGCGCCAGCTTGATCTGAACAGCCGCGGCTTTGAGCTGGAGGCGCAGGCCAACTGGGACAATGGATGGGGTGTGATCGCCAGTTATGCGCATCAGCGCGTCAAGACCGAGCGAGGGCTGCCCGGCACTGTTGGCAAGGAATTGTCCGGCGTGCCGAACGACACGCTGTCGCTCTGGGGCAAGTATGACGTCCAGTCGGGACCGGCAACGGGTCTGGGGCTGGCGGCAGGGCTGCGCTATGTCGGGGAAAGCTATGGCGATGATGCCAATGCCATCACCAACGACGATCGTGTCTTCGTGGACCTCGGCGTCAGCTATCAGCCCGCGCAACTGCCGGGGGTCGAGATGCAGCTGAACGTCAAGAACGTGTTTGATCAGCAAAAGCAGACCTGCACGGCCGGATACTGCTATCGTGACGAAGGCCGCACCTGGACGGCGAGCCTGAGCCGCCGCTTCTGATGGCACGTGGTGCAGGGAAGCCTGGACAGGCCGCGATCCTGTCCGGCTTGTGGGCCGCCTATGTCGCGCAGAGCGTGATCGGCGGTCTGACCTGGGGCGGACTGCCCGCCGTGCTGCGCGACCAGGGCCTGCCGCTGGACCGGATCGGCCTTCTGTCGCTGCTGATCGCGCCATGGGCGCTGAAGGTGCTGTGGTCGCCAGCGATCGAACGGTGGCGGCTGCCGCCGGGCCGGCCACCACGCAGCGCCTTGCTGGTCTTGCTCTTCGGCCTGATTGCTGTTCTTGGTCTGCTGGCCACCGGCGCCGTCGGCCTGGTGCCGCTGCTGCCGGCATTGGCCTGCCTGATGGTGGTGGCCTTCGCCACGGCAACCGCCGATGTCGTCGTTGACGGCCATGCGGTCGGCGCCTTGGCCCGCAGCGAGCACGGCTGGGGCAATGCCGCGCAGGTTGGTGGCGCCTATGTCGGATCAGCGATCGGCGCGGGGCTTCTTCTTGTCATGGCCGCGCGCGTGGGGTGGACCGGGGCT
>NZ_JBDPNJ010000054.1:0-7181 GCF_039770665.1 Paracoccus sp. SSK6 | reverse complement strand
CCTATTCGCGCGCGGTCCACGAAGCAGGCTATGTCCGGCTGGGGGCGGTGCCGTTCCAGTCCATCGGCGACATGCTCCGCGTCGCCCCGCAACTTGTGCGGCTGCAGGCCTACCGCTCGGTCCACGCCATCGTCGCGCGCTTCATCCGCGATCCGCGGCTGCGGCAGGCCTTCAGCTTCCATTCGCTGCTGGTGGGCGGCAACCCGTTCTCGGCCAGTTCCATCTATCTGCTGATCCACGCGCTGGAGCGGCAGGGCGGGGTTTGGTTCGCCAAGGGCGGCACCAATGCCCTGGTCGCGGGCATGGCGCGGCAGTTCCAGCGCCTGGGCGGCCATCTGGCGCTGAACGCGCCCGTCGCCCGGATCGAGGTCGAGGGCGGGCGCGCCACCGGCATCACCCTCGCGGACGGGCGCCGGATCGCGGCGGCACGGGTCGCCAGCAACGCCGACGTGATGCACCATTACCGCGATCTGCTGGGCCATACCCGGCGCGGGCAGGCCATGGCGCGCAGGCTTGCGCGCCGGCGTTGGTCGATGTCTCTCTTCATCTGCCATTTCGGGCTGGACCATGTGCCGGAAGGCCTTGCCCACCACACGGTCCTGTTCGGCCCGCGCTATCGCGAGCTTGTGACCGAGATCTTCGGCGGGCCTGCCTTGCCCGAGGATTTCTCGATGTATCTGCACTCGCCCTCCGTCACCGACCCCAGCCTTGCGCCGCCGGGGAGGTCCACCCATTACGTGCTGGCCCCGGTACCGCATCTGGGCCGCGCCGCAGTCGACTGGGACGTGCAGGGCGAGGCCTATGCCGACCGCCTGCTGGCCAGCCTTGAGGAGCGGCTGATCCCGAACCTGCGCGCCTCGCTGACCACCCGGCGCATCTTCACGCCGGCCGATTTCGCGTCTCAATTGAACGCTCATCACGGCAGCGCCTTTTCGGTCGAGCCGATCCTGACCCAGTCGGCCTGGTTCCGCCCCCACAACCGCGACGATGCAATCGGCAATGTCTATCTGGTGGGCGCGGGCACCCATCCGGGCGCGGGGATCCCCGGGGTCGTCGGCTCGGCCAAGGCGACGGCCGGGCTGATGCTGGCGGACGCGAGCCAAGGCTGACGGCGGCTCAATCCGCCCGCGCCGCGCGCATCGCCTGCAAGGCGTCCAGCGCCCGCTGCCGGCCCGCAGCGAGATCGACGATCGGCCGGTCGGGATAGGGTGCTTCCGTATCCAGCCCCCACGTGCGGGGGACGGCCTCGAACCAGGCTCGCCCCTCGGCCGACCGGCTACCCCGCCAGCCATAAAGCCAGCGCGCGCGGTAGTCGCCCTTGGGGTCGAACTTTTCCGCCTGCGCGGCGGGGTTGAAGATGCGGAAGAACGGCGATGCATCCGGCCCGCTGCCCGCCACCCACTGCCAGTTCATCGCGTTCGAGGCCGGATCCCAGTCGATCAGCGTGTCGGCAAACCACGCCAGTCCCGCCCGCCAGTCGAGGAGCAGGTGCTTGGCAAGGTAGCTCGCGACCACCATGCGCACGCGGTTGTGCATCCGCCCGGTGACGTAAAGCTCGCGCAGGCCAGCATCGACCAGCGGCTCGCCCGTCATGGCGCGCTGCCAGGCTACCAGGTCGCTGGCATCCTTGCGCCAGGGGAATGCGTCCCAGTCCGCCCGCCAGGACCGTTCCGTTATCTGCGGAAAGCCGTCCAGCAGCGACCAGGCGAAGTCGCGCCAGATCAATTCGGCCATGAACTTTTCGGCCGCAGACGCAAGCGCTGGGTCTCCCGCCATTGCCTCCGCCGCGGCCCAAAGAGTGCGCGCGGATATCTCGCCTACCGCCAGCGCGTCGGACAGGCCCGAGGTCGCATCCGGTCGGTCCGGGCGGTCCCGGCCAGTAACGTATCCAGAAATTCGGTCGCGGAAATCGGCGAGGCGGTCCAACGCGGCCGCCTCGCCTGCCGGAGGCGCGAAGCGGGCGACGACCGCCTCGCCGCGCCTCATGTCGGACGCGAGCGCGACATCGGGCAAGGCAAGTGTCCCGTCCACTGCAGGCGCCCAACGGATGCGAACGGACACGGACACCGGCGGGGGCACGCCTTGCCGGCGCAGGGCGCGAGCGAAGGCACCATAGACCTTGAAGCCGCCGCCGCTGCCGGTGCGCAGCGTGGCCGGTGGCAGCAGCGTATGGCCGTCATGCAGCACCAGCCGCCGCCCCTCCCTTGCCAGGGCCGACGCCACCACCTCGTCGGCGCGGCGCTGCGCCGGGTCCGGCCAAGCGGTCGCATGGACCTCGGTTGCGCCGGCCCTGCGTGCCAGTTCCACGAGGGCCGCGGCCTCGCCTTCGATCACCGCCAGCGTTCCACCCCGCCACCGCAGGTCGGCCCCAAGGGCATGAAGTGATCGCTCCAGCCGCCACCGGCTTGCCGCGCCCTGCGCGCGCAATGCCTTGTCCACGAGAAAGACGGGCAGCACCCGCCCCGCTGCAGCCGCCGCACGAAATGCGGGATTGTCCGTTAGCCGCAGATCGCGCCTGAACCAGCAAATGGCAATCATCAGACTCGCTTTCGTAGCAGCGCGCGAGGGCCGCTTGCCCTGCTCGTGCGCCGGGCTGGCGGCGGGACGTTCGCCGGGATTGTTGAATAGGACGACTGTTCCATAGAATCCGTCTGTCATCCACGGCATAATAGCGGTCATGGACGCGAATCGCCGCCTCCGCTCTCCGGAGCGCCACTTGCAGACCGGGATCAGCCTGCTGCTGGCTGCGGCCATCGTGGCGGTCTGGCTGACGCTGCACGTATTCGCCGTCTGGCATCTCGACGCGCTGCCCCATCCGTTCCTCGCGGCGCTCAGCCTCGCGGGCCTGACCTGGCTTTCGGTCGGGCTGTTCATCGTCGCCCACGATGCGATGCACGGCTCGATCCTGCCGGGATGGCCGCGCGCCAATGCCGCCATCGGCACGCTGGCGCTGCTGCTGTTTGCGGGCTTTTCTTTCCGGCGCATGCTGGTCCAGCACATGCGCCATCACCGCTACTCCGGCAGCGACGAGGACCCCGACTTCGCCCGCGCGGGGCCGGTGGGCTGGTATCTCAGCTTCGTGCTACGCTATTTCGGCTGGCGCGAGTTCTGGGTGCTGGGCACAGCCACGATCCTTTACGCCATCGTTCTGGGGCCGCGCTGGCCCTACGTGCTGTTCTGGGCGGTCCCCTCGATCCTTGCCTCCATGCAGCTGTTCTGGTTCGGAACCTATCTGCCGCACCGGACGGGCGAGGACGCCTTTCCCGATCACCATAACGCCCGCTCGCCCGCAATGGGCGATCTCGCCTCGCTGCTCAGCTGCTACCACTTCGGCGGCCATCATCACGAGCATCACCTTTATCCCGGCCTGCCTTGGTGGCGGCTGCCCGTGGCGCGGCGGCGGGAAGAATGAGCGTGCTCGGCCCGATCCTGATCGTGCTGGCGACCGTGGCGGCCATGGAGTGGGTGGCCTATGCCGTCCATCGCTGGATCATGCATGGACCCCTGGGCTGGGACTGGCATCAGTCCCATCACGAGGACACCGAAGGCCCATTCGAGAAGAACGATCTCTACGCCATCGTCTTTGCCGGCCTGTCCATCGGGTTGTTCGCGATCGGCTCGGCGTGGTGGCCGTGGCTTTGGTGGGCGGCGCTGGGGATGCTGGTCTACGGGCTGCTCTACTTCTTCGTTCATGACGGGCTTGTCCATCAGCGCTGGCCCTTCCGGCACGTGCCGCGGCGGGGCTATCTGCGCCGGCTCTATCAGGCCCACCGGTTGCATCATGCGGTCGAGGGACGGGAGGACTGCGTATCCTTCGGCTTTCTCTACGCCCCGCCGGTCGAGGGGCTGAAGGCCGACCTCAAGCGCAGCGGGGTGCTGGGCAAGCGCGCCTCGACCCACCGCGATGCCTGGAACCCCGACCGGCAGGCCGAGCCATGAGTCGCGCCGATCTGGTGCAGGACAGCGGCCAAGTGATCCGCAAGGGCTCGAAGAGCTTCGCCGCCGCGGCCCTGCTGATGCCTAAGGCCATGCGCGATGACACGGTTATGCTTTACGCCTGGTGTCGGCACGCCGACGATGTCATCGACGGGCAGGATCTAGGCGCGCCGGGCAGGACGGTGGCGGACGCGGCGGTGCGGCTGGACATGCTGCGGGCCGAGACCCGCGCCGCGCTGCGGGGCAACGGCCCGGTGTCGCCCCCCTTCGCGGCCTTGCGCATGGTGGCGCGGCGGCACGACTTTCCCGAAGGCTGGCCCCTGGATCTGATCGAGGGCTTTGCCATGGATGTGGCCGGCCAGCACTACGCCACCTTGAGCGACACGCTGCGCTATGCCTATTACGTGGCGGGCGTGGTCGGGGTGATGATGGCCCGCGTGATGGGAGTGCGCGACGAGGCCGTGCTGGACCGCGCCTGCGATCTTGGCATCGCCTTTCAGCTGACCAACATCGCCCGCGACGTGATGGACGACGCCCGTATGGGCCGGCTTTACTTGCCCGCCGACTGGCTGGCGGGAGAAGCGCCCGATCCGGCCGCGCCTGAGCCCTCGCCTGCGGTCCATGCGGCAATCCTGCGGCTGCTGGAAGTGGCGGACAGCTACTATGCCTCGGCGTGGGCCGGGTTGCCGGCACTGCCTTGGCGGGCGGCCTGGTCGATCGCGGCCGCCTTGCGCATCTATCGCGCGATCGGCACCCGCATCCGCGCAGAGGGGCCGTCCGCTTACCGCCGCCGTATCGGCACCGGCAGGGCCGCCAAGCTGGTCCTGGTCGCCGCCGCGCAGGGCGATGTCCTGACCAGCCGCCTGAGACCGGCACACATCGACAGGAGCGGGCTGTGGACCCGGTCCCGATTCAGCGCGCGCTGATCTTGGGTGCTTCGGGCGGAATCGGGGCCGCGCTGGCGGATGAACTCGCCGCCCGCGGTACCCGCATCACCAGCCTGTCGCGGTCGCGGGACGGGCTGGACGTGACCGACGAGGCTTCGATCGCGCATCATCTGGGCCGCCAGCCGCGGGGGGCCTTCGATCTGGTGTTCAATGCCACCGGGGCGCTGATGCCGACAGGCGCCGCTCCGGAAAAGACCATCGCCGCACTGGACCCGCAGGCGATGGCCAGGTCGTGTCGCGAATGTGGTGGAAATTGCCGAGGAGCGGGCTCCGGGCATGCAACGTTGGCTCCAGTCAGGCCGCGAGGTCAAGGGACATCGGCACGAGAGGCTGAGACAGGGTTTCCCAGCCATCGACCTTTCGCATCTGGATCTGGCCCGAGGCCAAGAGCGCCCAGAGCAGCATCGGCACGGTTTCAGCGCAGGGCAGGACGGTCTGGGTCTTGATGCGGCGGCGGAATTCCTCGTTCAAACGCTCGATGGCATTGGTGGTCCTTGCTGATTTCCATTGCAAGGGATCGAGGCGGGTGAAGCTGAAGAGCCGGTCGCCCGCTTCTTCAAGGCTATTGGCCACGGCCCGGCACTTCAGCTTCCCTTTGCGGAGGAAGGCCTTGCGACGCGTCTCGGTCTCGGCGGCGCTGCCGGCGTAGATCATGTCGCGGTAGTCCTCGGTCAACTCGTCATGCAGGCGCTTGGGGGCGTGGCCGAGCAGGTTGCGGTAGCTGCCGAACCGTGCAGCGCTGGATGGGCAGGTCCCCGCCCCAGAGCGCCACAAGCGCGGCTTCAAGGCCGGGGGCGCCGTCAACGATCACGAACTCGGGCCGCGGCAAGCCCCGCGCGTCCAGGTCGGCGAGGAAGCTGCCCCAGGCAGCCGTGCTTTCGCCGCCCATGGTCCTGATCGAGAGGAGCACCTTTTGCCCGTCGCGCCGCACGCCGATCGCCGCCAGCACCGAGAGGTTGGTGGCCTTGCGGTCCAGCCGGGTCTTGATGACGGTGCCATCAAGGATGAGCCGAACGATATCCTCCTCGGCCAGGTCGCGGGTGGACCACGCGTCCCAATCGACCTTCACCTTGCGGCCCGGGCGCGGCTGACCACGTCCTTGCTCACGGCTCCTTCGAACAGCCCGAACAGCGCCCGCTTGACGCGCCGGGTATTGGTCCCCGCCAGATAGACCGCTGCAATCAGGGCCTCGGCCTTCTTTGTCAGCCGCCTGTAGCGGGGCAGTGCCTTCGAGCGCCATTCGGTAATCTTGCCGGCCTCGTCCTCGATCCGGGCACGAGGAACCCGCACCGTCTCGGTGCCGAATGTGCCGGTCAGCTGCCGGTCGCGATGCCCCGTGGCGATAACCCTTGGCCCGCTCATTGCCGCGGCCGTAACGCAGGCGACCGAGAAACTCGGCCAGTTCCTCTTCGAACATGGCCTCAACGGTGGCACGGACATTTGCCCGAAGGCGATCCTCGATCGGATCATACGCCCCTGCGTCGGGCAGTAGCGAAAAGGATGAGCTGTCGGTATTCTGCTTCATGGCGTTCGGGCCGCGCCTCGAACCGGTGGCGGCTTGCGGCCCTCACTCTCCCTGGCGGTTGCCGCCGCCGGTGGGGTGGGTGTCAGTTCACCCGGAGATTACGCCACCGCCCAACTTCCACCACTTCCGAGACATGACCCGGCGAGATCGAAAACACCTCTGCCAGATCACTGATGGAATACTCGCCAGTGTCATACATGCGTTGCAGCTCCTGCTGCTGGCGGTCCGACAGCTTCGGCTTCTTGCCCCGCAGCTTCCCCTTGGCGGGCCACGGCCATGCCCTCGCGGGTCCGCATGCGGATCAGGTCGGCTTCGAACTCGGCAAAGGTCGCCAGGATGTTGAAGAACAGCTTGCCCATTGGGTCGGTTGGATCATGGATGGCTCTGCCAAGCTGAAGCTTTATCCCGCGCGGCCAGGCTATCGGCTATGTCGCGCGCGTCAGGAACGGAACGCGCCAGGCGGTCCAGCTTCGGCACCACCAGCGTGTCACCCTCCCGCAAGGCTGCAAGCGCCTGATCGAGACCAGGGCGGGCGCGGTTTGTGCCGGTGAAGCCGTGGTCGGTGTAGGTGCGATCGTCAGCAACCCCGAGGCTGGCAAGGATGCCCTTCTGCGCAGCGAGGTCCTGTTTGTCGTGGAACAGCGGGCGTAGCCAATCAGAATATGAGTCATGTCCTGATCTGTAACAGTAGCCGCCCCTTCACTGCAAAAAATATCGGACCATTCATATGAGATTTCGTTCTGCTAGCAAATTGTAGATTTCTACTCTAAGTG
>NZ_JBDPNJ010000053.1:0-7589 GCF_039770665.1 Paracoccus sp. SSK6 | reverse complement strand
GACGGCATCGACGATTTGGTTATCGGTCGACGTTAAGAACCACAAAGGGCTGCACTCCTCGTCGATCTGGACCGCCATGGGGCGGGCAAAGCCGTCCTCGACGCCGTCCACCCCCAGCATGAGGACTCTGTCGGATTTGAGCGTTTTCCAGAAGCGCGCTTCGATCTGCTTGTCGTCAGCCATCAACTCTCTCTATTGTTTGAATTCAGTGCGATCTGGGCGTGCTGGATCACAGTCCAGTCCTCGTGGGTGCGGCGGCGGTAGACCGAGGTGCAGGCGGCGGAAAATTGCGTCTGGCCACGCCGCGCCGCAATGCGATAGCCAACGACGATCAGCCCTTCCTGAGGCCGGCGCACTTGGCGATCGGCAAACGACACCTCATCCCAAGGCGGCGTGCCGCTGACCGACTCGACCGCAGCCTCGCCCGCAAAGATGTAAGGTCCGAGGCTCAGCGCCATCACGCAGTCGGGATCGACCCGTTCGTGATAGCGCTCGTCGGTTGCATACCAGAGGCTTTCCTCGAACCGCCAAACCCGTTCGTCGTCCATGGTCCACCCTTTTGCCTGATCTCCGGACTCTCAACATCGGCACAGGTCGAGCGTTTCGTGCAGCAGACGATTTTCTCTTCCTTTTGCACCAACTTATCTTAACCTCAGCTTGCTGGAAGCATGATCCTTCGCCTTCTGTTTCCAAAAGGGGCTGCAGCGGTTCGGGTGCGTTGCGTATTGCTCTAACAGCAAGGCGCGCGCTTTTGCGCCGTTCCCGGCTCAAGCGGCGTTGGCTTGGCCAGTCGCCGCCTGCCGAAAGTCGGCGCTTTTCGTTCTCCACATGAGGCGTCATATTCTGTTACAATTGCGTCAGGATAAGTGGGGCTTTCGGATGGATCAGGAATGCGGGCGCTATGCACCCGAAGCCAGCTCTCGGCGCCAGCTCATCGATCTCAGGCTGGCTGAGATAGCGTCAGGCTTTGGCAAGACGTCATCTGGTCTGGGCCAGGCGATGGGCGATGCGACGTTGGCACCCGGCAAGCGTTTTCGGGGCATTCTTCTTCTGATGGCGGGGGAGGCGACGGGCGGTGTTGGAACGGCGCTGATCGACGTTGCCTGCGCGATCGAGCTTGCGCATACCGCCTCCCTGATCTTCGATGATCTTCCCTGCATGGATGATGCCCGCATACGTCGCGGGCGCGCGACCACGCATGTTGCTTTCGGGCAGAGCCGGGCGATCCTAGCAGGTATCGCCCTGGTGACCGAATCGCTGCGCCTGGCAAGCGAGGCCCGCGATACCGACGCAGGGACGCGGGTTCGGTTGACCGGCATCCTGGCGACGGCGCTTGGTCCTTGCGGCCTCTGCGCCGGGCAGGACTTCGATCTGCACGAAGAAAAGACGGCAACCGGTGTCGAGCGCGAGCAGGATCTGAAGACCGGCTCGCTTTTCGCGGCGGGATTCGAGATGCTGGGCTGTGTGCAGCGCCTCGACCCGACGGAGACACAGGCACTCGTCAAGGCGGGACGTGCGCTCGGCCGGGCGTTCCAATGCTATGACGACCTTCTGGACGTGCAGGCGGAAGCGGGGCACCTGGGCAAGGACACCGGCCGGGACACGACCGCACCCGGACCCGCCCGAGGCATGCTGGCGGTGCGCAGCCTGCTTCGGGCGGCGGCGCATTATGACACCCTGCGCTCCGAATTCGACGTAATCTTGGCCGGTTGCCCCTTCGAGACGCGCCCCCTCGCCGATCACATCGCGCGGGTGCTGCCGGTCAGCGCGTCGCTGCGGGCCTGAGCGGTCCCGGTCGGCTGCCTTGCGCTCGGGGCATGCCGCTGCGGTTCAGCCCGCCCGATATGCGCGGATGAAACCATCGGCCACCTGCGCGAGGAAGGCATCGCCATTGAGAGGATAAAGCCTTGCCCCGCCCAGTTCGCCCTGATGCAGCGCCCCCATAAGCAGTGGCGAGGCGAGCGCGAGTGCGGCCATGCGCGTATCCACCGGCCGCATCTCGCCGCGCGCGACATGGGCGTCCAGGCGTTCGGTCAGGGCGATGATGAAAGGTTCGAACATCATGTCGATGAAGCAGGGGCCGAGCAGGTCGTCGCCCATCCCCTCGACCATGCCCATCGCCAGGCTTCCGGCGACGCCCTGGCGCGTCAATGTCTGCCAAGATAGCGCCGCCACCTCGTGCACAGACTCCGCGAAGCCGGGGGCTGGCCTCCGGGTCGGCGCAAGCTGCACCTCGGACCGGCGGCGCGCGTCGGCAAAGACGGCGCGGACGATGTCATCGCGCCTGCCGAAGTAATGCGCCAAGGTCGAGACGCTGCATCCTGCGGCAGCGGCCAGCTCCCGCAGGGTCGGCTGCATTGCGCCGCGTTGCGTCAGGCGCGTCTTCAACCGGTCCAGCAACGCCAACCGGCGCTCCTCGAAGCGGGCGTTCCGGGCGCCTTTCGCCCTCAAGATGAACCTGCACCGGTAAAATACGACATCGTTCCAATCTGCCACGACCTGTTGAGAAAAGATAACGCCCTGTCGCACGGATCGCTGCGGTCCGGCCAGCTGTCTGCGAGCGGCGGCTGCTTCTGTCGATTCAGATGACGAGCGCCCGATGTCAGCGTCGCTGGCGCGCAGCAGGCTCATCGGCATCCTTGACGAACCGGTGGCACCGATGACAGGGGAGCCCCGGCGCCATGGCTTCGTCCCGGTGGGGCGGACAAACGGCAGCGAAAGCCGGGGGACCATGGCCAAAGCCTACCTCGGGATTGGGACAAACAGGCCGCCCACGAATGCGGAAAAGACTGCGATGGCCCACAGCGGCATGTGTCTTGCCACCAGAAAACCCAGGGTGACGAAGGCCGTGTCGCTGAGCGCATTCACGATGCTGTCGCCCCGGCAGGTGCCCGGTCCCGGCGCGCCATTGAAAAGCGCAATCACCCAAGGGGTATTTTCAACCACCTCCCACATGCCGCTGCTGGCGATGGCCGCGAGCAGCCGCTGCCAGAGCGGTCGGAAGAACCAGACTCCCTGCAGAAAGACATACAGCCCGGCGCCGCTCACAGCGTGGGCGAAGGAATAGATGTCGGCCAGGTGCTGAGAGTTGCCCTCGGGCCCGGTGCAGAAGCTCAACCATTGCAACGGTGCTTCGGTGGGCAGCACGTTTCGCCCCAGCGTCCACAGCCACAGCGCGACCGTCCCGTTGACCAGCAGCGCACCCAGGATGAACGTCAGGGCCGGACATGCCTTGAGAGGGGTAGGAACGTCCCCGAATGACCCTTGGACGGGGCCGGTGCAAGGCGTCCGGCTTTCGTCGGGTGCCGGGAACGGGGGTGCCCGTAGGGACTGCGGCCTCGGTCTTCGCTTCCTGCAGGCGCGCCGTCTCATTCGGACGCCCGCAGCAGGGTGGCGGGCCGGGCGCGGGCCGCGCGCAGGGCAAAACCTAATTCGGCTGCCAGTGCTGCCGCCAGTCCGCCCGTCACGACGGCCAGTAGGCCCATCCAGTCCACCTTGTAGCCGAGGCCGAGCAAGAAGCGCGCGACCGCCCAGGCCCCGCCGATACCCGCCAGCGCGGCGACGGCGCCGACCATCAGCCCCAGCAGCCCCGCGCGCAGGGCAAAGCTTGCCAGGACCACGCCCCGCCCTGCCCCCAGCGCGGCAAGCATCGCGGCCTCGTGCCTGCGGCCGCGCGCACCGGCAAGCGCGGTGCCGATCAGCACCGCGAAGCCAGTCAGAAGCGTCATTCCCGCGCCGCCGCGATGCCGTCCAGAAGCCGGCCCACGCTCGCGATCACGTCGCCCACCCGAATGCCGGTCACATTGGGCCAGGCTTGGGCCAGGTCGCGCAGGATCGCGGCCTCGGCCGCAGGTTCGGCATAGACGGTGGCGATCCAGGTGTGAGGGGCGCCCTTCAGCGCGGCAGGGTTCATCGACAGCACGAATCCGATGCCCGCGTTCCTGAAATCGACCTGCCGGAACGAGGCGATGGTGCCGGTGATCTCGCGCCCCAGAATGCTGACGGCAAGGGTGTCGACCAGCTTCAGCCCCTGTTCCGCCCCTTCGTCAGCAGAGAAGCTGACCAGCGGCGGCCCGTCGTAATCAGGGGGCCACCACGCGCCTTGGGTGATCGTGGTGCGCGGCGGGGAGCCGTCGGAATAGGTCACGCTCCGGTCGCCCCGGATCGCCCAGTGGTCGCCCGCCACCTCGGCCGCCGGTCGACCGTTGATCCGGGTGATGACGCTGCGGAGCATGGGCGCGGCCTCGACGCGGGTGACGGCGGGGTCGCGGCGCATCCGGTCGAGAAAGCCCCCCGATCTGGTCGGGCTGGATGTCCACGAAGAAAAACGGGGGCGCCACCTGCGGCAGTTCGCCCGCGATGGCGCGGCGCAGGGTGGCGTCGATCTGCCCTACCGCCGCCAGCACGGCAAGGCCGAGGCCCAGCGACACGACCACCGCCGCGGCCTCGTCCCGGCGCGTGCGCACCGCAGCCAGCGCAGGGTGCAGGGCCGGCCGACTGCCCGCGGCATCAGCAGGCGGGCAAGGAGGGCGGCCAGCCCGCCCAGGGTCCAGAGGGCCAGCCGCGCATTGCCGGAAAACGCCGTGGCGGCGGCCACGAGCGCCAGCACCGCCAGCGCGGTCGCGCCGAGCGCGCGCCATCCGGGCAGCCGCCGCCCCCCGGCCACATCGGCCCGGAACAGGATCGCCGCGGGCGTCCCCGCCGCCCGCGCCAAGGGCCACAGCGTGAAGATCAGCGCGATCAGCATCCCATACAGCGCCGCCTCGGCCAGAGGTCGGGGAAGAGCGGAGCCCGTCCCTCTTGCACAGCAGCATCGCAGCACTATCATGGACAGATCCATGGCCCATATCGCCTTCATGATGCCTGCCTATTACAGCCACGCCGCCGTCCATGGTGCGCTGGGGGCACGGCTGGCTGAGCGCGGCCACCGCATCAGCTTTATTGGCGTGCCCGGATTGGAACGCCATGCCCGCCGCGAAAGCGCCGGGTTCCTGTGCCTTGACGGCCCGGCGGCAGCGGAGCGGGTGGGGCGCGGCCCGGCCGGGTTCGCGCGGCTGCTGCGCGATACCGCCCATGCGACGCAGGCCCATGCCCTGACTGGCCCCGCTCTGCTGCGCGGGGCGGGCGTCGATCTGGCGGTGGTGGACGAGATGGAGCCGGGCGGCAGCCTTGCGGCCGAGGCAGCGGGCATCCCGCGGGTGACGCTGGCCGCCGCGGTCCCGATGCGCCGCGATCCCGGGGTGCCGCCGCCCTTCGTGGGCTGGGACTGGCAGCCGGGCGCGCGCGGCCTGCGGCAGGCTCAGGGCGCCTGGCGGGTGGCCGATTGGCTGATGGCGGCGCAGCGTCGGGTCTTGGCACGGGGATGCGAACACTGGGGTTTGGCCCGGCGCGACCGGCTGTCGGACTGGATCGCGCCCGAGGGTTCCATCGTGCAATGCCCCGCCAGCCTCGACTTTCCCCGCGCCAGACCGCCCGGCATCGCCACCGGCCCGCTGCGCCGGCCGGATACGGCCGCAACGGCCCCGCTGTTCGGAGGCAAGCCTTACGTCTTCGCTTCGCTCGGGACCATCGCAGGGGGGCGACAGGCGCTGCTGGAGCGCATCATCCAGGGGGCGGACGCGGCGGACATCTCGCTCGCACTGGCCCACTGTGGGGGATTGTCCGAGGAGAAAGCCCAAGCCCTGGCTGACCTCGCGCCCGGGCGCATCGACGTGCGCGCCTTCTTCGATCAGCGCCCGACGATCCGGGGAGCGGCGGCGGTCCTCTGTCATGGGGGGGTGAACACGGTTCTGGACGCCGCGACCTTTGGGAAACCGCTGGTCATTCTGCCTTTGGGCAATGACCAGCATGGCGTCGCCGCGCGCCTGCGCCGCCTCGGCGCGGCGCGCATTCTCTCTGCATCCCGCGCCACCCCTGCCGTCTTGGCCGCTGCGCTGCGCGAGGTCTTGGCCGACAACCGTTTCCGCGCTGCCCTGTCGCCGGTGCAGGCCGAGATCGCCCAGGCGGGCGGCGCGGCGCGCGCCGCCGACCTGATCGAGGCGGCGCTGGAGCGGGGTTGGTGAGCGCCGATCTGATCCTCGTCGGCGGCGGGCTGGCCAACGGGCTGATCGCGCTGGCCGTGGCCGCGCAAGACTCGGACCGGCGAATGCTGATGATCGACGACGGCACGGGGGCCGTGTCCGGCGGGCACACCTGGTCCTTTCACGACACCGACCTCGACCCCCGCCAACACCGCTGGATCGCCTCCGCTGTGGCGCACCGCTGGCCGGGGCAGGAAGTGCGCTTTCCCGGCTTCACCCGCGCGCTGCGCACGGGTTACGCCAGCCTGACCGATGCCTCGCTCGGCGCGGCGCTGGACCGCCTGCCGGGGCTTTCGCGCCTGCACGCCCGCGCTGCAGGGATCGGGGCCGATAAGGTCACCCTGGCGGACGGCACCACCCTGCGCGGACCCTGCGTCATCGACGGCACCGGCCGTATCCCGGCCGCGCATCTGGTCCTCGGCTGGCAGAAGTTCGTGGGCATCGAGATCGAGACCGACGCCCCGCACGGCCGCGACGTTCCGATCATCATGGACGCGACCGTCTCGCAGCACGACGGCTATCGCTTTGTCTATACATTGCCGTTCAGCGACCGGCGCATCCTGGTCGAGGACACCCACTATACCGACGGCTCCGCCCTGACCGAGGGCGACCTGGCCGCAGCCATCATAGCCTATGCCGCCGCGCAAGGCTGGCGGGGAACCGAGATCCGGCGCGAACGCGGCGTGCTGCCGATCGCGCTTGCGTTCGACGCCGCGGGCTTCTGGCGGCAGGCGCAGGGCGGCGCGGTGCCCGTGGGCATGCGGGCCGGGCTGTTTCATCCGGTGACAGGCTATTCGCTGCCGCTGGCGGCGCAGGTCGCGGACCGGATCGCGGCCGCTCCGCCCACGACCGCCGCCGCCTTCGCGGCGGTGCGCGATTTCGCGCTGGACACCGCCCGAAGGCAAGGATTCCCGCGCCTTCTGTCGCGGATGCTGTTCCGGGGCGCGCGTCCCGAAGGGCGCCGCGCGGTGCTAGAGCGATTCTACCGCCTGCCGGAGCCGCTGATCGAACGCTTCTATGCCGGCCGCCTGATCGCCGCCGACCGGGCGCGCATCCTGATCGGCAAGCCGCCGATCCCGATCCGCGCTGCCTTGCCCTGCCTGCGCGAAGCCCCGCTGCTGGCCGCCCTGCCCAAGGAACCCGCCCCATGACCGAAGCCCTGCCCGACCGCTGCGACGCGCTGGTGATCGGCGCAGGACTCGGCGGCCTCGCCCTGGCCATCCGCCTGCAATCGGCGGGGCTGAGGACCGTGCTGGTCGAGGCGCGCGACCGCCCCGGCGGGCGCGCCTATGTCTGGCATGACCACGGCCATGTCTTCGATGCCGGTCCCACCGTCATCACCGACCCCGCAACCCTGGCCGAGTTGTGGGCGCTGTCGGGCCGCCGGATCGAGGACGACGTGACGCTGATCCCGGTCGCGCCCTACTACCGGCTGCTCTGGCCCGACGGGACCAGTTTCGAATACGCCAACGACCAGGTCGCAATCGAGGCGGCCATCCGCGCCATCAT
>NZ_JBDPNJ010000052.1:0-8596 GCF_039770665.1 Paracoccus sp. SSK6 | reverse complement strand
TTACCCCTTACCAGGTCGCACTAGAGCCACGCATGGAGGGCCGGAAGGTTGTGGGCTTCATCATGGGATGGGGTGTGAAGGATGAGACAGGCATGCGAGACGCCTATGCGGAGATACAGCGGCCCCGTGTAGGCCGGAAGGAACGCCTCAACAAAGCAGCAGAGGCTCATGTTATCCTTGACGAACAGATGTCCCATTGAGACGCTATAAAACGGTCCTTAGGGACATAGAGGGACAGAGATGGGACTGACGCTTAGGCAAGCTGCGGATCTATGTGGCGCAAGCCGGTCTACCATTCATAGGGCCCTGAAAAGCGGTAAATTATCAGGCAATAGACTTGAGGATGGAGCTTGGGACATAGACCCATCGGAGTTGGCCCGCGTTTTCCCATGGGACATAAGTGAGCCTGTTCATCGGGACAATTCGGGACAGGGCAAGGAAGGGACAAGCGAGAAGGAAGCTGTGCTGGCCGTCAAGGTCGAGATGCTGGAGCATCAGCTAGAGCGTGAGCGGGACACGATAGCCGATCTGCGGAAACGCTTGGATAGAGCAGAGGACAGGGTGCTGGCTCTTACATCCCAAACCCTGCCACCTGCGCCCGAGCCTACCCCAACCCGCCGTCGCTGGTGGCCATTCTGACGCCTTGGCAGGATCCTGGTTAACGCGCTGGCCTGCGAGGGGAGTGACTTAGCAGTCAGCGATGCAAGGCCTTGGCCTGGGCTTGGCGCTGTTCCAGCATCTCGCGCCGCAGGATGGCGTTGATCCGGCTCTGGTAGCCCTTGCCCTGCGACTTCAGCCAGGCCAGTACGTCCGCGTCCACGCGGGCGGTGATCTGTTTCTTGACCGGGCGGTAATGTGCGGCGGGCCGCATCTCGGCCAGTTGCGCGTCCGTCAGCTCGGGCATGTCGCTGAGGTCGATGGTGTCGTCCGGCTTGGCGGCCAGGGCCTCCAGGTGCTGGCGCTGCTTTTCGGTTAGGGGTGGCAGCGTGTCGAAGGTGTGGCTAACGGGTTTCCTGCTCATAGCGCTTCCTTTCCCTCGGCGTGGCGCGCCGGGCCGAGATGATGCGGATGACCTCGACAGCGTCGCCCTCGGCGTCATCCTCGGTGATAGTGTGGGCAACCAGAAGCACGGTGACGCCATGCACCACGCCAAGGGTCTGCCAGCGTTCTTCGCCCTCCTCGATCCGGTCCTGCCGGGTGAGCCGGAAAGGGTCGCGGAACACCTGCACGGCCATCTCAAAGGCAATCCCATCATGCTTCCGCTGATTGGAGCGGTTTTTGGTCTCGTCCCAGGCGAAGCGCATTGTCATGACATAAATGTAGTTGCAATTTTGCCAAGGCTCAAGGCGCTATCTGACCATCTGCGCCCCCCTGACTCCCACAACCCCTGGCTGTTCCCCCATCCTCCCGCATCCGGTGTCATAAAACCAGTTACGGGACAGGGCGCAGCCAGGGGTTGAAAAAGGGGCGTGGGGAGGACAGTCCAAGCTTGAGGGCGAGGATGCGGGTAGTTGGGGTGCGAAAGCGATCGCTGGTCAACCACCCTGCTCCCTTCTCCAAGAAAATAGAGGCATTAGATATGAAAGTAGCACCTTGCACAATTTCATTGTGAAAGTCAGCTTTCCAAAATACTGCTAACAACCTCTTGCATACCAACAGGTATGTATTCAATTTCCCGCATTTTTGCTACCAATAGGCTTTGAAACATTTCGTAGCTTATTCCCTTTCCATGCCGACCAACAAAATTCTTTATGACGTTTCGCCCTCTGAAGTCATTTACCCACGAGCCATCTTCTAAAGATTTTTTTAGCTGCGCAGAAACAGTCTCGTCAAACTCTCTAATTTTTTCAGAGCTAAGATCTTTTTCGACCGCAACTGAAAATCTGCTTGCTGATCTCTCAATAGCCTCCGACATACCGTCAACATTTTCACGGTCAGGAGAAAATTTAAGACTGATAGATTTCACTAGCTTTTCGTTTACAAACTGCTCCATCTTTATGCGAACCATTTCTTTTATGGTTTGCCTTGCACAATCCTTCAACATTTCGCCAATTGTCTCTTCGGTAAGACCTGGAGAGCTCAGGCCCAGGTCATCCATCACCTTTTTTACTACCGGAAAAGACATTAGGTAGTTTTCTATATGATATACCCCCCAGGCATATTGACGCCCATCAGGTACGATATCCTCTCCAGAAAAATCTCTATCTACTATCGCAAAGAATCTTGCCTCGATTCTACCGTTGTCAGCAGCCTTCTCCAAAAGCTCATGGACCACCTTTACCTTACGCTTTGAGCCTAATGAAACTAAATTTACTCTTTCGCTAAATGTGGGAAATAATTGAGAAATAATTTTTAAGTCTGTTTCTGAATTTTCTCCTTCCAGCAGAACTACCTTTGATCGAGGGCTATATGAAGCCAAGTCCCCCACCAGCTCTATGATAACTCTTTCAGCATCGGCAGTCGCATTAATCCGAGCTAATTGGTTTTCTCTTGCGGCCGTTTGTGAAGCCGGCTGCATATGGAATACTGAGTAGGATGGTTCCTGGACTGCTTGCCTTAGTATCGCATCAGAATGAGTAACAAGCCAGATCTGGTTGCCAAACGCACGACTAAGATGTTTTTCATAAAATCTAGGCAAACCCCTAGCCAGTCTAGGATTTAGATGAAGCTCAGGCTCATCCAGAAGAATAATCGAATTCAGAGGAGCACTGTTTCTTAACCGCAAGTAGCCGAGAAGAACTTCCTTTTCACCAGAACTTAATTCATCAATGTCATGCCGACTTCCTCCTTCAAGTTGAACTGGAAAAGTAAGGCCACCGTCTGCAGTAGGAATAGCTCCCATAAAGTCTTTTCCAGGGAAAAAAGTTTTAAAAAGCTCGTCTAAAGTAGCCTGCAAATTACTCTCTTTATCAATCTTTACGCCCGCACGCTCTGCCAATAGCTCTCTAACAAAGGAAGACCCCATTTCAGACTTAATGCCTTGATACTTGTTAGAAGTATTATACAAGGCATGTTGAGCATCTCTATTTGATGTATCCTGAACCTGCAAACTAACATGAGCGATACGCTCTCGACCATACGACCTTGTTGCTGAATGATAATCAATAATTCCTATGTGTTCCGGCTTGTATAACTGGAATATAAGCTCCAGCACTGCTGATTTTTCTACTCGTGGAGATTCACCAGGATTCATTGTAAGTTGTGCGACATAGGACGGCTGCTTCAAGGCCACTTGTAGCTTTTCATCCAGTATCCTTGCCTGTTCATCTACAATTTTCCCTTGGTCTTGCGCCATTGAGGGGTGAATTACTACTTCATTTCCCTCTGCTGCGTGCTGCCGCATAATCGATGTCCACTTTAGACCCTGGTAGATTTTTCTACCATTATTTGCCAGATACTCTCTTTCTCTATCTGCCAGTTCAAATTCAACCCTAATAAGCAATGGCTGAGTCGGATCATTCATAATTCTAGAAGCATCGGACTGTAGCTTTTGGATATCAATTTGAAATTCATTGAACCAAGACGCAAACTCGTTTTGTTGGTATTGCCCATATGCTGATTTAATAAGCCGAATAGCATCGAAGATGCTTGACTTCCCGCACCCGTTTGGACCAGCAATAACAATTGCATCTGACAAGTCGTGCATTTCCGCTCGTCGCACAGCTCTTAAATTATCAACTACTAATGATTTAATTCGCATTGATACTGTTCTCCACGATAAATAAAGCCACTAGCGTTTCCAATTTTTAGATTAAGATCTGAAACAACTTACAGTCCATAGTCATCACTCAGGTCACGCTCGTGCCCTCGCCGCTCCCTTTCGCGGACCCTTTCTTGCTCCCTGACACGCTCGGCCTCCTGCGCCCGCTGCTGTTCCTTGGCCAAGCGCTCCTGTTGCAAGCTGGAGACGCGCTCGGCTGCCGCAGCCAAGTCGATGCTCCGCGCCGCCTCGCGCAAACGATCCGCCAGGCTCCTGGCGCTTTCCGGCTCCCGCGTCGGGCTATGGTCTGGTAAAGGTCGATCCTGACGCGCTTCCCAAGCTGCCCGCAGCTGCGCTGCGAGGTCGGAACCAGCCTCCCGGCTGTGATCAGGTGTCTGACGCCTGCCGTGACGGGCAGACGCCAGATCCTGTCCCTCGTCGCGAACTGCGCCGCGATCGGGGCTAGCATGGGCAAGCTCATGCCCGGGCGTCAAGCGCTCCATCGTCCGCCCCAGCCATTCCCGCACCTGGCCGGATAGCCGCTCCGCCACCCGCGCCACCTCAAGGGCCTGCGCCTTGACCTCACGCCACAGCTGAACCGCCGAGACCTCGATGCCGCGCTCCTTCAGCTGCCAGGCGCCGGGGGACAGCTGCGGCAGGGGCGCGCGGTCTAGTTCCACAGCCCGCACCGTCTCACGCAGGGCCTCCACCTCGTCGCCGCGCTCCCGCGCCTGCACAGAGCGCTCCAAGGCCTCCTCCCGCTGCGCTTCCAGCGTCCGGTGGTCGATCCGGGCCTCATGGCCGCAGCGCTCCAGGGCATGGTTGCTGTCGCGCGCCCACGCCTCTCGCCAGTCTTCCAGCAACTCCTTGGCGTTCCAGTCGCGGTTCTTGGTGGTAAAGCCTTCTTGGCTAATCTCGCGGGTGGTCAGCAGAATATGCGCATGGTGGTTGCGCTCGTCGCCGATCCGTCCTGGCGCGTGCAGGGCGATGTCCGCGACCATGCCGCGGCCCACAAAGGACCGCTGGCAGAAGTCGCGGACCAGCTCGATGCGCTGATTGCGATCCAGCTCGGCCGGCAGCGCCACGCGGATCTCGCGGGCCACCTGGCTGTTCTTGCGCGTCTCGGCCGCCTCCACCGCGTTCCACAGCGCGGCACGATCCTGCACCCACTCGGGCGATCGCTCGGGGGCCAGGATCTCCACATGCTCGACACCGCCGCGCGCCCGGTAGTCGAAGGAAAGCCCCGTGCGCTCATCGTGGATGCGCTCGCCGGACCGGTAGGCGGCAGCGCCGGTGGCACTGCGCCCGGCCGAACGGGAAATCATCGTGGCTCGAAGGTGGTAGATCGCCATTTTGTGTCGCGCTCAAGCCAGGGGTTCAAAGGGGAGTGCAGCATCCCCTTTGCCCACACAAACGCGCAGCGTTTGTATAAGTGGGCACTTCGTGTCTTGCACCGTAACCACTCTGGGGCCAGTCTTGCAACCATTAGGAGAACAAAGGATTGCAGAATGGCACGAACCATTGATCAGCAGATTGCCGAGGCGCAGGCCCGGCTGAACCGGCTTAAAACCAGAGCCAAGGCCTCGGAGACACGCCGCAAGATCATCGTCGGTTCTGTGCTGACGACTGAAGCCTTGAAGGATCCGAAGATCGCCCGCTGGATGGCTGCAACCTTGCGCAAGACCGTCACCCGCGAGGTCGATCAAAAGGAGCTGGTGGGACTGCTGGCTGAGCTTGATGCCAAGGCGCATGGCGCCGGGGCTGGCGAGCCGTGAGCGTCAAGGATCCCTTCCAGGCCCTGGTTGATGAGATCACCCTGGTCCGCAACGATGTTGAACGCCTCCAGCGGACCAGCCTGGATCGCAAGGAAGCAAAAAGGCTCAATGACGTGGTGGCCCAGGGCCTCGACCGCATGGCCCAGGTCGGCCCAGCCCTCCAGCAGCGGATCGAGCAAAGCCTGGCCACCGCCGCCCTCGATCTGCGCCAGCACACCGTCTATGCGGCCACGGAAGGTGCCAAGGAGGCCATCCGCGAGGCGCAGCTCGAAAGCATCAAAGCCGCAGGAGACCTCCGCAAGGCCGCCGGAGAGGCCCGGAGAGAGGCCTGGAGGTGGTTTGGCGGGTTCTGGGTCTGGTTGGCCTCTGCCGTCCTCACAGGGGCGCTCCTGGCCCTCCTGGCGGCCTTCTGGATCGTGGAAAGCGGTAATGCCCGCGAGTTCGGAAAATACCCCGGCATCTTTTGCGATCGGGCCGGTGGAACGATCGTGACCAATGCGGACGGCTACAGGTTCTGCGGGATCTGGATCGACAAGCTGCCGGAGCAGGCCAGCGAGTAAGCTGACATTTCCACCTACCCCGTTGTCAGCTATGGTGATGGAGGCTGATCCACCTTCGGGACTTAGGTCCATCAGCCTCCGCCAGGGCGAAACGTGGAATGGGCTGCCGCTGCGGGGTTTCCGGACTTCCCGACACACAAAAACCGGGCCTTCGCTGGATCGACGAGCCGCCAGGACAAGCCAAGGACTGAGGGGGCAATGCGTCCTGTGTCTCAGACTGCCCCGCTGCTAGCGGGGCATACTGGAGAAACTGTCACTCGGGACCAAAGACTATGAACCAGGGCACCCTTTAACAGCCCGAACAACCTCTTTCCGCCGATAAGGTTCCAGATAAGTCATTGATTTTATTATGGTTGAAACACGTAAAAGTGAGACAACCACGGGAGGAAAGATCTTCTCTCTCAAGGCGAAGGCAAACCGTAATCAACTTTTGGTTGTCCATTTGGACAAGTTGCCCTTGACGTTAGCGTCAGACATAACCCACCCGTCAGCCGAGCGGCCTTTGTGTTGTGTTTTACGAGTTCGGACCGCTCGGCTGGAAAATCCCTCTCTCCTGGCCGAAGCCCAGCAGTATTGCGCAAGTGCTATTCTTAAGCACGATTGGCCAAGAAGTGTTTTCGCCCGAGAATTTCGGTTATGCCTCTGAAAACATTATAGCCCTGAGAAGTTTTATGAAGTCCTTTGCTGTTGCCGTTGCTTTGCTGCTGGCCACTCACATGCCGACTGCTGCCGTTGAAGCTGAAGGCAATGTTATCCAAGGCGTGGCATCCGTCATTGATGGCGATACCCTTGAGGTTCACGGGTCACGCATTCGCCTACATGGCATCGACGCGGCCGAAAGCGGGCAGAACTGCATTGAACGCGACGGGTCGGCTTGGCGGTGCGGGCAGGCGGCGGCTTTGGCTCTTGCCGACAAGATCGGTCGGACCCCGGTTCTTTGTGAGCAACTCGACATGGACCGCTATGGGCGCGTTGTTGCAAGATGCTTCAGCAACCGCGAAGACCTCAACAGGTGGATGGTCGGTGAAGGCCTGGCGGTCGCCTATCGTGAGTATTCCTCCGAGTACGTTGCGGATGAAGCCCAGGCACGCAAAGCGCGAAAAGGCATGTGGCGAACGAAATTCGATATGCCTTGGGATTGGCGGAAAGGCTCACGCAGCTCGGAAGCCTCCACCGAAACTCCAGAGATCCTACGCAACCTCGCTCAGCGATCCTATTCCTGCAGTCCTCGACGGACCTGTTCGGCGATCGGGAGCTGCCAGGAAGCGCTCTGGTATCTGGAAAACTGCTCCTGGGGCGGCCGCCTTGATCGCGACAACGATGGTATTCCCTGCGAGAGCATCTGCTAGGGGATCAAAATCATCGGGCGTTAGAGGTATTTTAACTTGGCAGCCGCAAGCTGGCGGTGATCGCGATCCAATAAACTCATCAACTTACTCCCAAAACTCCTCCTAGATGCGCCCTCTATTCACTGCCCTTTTCCTTGCAGCCTGCTGGGCCGGGGTGGTGCGGTATATCCTTTGGCCGTTGATCAAGATGGCGGCTGGCATCCTGTAATGCCGCCATCCTGCCACGATGTGCTCCTCAGCCTTGATGTAGTCTGTGCTGTGATAGCGGGCAAACGGCTCGACGTGCACGGCTAGACGAATCCGACACGAGCTGATGCCCTGCGGCTTCGATGTAGAGATCAACGCCCCTTCTTCTTTTTCTTCTTATCTTCTTACTTCTAGAGATATTAAGTGATTGAAATAAAACAACTATATATGGGTATCGGCTACTTCTTGTATGGCTGACGGCTACTTTCTGTAGGGGTATCGGCTACTTCTTGTATGGCTGACGGCTACCTTTTGTACGGGTGAGCCGGACAATTCGGCGCAGCGATGTCCCCTATTCCAAAGTGTTTAGCTACCCGATACCTTCATTAGGTAGCCAATAAGGGACAGTGATGGGAACAAGTCTGACGATCCGGCCAAATGACGGGGAGATGCTCAAGCCCGCCGAGTTGATCGAACTTCGGGGCGTGGGACCGCTGACACTTCACGACAGGCGGGTGTTCAACAGCCTGATTGAAGCTGCCTGGGGGCCAGACATGGCAGTGCCAGGACGTGAGTTTACTGTCCCAACAGCGTCCCTCAAGCATGCCGACGAGCCCATGTCCCGGCTGGCCGAAAGCATCGAGCGCCTGATGCAGACAATAGTAGTGGCAAGGGCATTAGATGGGGCAGAGATGCGGTTCCAGCTTCTCGGGGCCAACACGATCCGAACTACAACTAACGCCGGGACACTGACCTATAGCTTCTGGCCGCAACTGGCCGTGCTAGTAAGAGACAGCAGCATCTTCGCTAAGCTGGATCATGCAGTGATGCGATCGTTCTCATCGAAGTATGCCTTTGCTTTGTACGAGGCCGTAGCTAGGCGCGCACGGCTGCGCCACGTGTTCCGGGAGAACTTCACCATTGAAGGCATCAGGGACTTGCTTGGCGTCGAGACCGGGAAGCTGGTTCCCTACAAAAACCTCAAGACTAAGGCCATTGAGCCGGCTGTGGTCGAGGTCAACGCAC
>NZ_JBDPNJ010000051.1:0-9574 GCF_039770665.1 Paracoccus sp. SSK6 | reverse complement strand
TTTCCTCCCCCTCATTTCACGTCTAACACGCAGCCCTTATCTTCGCTAAGACGACCGCGCTGCGGGATGAAAGCGAATGGAAACGGCATGACGGACCTTGACGATGCAACGGCGCTGATCGCCACCATGGGCGAGGCCGCGCGCGCCGCGGCGGTGGACCTGGCGCAGGCCACGGCCGAGCGCAAGCACGCCGCCCTGATCGGGGCAGCCCATGCGCTGCGTCAGCGCCAGGCCGAAATCTTGGCCGCGAATGAAAAGGACATGCAGTTCGGCCTCGACAAGGGCCTGGCCGATTCGATGCTGGACCGCCTGCGCCTGGACCCCGACCGCCTGCGCGGGATCGAGGACGGGTTGCGCGCGGTGGCCGAACAGCGCGATCCGGTGGGCGAGGTCGTGGCCGAATGGGACCGCCCCAACGGCCTGCACATCCAGCGCGTCCGCACCCCCATCGGCGTGATCGGCGTCATCTATGAAAGCCGCCCGAACGTGACGGCCGATGCGGGTGCCCTGGCGCTCAAGTCCGGGAATGCGGTGATTCTGCGCGGCGGGTCGGAAAGCCTGCATTCCAGCCAGGCCATCCACGCCTGCATGGTCGAAGGTCTGCGGCAGGCAGGCCTGCCCGAGACCGCGATCCAGCTTGTGCCGACCCGCGACCGGGCGGCGGTCACGGCGATGCTGCAGGCGCAGGGGCTCATCGACGTGATCATCCCGCGCGGCGGCAAGGGCCTTGTCGGGCTGGTGCAGCGCGAAGCGCGGGTGCCGGTCTTTGCGCATCTGGAAGGCATCTGCCACGTTTACGTGGATCGCGACGCCGACCCTCAAAAGGCGCTGCGCGTGGTGATGAATGCCAAGACGCGGCGCACGGGGATCTGCGGCGCGGCGGAATGCCTGCTGATCGACCGGCAGTATTACACGCAGCACGGCCCCGCCTTGGTTCAGGCGCTGCTGGATGCGGGCGTCGAGGTGCGCGCCGATGGCGATCTGGCCAGCATCCCCGGCACCGTCGCCGCCGAGCCGGACGATTTCGGGCGCGAGTTCCTGGACATGATCATCGCCGCCAGGCTGGTCGATGGCGTGGACGGGGCAATCGCCCATATCCGCCGCCATGGCAGCCAGCACACCGAATCGATCCTGACCGAGAACGACGCGACCGCGCAGCGTTTCTTCGCGGGCCTCGACAGCGCGATCCTGATGCGCAACGCCTCGACCCAGTTCGCTGATGGCGGGGAATTCGGCATGGGCGCCGAAATCGGCATCGCCACCGGCAAGATGCACGCCCGCGGCCCCGTGGGGGCCGAGCAGCTGACCAGCTTCAAGTATCTGGTGACGGGCGACGGCACGATCCGGGCATGATGCCGCCGGGCTTGCAGTTGGGGTGCCGGGATCAGAAGGCGATCTCGGCCCCCTTGTCATCGACGTCCCAGGTGGCGCGGCGGCCTGCCTGAGCCAAGGCTTCGGCCAGCAGGGGGAATTGAACCTCGGACGGCTGGGGCCGGCGCGGGTCTTCGCCCCCCAGCCAGGCCCACAGGGGGGCATCCTGCCTGGTCCGGTCCGCCTCGGCCACCAGACGCCACCCTGCCGGACCATGCACCACCGTGACCTTGGCGCCCCAGGGCAGCGCGCTTTCCAGGCACATCATCGCCAGCACGATCATGCGCAACTCGATGCGGGGAAAATCGCCCTCGGCATCCAGCTGGACCTGCATCCGGCCCTGCGCGGAAAACCCGTCCAGCAGTTGCGCCATCCCCGCCCGCGCGATGCGCTGATCGCCCTGCACCTGGCCGAAAGCCACGCGGAAGATCTGGATGCGCGACCGGGCCGCCGACACGCTTTCCGCGATCAGCTTCAGTTCGGGGCTGGTGTCGATGCCGGGAAATTCGGGCGACATTTCCAACAGTTCCACGCCATTACCGATGGCACCCAGGGGCGAGACGAGATCATGGCACAGCCGTGACCCCAAAAGCTGCGACAGCTCGCCCGCTGCGATGCGCGTTGTATCCGAAATCATGGGGCATTACCTTTCAAGAAACATGCAGGGGACGCCGCCGTGAACGAGATCCTGGAACCCGGAATGATCGTCCGCCATCCCGGTGTCCCCGAATGGGGTGAGGGCCAGGTGCAGTCGCGCATCGGCGACCGCATCACGGTCAACTTCGCCCATGCGGGAAAGCAGGTCATCGACGGAAAGCGGGTCTCGCTGGACATTGTCTGGTCGCAGGGCGGCTGAGGAAAGTCAGCGTCACGATTGCAACCTTTGGTTGTTCCCCGCAAGCCGTGAGTTGCGTTCCCGCCATGCCCCTGACCCTCTGCCGCGCTGTTGCAATGCCGGTTTCCGCCCCCTAGAGAGGGGGTGATGACCATGACCGCCATTGCCGCCCGCATGAAGTCCGACCCGTCCTTCTTCGACATCCGCCTTGCGGCGTCGGACCAGGATCTGCTGGCGGCGCAACGCCTGCGCTATCGCGTCTTTGTCGAGGAACTGGGCGGGGACGGTCCCCTGGTCGATCACGACCGGCGGCTGGAACGCGACGAGTTCGATCCTGTGGTGGATCACCTGTGTCTGATCGACACCCGCCGGTCGGCTGAGGATCTGGATCATGTCGTCGGCGTCTATCGCCTGCTGCGCGGAGAGCGTGCGCAAGACTTTGGCCGCTTCTACTGCGATGCCGAATATGACCTGACGCCGCTGCGCGAATGCGGCCGCCCGGTGCTGGAACTGGGGCGGTCCTGCGTCGATCCGGCCTGCCGGGGCGGGTCGGGCATGTTCCTGTTGTGGAACGCGCTTGCCGATTACGTCCTGGACCACGGGATCGAGATCCTGTTCGGCGTGGCCAGCTTTCACGGCACCGACACGGCAATGCTGGCCCCCGCGCTCAGTTGGTTGCACCATCACCATCTTGCGCCCCCCGCTCTGCGGCCCAGGGCGCTGCCCGCTGGCTATCACCGGATGGATCTGATCCCTGCCGACCGCCTGGACCGGAGGGAGGCGCTTGTGGGAATGCCTGCGCTGATCAAGGCCTATCTGCGGCTGGGCGGCATGGTGGGCGATGGCGCCTTCATCGACCGCGCCTTCAACACCACCGACGTGTTCCTGCTGATGGACACCGCCGCCATGTCGGGCAAGCACCGGCAGTTCTACGAAAGCCGCTGGCAGCCACAATGAACCGACCCTCTCGTGCGGATGCCGGACGGGGCGATGCGACCTGGCGCGACGAAATCCCGCCGCCGGTCGTCCGACCCCATGGCCTGGGCGACTGGCTGCGCGTGTTGCGGCGGGGGACCGGCGCCGTCCTTGTGCTGCTGCTGGGGGTGCTGCTGATCCTGCCCCTGCGCGGGATCGAGCGTCTGTTCCATGGCCGGCGGCGCCCCTGGAGCGGACCGCATGTCCAAATGGTCTGCCGCCTGACCCTGGCCTGCATGGGCATCGGCTGGCAACGAAGGGGCCGACCCATGCAGGGGCCGGGCGCGGTCGTCGCAAACCATTCCAGTTGGCTGGACATCCTGGTCCTGAACGCCGCCATGCCGGTGTTCTTCGTCAGCAAGGCCGAGGTCGCGACCTGGCCCGGCATCAACATCCTGACCCGCGTGACCGATACGCATTTCGTGGTCCGCGATCCCCGTCTGGCGCAGGACCAGGCGCGTGAATTCGCCGAGCGTATCGGGGCAGGGCACCGGCTGTTGTTCTTCCCCGAGGGCACCTCGACCGACGGGCGGCGGCTGCTGCCTTTCAAGCCGACGCTGTTCCAGGGCTTCCTGGACCCTGCGCTGCCTGATGGTCTGGCGATCCAGCCCGTCAGCGCGGTCTATCAGGCGCCCGCCGGGGCCGATACGCGCTTTTACGGCTGGTGGGGCGACATGGATCTGGGGCCGCATCTGCTGGCGGTTCTGGCCGCACGGCGGCAGGGGCGCGTCACCGTGGTCCTGCACGACCCGATCCCCGTCGCGGGCGAGAGCCGCAAGACCCTTGCCGCCCTCTGCGAGGATGCGGTGCGCCGGGGTATTGCTTGAACGCGACGGGGAAAACGGTCCAGTATCGGCCCATCCAAAAAGGAACCGCCCCTGTGCCCATGCCTGTCCTTGCCGGTCGTGCCGCGGCGTGCATCCTTGCCGCGTTCATTGGCGCACCGGCAGCCTGGGCGGATTGTGTGCAACCCTATGAAAACCTGTTCACCTGCGACATCCCGGAACGCTCTGCGACGGTGCAGTTCTGCCGCATCTTCGGCGACAACCCCGAGGATCTTCCAGAATACCGCTATAGCTACGGGGACAACGGCACCGCGGAACTGGTCTTTACCACCAGGCAGGCCACCTCTACCGCGGTTTCCGGCGTGTGGGGCATTCCGGGAACGGCGATCACGACCGCTTATGTGAACGGGCAAACGGTCTATGCCGCCTTCGTGCCCTTCGATGAACATGAATACAGGCGCTCGGCTGTGGTCCTGGTTTACAAGGACATGGACAGCTACGTGAACGAGAGGGAGAAAGGCATTCTTGCGCGGCGGTCCTGCTATCCGCCCAGCATCGTGGTCAACCAGGAATGGTTCGGACCGGGTTGACGGCTTGTCGGGCGGAAAGCTGCGGAATGCGGAAGGAAATGGGAATGCGCGTGATGCCACTGTTGGTCCTGCTGTTCTCTTTCGGAGGCTCGGCCGCGATGGCGAATTGCGTTCCGCCCTATTCGACGATGTTTGCCTGCGATCTGATGGACGACGGCGGCAGGGTCGAATTCTGCGAACGGATCCCCGAAGGCGGCGGCTTCCCCGATAGGTTTTCCTATAACTTCGTCCGCGCCCATTTCCGTTCCGAACTGTATTTCGAGGCAGAAGACAATTACGGTTCGGCCAAGTATTACCGGACCGATGACCGGCCCATCCAGACAGTCGGCACGGGCCTTCTGCATGGCGAATACGTCTATTCGGTCTTCGTCACTGGGCCCATGAACGAACATCCCGATGTCGCTCAGCTTCATGTCTACAAGTCGCTGAAGGATTTCCAGGACAATAAGGAAAGCGATATCGAGCGTCTTTATTGCGACGAATCCTCGATCATCATGAACTGGGAGCACTTCGGGCCGGGCTGATCTTTCGCTTGAAGCCCGGCCCGGTGGTGCCGATATCTGTACTGTCGACTTCCACATATATGAGGAGCGTCGTGTGACCCGTTTCGCCGCGCCGATCGCAGAACAGATCTGGGACATGAAGTACCGCCTGAAGGACGCCGAAGGCCACGCCATCGACGCCACGGTCGAGGACAGCTGGCGCCGCGTCGCCCGCGATCTGGCCCAGGTCGAGGCGAACCCGGCCGAATGGGAAGACCGCTTCTACGCCGCGCTGCAGGATTTCAGGTTCCTGCCCGCCGGGCGTATCCTAGCGGGCGCGGGCACGGGCCGATCGGTCACGCTGTTCAACTGCTTCGTCATGGGCACGATCCCCGACAGCATGGAGGGCATCTTCGAGGCGCTGAAGGAAGCCGCCCTGACCATGCAGCAGGGCGGCGGCATCGGCTATGACTTCAGCACGCTGCGCCCGAAGGGGGCCGAGGTGCGCGGCGTGGCGGCGGATGCATCCGGCCCGCTGTCCTTCATGGATGTCTGGGATTCGATGTGCCGCACGATCATGTCGGCGGGCAGTCGCCGCGGCGCGATGATGGCCACCATGCGCTGCGACCACCCCGACATCGAGGATTTCATCGCGGCCAAGCAGGACAGCGCCCGGCTGCGCATGTTCAACCTGTCAGTGCTGGTGACGGATGCCTTCATGGAGGCGGTCAAGGCCGACGGCCCCTGGGAACTGGTCTTCGGCGGCCGCGTCTATCGCACGGTCCCCGCGCGCGACCTGTGGAACCGGATCATGCGCGCGACCTATGACTATGCCGAACCGGGTGTGATCTTCATCGACCGCATCAACGGGCAGAACAACCTGCAATACGCAGAAACGATTTCCGCCACGAATCCCTGCGGTGAACAGCCCCTGCCGCCCTATGGCGCCTGCCTGCTGGGTTCGGTGAACCTGGCGCGGCTGGTCGATGCGCCCTTCATGCCGCAGGCCCGGCTGGACATGACGGCGCTTGACGATCTGGTCCGCGTGGCCGTGCGGATGATGGACAACGTGGTCGATGCATCCCGCTTCCCGCTGCCCCAGCAGGCGGCTGAGGCGCAGGCCAAGCGCCGCATCGGCCTGGGCGTGACGGGGCTTGCCGATGCGCTGCTGATGCTGGGCCTGCGCTATGGCGCGCCGGACGCGGTTGAACAGACGCGCGCCTGGATGAAGGCGATTGCGCGGTCGGCCTATCTCGCCAGCGCCGATCTTGCGCGGGAGAAGGGCGCGTTTCCGCTGTTCGACCGCGATGCCTTCCTGGCATCCGGCTTCATGCAGCGGATGGACGCGGATGTGCGCGAGGCGGTGGCGCAGTATGGCATCCGCAATGCCCTGCTGACCTCCATCGCGCCGACCGGGACGATCAGCCTTTATGCAGGCAACGTGTCCAGCGGGATCGAGCCGGTCTTCGCCTATGCCTATACCCGCAAGGTGTTGCAAAAGGACGGCAGCCGGACCGAGGAGGAGGTCGTCGATTACGCCGTCCAGATGTGGCGCGACATGCATGGCGAGGCGCCCCTGCCGGACCATTTCGTGAATGCGCAGACGCTTGCGCCCCAGGATCACGTCGCCATGCAGGCGGCGGCGCAGGAATGGGTGGATAGCTCGATCTCGAAGACGATCAACTGCCCCGCCGACATTTCCTTTGACGACTTCAAGGATGTCTACCTGTCCGCCTGGGATCTGGGCTGCAAGGGTTGCACGACCTATCGCCCGAACGATGTGACGGGCAGCGTTCTGTCGGTCAGCGAAAAGGCCGAGGCCGCGCCGCAAGCGGATACCGGCGCCGACGTGGTCTACCTGACCGAACCGCTGGATCGCCCCGCCGCCTTGGAAGGCGCGACCTACAAGCTGAAATGGCCCGCCAGCGAGCACGCCATCTATATCACCATCAACGACATCGTGCAGGCAGGCCACCGCCGCCCGTTCGAGATCTTCATCAATTCCAAGAACATGGAGCATTTCGCCTGGACGGTCGCGCTGACGCGGATGATCAGCGCGGTGTTCCGGCGCGGCGGCGATGTCAGCTTCGTGGTCGAGGAGTTGAAGGCCGTCTTCGATCCTCGCGGCGGGGCCTGGATGAACGGGCGCTATGTGCCTTCGATCTTGGCGGCCATCGGCGGGGTGATCGAACGCCACATGGTCGAGACGGGCTTCCTGGCAGGCGAGGGGCTTGGCCTGAAGACCGACCCGCAGGTCGAGGCCGTGGCGGTCGGCGAACGCCCCCTTGGCCCGGCTTGCCCGAACTGCGGCCAATACGGGATGCGCATGAACGAAGGCTGCATGACTTGCCCCAGTTGCGGGCATTCCAAGTGCGGGTAGGGGGCATGGTGGGGTGAAACCCCGCCCTGCCGCCGGATCGTAGGGTGGGGTTCCACCCCACCATGTCACAACCCCGTCGCAGCCAGCGTGTCGGCGATCACAGGCGCCAGCCGCGCGGCCCATTCCGCCTGGCCGGCGTCATCCGCGATCAGGTCGTTGCGCACCTCGATCAGAACATTCGGGCGGTCGTGCCTCAAGGCATGGCGGTCGATCGAATCGCCTTCCAGATGGCCGTCATAGGGCTGGTTCTCGCCCGTGACCCAGCCAGCGGCGCGGCAGGCCTGCACCAGCGGCGGGCCAAGCCGGACATCCTGCCAGGAATACAGGATCCCCACCTGCCAGGGCCGCATCGGACGGCCGCGAAGCTGCGGGGTAAAGCTGTGGATCGCGCAGATGCAGCGGTCGGGATGGCGGTCGGCCAGCCGCGCAAGCGCCGCGTGATAAGGGCGGTGCAGCCGGTCCAGGCGGCGCTGGCGCTCGGCCTCGTCGGCGTGCTTGTTGGCCGGGATCACCGTGCCGTCGTACAGCCGCATCAGCAGCGTCGGGTCGTCCTCGCCCCGGTTCGGGTCGATCACCAGTCGCGAGAAATCCGAGAAGATCGCAGGCGCATCCATCACCGCTGCCAGCCGCGACGCCAGACCCGCCGCGCCCACGTCATAGGCGATATGGCGGGCCATGTCGGCGGGCGCGATGCCCAGCGAACCGCCGTCCACCCAGTCCGGCACGCGGTTCGTCGCGTGGTCGCAGGTGATCAGCCAGCGGGACGGGCGATCCTCGCCCTCGGTCCAGAAGGCGCGCTCTGTCATGGGTCGGTCATCCTTCATCTTGCAGGATGTCTATGACATGGTGCCGCCGGACGCCAGTTGCGGCTGCCCGCGATCTGGATCATAGTTAGCGCAAACGGAAAAAGGGCGCAGGAATGAGACGACATCGCAAGGTAAAGATCGTGGCAACGCTTGGGCCTGCCTCCTCGACCCGCGAGATGATCCGTGCGCTTTTCGAAACCGGCGCCGATGTGTTCCGCCTGAACATGAGCCATGGCAGCCACGCCGATCACCGCGCCCGCTATGACGCGATTCGCGCGGTCGAGGCCGAGACCGGCCGTCCCATCGCCATTCTGGCCGATCTTCAGGGACCGAAGCTGCGCGTGGGCCAGTTCGCCTCGGGCGCCTGCGACCTTGAGGAAGGCGAGCGTTTCCGGTTCGACCTGAACCCCGCACCGGGCGATTGCCACCGGGTGCAACTGCCGCACCCCGAGATTTTTGCCGCGCTTGTGCCCGGCAGCAACCTGCTGGTCAACGACGGCAAGATCCGCCTGCGGGTCGATGAATGCGGCCCCGATTTCGCCGATTGCACGGTGACGGTCGGCGGCACGATCAGCGATCGCAAGGGCGTGAACGTGCCAGACGTGGTGCTGCCGCTGGCGGCCTTGTCGGACAAGGACCGCGCCGATCTGGAATTCGCCTGCGAACTGGGGGTGGACTGGTTGGCCCTGTCCTTCGTGCAGCGCGCCGCCGATGTCGAGGAGGCGCGCGCCCTGGCCAAGGGCCGCGCGGCGATCCTGTCCAAGATCGAGAAACCGGCTGCGGTCGATGCCTTCGACGACATCCTTGCGGCGTCCGACGGGATCATGGTCGCGCGCGGCGACCTGGGGGTCGAGCTGCCGATCCATTCGGTCCCGCCGATCCAGAAGCGGCTGGTCCGCAAGTGCCGGTCGGCGGCCAAGCCGGTGATCGTGGCGACCCAGATGCTGGAATCCATGATCGAAAGCCCGATGCCCACGCGGGCCGAGGTCAGCGATGTCGCCAACGCCATCTACGAAGGCGCCGACGCGGTGATGCTGTCCGCCGAAAGCGCGGCGGGTGCCTATCCGATCGAGGCGGTGCGGACGATGGACAGCGTCGCTCAATCCGTCGAGGCCGACAGCAACTATCGCGCCATCATCGAGGCTTCGCGCCAGAACAGGCTGCATACCGTGGCCGACGCCATCGTGTCCGCCGCGCGCGAGATTGCCGAAACGACCGACATCGCCGCGATCTGCGCCTTCAGCCAGTCGGGCAAGACCGCCAGCCTGGTCGCGCGCGAACGGCCCCGCGTGCCGATCATCGCGCTGACCCACGTCGAATCAGTGCTGCGCCGCATGTGCCTGACCTGGG
>NZ_JBDPNJ010000050.1:0-11037 GCF_039770665.1 Paracoccus sp. SSK6 | reverse complement strand
ACATGCTCATCATGGCGGCAAAGGCGCGCCGCGCTTCCTCACCGCCTGCCATCATCGCCTCTGTGAGCGTGCGCGGTGTGATCTGCCAGGAAACCCCCCACCGATCCTTGCACCAGCCGCAGTCACTTTCGCTGCCACCATTACCGACAATGGCGTTCCAGTACCGGTCAGTCTCTTCCTGGTCATCGGTGGCAATCTGGAACGAGAAGGCCTCATCCGGCTTGAAGACAGGTCCGCCGTTCAGTCCAATGCAGGGGATGCCTGCGACCGTGAACTGAACAGTCAGCACATCGCCCTTCTTTCCTGAGGGATAGTCGTCGGGAGCGCGGTGGACCGCCTCCACCCGGCTGTCCGGAAAAACAGAAGCATAGAAGGTCGCCGCCTCCTCGGCATCCTTGTCGAACCACAGGCACACGGTGTTCTTGGCAATTGTCATGACGATTTCCTACCCTCATCACTCATGGCCCATCATAGCGGCATTCCAGGCAGGAAAAGCTGCTTTCCCGCCGGTTGTGTTTCAGGCACAGGCGACAGTCGAACAGCAAAGCTTTGCGCTCCAGGCAGTGCGACAGCCGATATCTCGGAACTTGGTTCCCGAGCAGGATGCCATATATCTGCTGACACACCGTCAAGGACGCGGCAGGATCCCAAATAAGCCAACCCGGGCATCGTCTGCGACGAAGACAAGGCGCAGTGCGTGCGGCGCAACTTGCGGTCGGGAAATGTCACGCTGTTGTTGACGAGGAATGTGGATGGCGCCGGTGATGTCTCCAGAGGCCCAAAGTCCCACCGAGGTTCTCGCGGGCCTGGTCGAGCGCGTCACCTTCCACAGTCCCGAGAGTGGCTTCTGCGTCCTGCGGGTCAAGGCACGCGGGCATCGCGATCTCATTACGGTGGTCGGTCATGCCGCGATGATCTCGGCGGGCGAATGGATCACCGCCTCGGGCCTCTGGCTCAACGACCGCACCCATGGCTTGCAGTTCAAGGCGCAGTTCCTGAAGACCTCCGCGCCTTCTTCGATCGAGGGCATCGAAAAGTATCTCGGCTCCGGCATGATCCGCGGGATCGGACCTGTCTATGCACGGCGGCTGGTGAAGGCCTTCGGCAAGGACGTCTTCGACATCATCGAGGCCGAGCCCGAACGCCTGCGCGAGGTGGGCGGCATCGGCCCGGTTCGCGCGGCCAAGATCACCGCGGGCTGGGCCGACCAGAAGGTCATCCGCGAGATCATGGTGTTTTTGCACCAGCATGGCGTGGGCACCGCACGGGCGGTGCGGATCTTCAAAACATACGGCACGGACGCCGTGCAGGTGATGAGCGAGAACCCCTACCGCCTGGCCCGCGACATCCGCGGCATCGGCTTTCGCACCGCGGACCTCATTGCCAGCAAGCTCGGCATCGAGAAGACCGCCCCCATCCGGGTTCGCGCGGGCGTGTCCTTCGCCTTGAGCGAAGCCATGGGGGACGGCCATTGCGGGCTGCCGCGGGGCGAGCTGACTGGACTTGCCGAGAAGCTTCTCGAGGTGCCGCCCGCTTTGATCGAGAGCGCCATCGGCGAGGAGCTTGCCGAGGGCTCGGTCACCGCGGACCGCGTGGGCGAGGCGGACTGCATCTTCCTCACCGGGCTCTTCCAGGCTGAGCGTGCCATCGCCGGACAGCTCGAACGGCTGCGAAGAGGCCCCCTGCCCTGGCCCGCCATCGATGCCGATCGCGCCCTGCCCTGGATCGAGGAGAAGACCGGCCTCAGCCTGGCCTCGAGCCAGGCCGAGGCGATCCGCCTGGCGCTTAGATCCAAGGTCACGGTAATCACCGGCGGACCCGGTGTGGGCAAGACCACGATCGTGAACGCCATCCTCCGCATCCTGGCCGCCAAGGGCGTAAAGCTCCTGCTCGCGGCGCCCACCGGCCGCGCCGCCAAGCGCATGACCGAGACCACCGGCATGGAGGCCAAGACCATCCACCGGCTGCTGGAGTTCGATCCCAAGGCCTTTGCCTTCAAGCGCAGCGAGGACAGCCCGCTCGACTGCGATCTCCTGGTCGTCGACGAAAGCTCCATGGTCGACGTGCTGCTCATGCAGTCGCTGATGAAGGCCCTGCCCCCGTCAGCCGCGCTCCTGATGGTGGGCGACATCGACCAGCTGCCCTCGGTGGGGCCCGGTCAGGTGCTGGCGGACATCATCGGCTCGGGCGCCGTGCCGGTGGTGCGCCTGACCGAGGTCTTCCGCCAGGCTGCGCAAAGCAAGATCATCACCACCGCGCATGCGATCAATGCCGGACGCCTGCCCGACCTCGCGCCACCGGAGGGGGAGGCGGACTTCTACTTCGTGCCGGCGCGTGATCCGGAAGAGGCGGTGGCGCGCATCGTGGAACTGGTCAGCCGACGCATTCCCCGCCGGTTCAAGCTTGATCCGATTAAGGACATTCAGGTGCTCTGCCCGATGAACCGGGGCGGTGTGGGCGCCCGGTCGCTCAACATCGAGCTGCAAAAGGCGCTGAACCCGGCCGGCGACAGGAAGGTCGAGCGGTTCGGCTGGACCTTCGCGCCGGGTGACAAGGTCATGCAGATCGAGAACGACTACGACAAGGAGGTCTATAACGGCGACATCGGCACCATCGAGGACGTGGATGCGGATGAAGGCGAACTTGCGGTCTGCTTTGACGATCGCACCGTCACCTTTGCCTTTGGCGAGCTCGACACTCTGGTGCCGGCCTATGCCGCCACCATCCACAAGAGCCAGGGCTCGGAATACCCGGCGGTGGTGATCCCGGTGATGACCCAGCATTACACCATGCTGCAGCGCAACCTCCTTTATACCGGCGTGACCCGCGGCCGAAAGCTCGTGGTGCTCATTGGCCAGAAGAAGGCCGTGGCCATTGCCGTGAAGAACGTCTCGGGACGCCGCCGCTGGTCGAAGCTCGATGAATGGCTGGCTGCGGCCGGTCCGTTGTAACCGGCTGCGGCTATTGCACCCAAGGCCCGGATCGTCAGTCCCGGGCGCAACCCTGAGGGTCGATCAGCCACCCGGACGCGGCAGGAATGATGGCTGCCCCGTAGCCATGCTGGTCGATGAACTGCCGGTCCGCCTCGGCCTGACGCGCCTTGTGCAGATCGCGCGACGGCTGGCCGTTGGCGCCGCAGCACCATTCATCAGGCGCCTTGCCGCAGGTAGGGCAGCCGACCGCCAGGGCCGGATGGTCATGGGCGGTGAAGTTGGGCATGGACGTGTCCTCCCTGTGTCATGGAGATGGCGTGCAGCAATGGTGTGAGGCCTGCTGCCAAAAGACCTGTCGAGACGTGGTGGGGCAATGGCACCGGGAGCCCTGGGAAGAGCATGTCCAGCCGTTGCCGGATCCGCGCAGGATAGGGCTTTTGTGACCACCATGGCGGAGAGTCTGCGCCCAGGCGCAGGATAGGTCCAATGAGAAATCTGAATCGATCCGCCCGCAGGGATTCGGATCCTTGATAGATCGCGGCCATCGCTTCGTTGCGGACCACATCCATCACCTGCCTTCTCGTCTCCGAGGAAGTTCCGGCATGTCGAAAACCCCCGCCGGCCAGTGCCAGGCCGGATAGGGGCCCTCTGCCGCGATCCGGCGCAGATCCTCCTCGCGATCCGCCGCCATGTCCGGTGCCGGCGCATAGAGCGCGATCGGTCCGTCGCCGTCGAGCAGCACGGCGGTGGCAATGGGCGCATCCACAGGCAGGTTGTAGGGCAGGCAGCGGACGAAATCCCGCTCAGCGAGGGATTCGAGCAGCGCATGATCCCGCTCGCCCGCAAAGGGGATCCACCGGCCATCGACCGCCATCAGGGCAATCTCCCGGATCTCGGCGTAACTGCCTTTCACGGCAAAGGTCGCGATGGCCATCAGGTGACTGTTTGGCGTGGCCTCGACGAGCCGCACCTTTCGGGCGGCAGCCCGGTCGAACCGCTTGGCCGTGTCGCTGTCGACGAAAACGGAAAAGTCCGGCAGATGCTTGAAGCGGAGCTTGCGGCCGTATTGCGCGGGCTCCTGTCCCTTGAGTTCGGCCACCAGCAGGCCAAGCCCCGTGGGCTTGCCCGCCACAGGCTGCAGCCTGTGGAGAAAGCGCCGCCGTTCGCCTGCCAGGCGCTCCTTGTCCTCGAGGACGTAGGGAGGCGGAACAAAGAGGATGTCCGACAGCGGCCCAGACCGGGTCCGGGCTCGCGCCGCCGCAAGGCAGAACTCGCGGTGCACGATCCACCAGCTGCGTCGCCCGTAAGCCCTGCGCCATGTCGTCAGTCCCGCAGCGTCCCAAAGATAGTGCAAAAGGGCAAGGAGCCGCAGCCTGCGCGGGCTGGCGGTCACCGATACGGTATCCGCTTCATCCTCATCGGTGGACGACGACGGCCTGCTGCCGCGCAGGGACAGCGAGAAGCCGAGCCTGAGCATCGTGTCGCCTGCCTCGTCCATGACGATGGCCTGCCCGGAGAGTGGCCCAAGCCCCGAGAGCTCCGGGGGTGGATCGAAGGACGGGCAGGCAAGGTCATGCGTATGTCCCGTGCCGGGCATGCGCTTGAGATGAAACACACCATTGATCAGGGCCACATACATGGGCGGTTCGGCCTCGCAGCACTGGCACAGCGGCCTGGCATGACCGTCATGCGCTCGGGCGAGGATCCCTTGCAGCTCGGGCGCATCGTCGCAAAAGCGGACATGCCCCAGCCGGTAGCACTTGCCCTCAGCGCTCATCGTCCATTCCCTCCCTGTGCTGCCGGTCCCCTGCCCTGCGCCGGTCCGCCATCTGCGTGAAGCTGCCGTGCCACATGCTTGTCCCCTTGGCCTCCGCCTCACGCCCCGCCACCCTGTACCTGCCCTGCTCGTCGCCGGCGGGAACAGCCCATCCCTCCCGAACCAGCCACTCGGCCAGATCGCTGCCGCGTGAGGCGTAGCATGCCAAGTGGCGGCCGTAGCGGTCCGGACCAGCGACATGGCAGGAAACCTGCCGAGCGACGGGCGCCGCCAGGACTTGTCGGAGGTCCCCACCGCATTTCCATGTCTGCCTGGCTGCGTCTTGGCAGGTCAGGTCCGGTTCAGGGGCGCCTATGCCGAGGATGCGGATCCGCCGCCCGCCGATGACAAGCGTGTCGCCATCGATTACCCGTGCAGACCCAGCCACACCGGTAACAAGTGTCATGTGTTCCTGCGCACCCAGCAGGAACATTGCCGCCCCGAGGATCGGCAAAGAAAACGGGGCGGCTTTCCTCATTTCGGCCCCCCGTCTGACGGCGGCTGCGGATCAACCCCGAGACGCGCCCGGAGGCCAAGCGCTGTCGCACGCTGCACGAAGGTCTCTCGCGCGGCAGAAACGGCGCGGGCCCCTGCGAGGCTATCCTGCCATGCCTGATCCAGGCACTGGAAATGCTGGGTCAATGCCGAGAAGTAGCGCTCGAAATCAGCCGTCACCAGATCGACATAGGCCTCGATATCCGCGTTTCGCTCCGGAACCCAGGGCTCCTCGGGTGGAACGCAGACCGGAGCCTGCGCCTTTGCGGCAGGAGAGATCAAAAGCACCGTAAGCAGGGCGGCGGTGATGAAGCGATGATGCGTCACAATGCTTCCTCCCGTCGCCGGCGTTCGCTGAGGCCGATCAGACTGCCCATCATGTTCAGGTGACCCTGCAGCCAGGCCCGCGTCATGCCCCGCAGATAGCCGCCGGGGCTAATGATCGGCGCCACAGGATCATCCCGGCGCGCGTCCAGGATCAGCATGGCCACCGTTGCGCCCTCCTCGCCCATGGCGGTGCAGGCATCGGACCAGGCGGAGGGGTGAATGCCCAGTTCCAGCACACGCCGCTCCGCCGTCCAGATGAAATCGTGAAATCTCAGGCGCTCGGGATCAGCCCGCCCGGACAGGTAGAACTGCATCTCGGGTGAGGCGAGCCGGAACAAGCGCTCCGGGACGAGCTTGGTCAGCCATTCCCTTCCGGCAGCGTTCGGCCCACCCTTAAGCCCAACTTCGGCGTTTGGTCTGCTGCTCACCCGTGGCAGGCGAGAACGTTGGCCGAACGCCGGCTCCACCGCAGACCTTCTGCCCTCGGTGCGGGCATCACAAGACAAGGAAAAATCTTCGCTTGTATCTTGTAGAGGGGACCGCTCGTTTTCGAGCGGTTGATCGGTTGATTTCTGGAGCGCTTCGAGCAGATCGAGGGCGGCTCGCGTCAGGGTATCCGCTTCCCTCTCGTGCGCGGCAAGCGCATCCAGCGTCATGGCATGCAGCCGGTCGGCACGAGGCCAGGCAGCCCAGGCATCCTCCATGGCTTGGACACGGGCATCCTGGGAGGCAACGTCACGGAGCTGCTCCAAAGCCTGGCGGAGACAGCGCCAATGAGTACTGCGTTGACCCCGAAGATAGATCGCCTCGTGCCGCGCTGTGGTCAGCTGCGCATCGAGAGCGAGCAAATCGGAAAACCGCTCAATGACGCCGCTGAAGAACAGCCCGGTTCCGGCGTGGCGGGATCGGCTGCCATTTGCGGCCGTCCTTCGCTCGAGAAGCCCCGCCTGCTCGAGCCGTGCAGTGTGCACGCGCACCCGTGCCTCGGAGAGAGCAAGCATTTTTGCCAGTTCGGACGCAGCTGCATAAACGCTTGGCTCTCGGTCGGGCTCTATCCAATCTGCTGGCCGAGTCATGGCAGCAAGCCGGGTCCATGTATGAGCCGCCGCCCGGCCGACGCCGAGATGCGGGGCGACCCGCTCCACAAGGTGAATAAAGGCGTCGCGCTGCCATCCGGAAGGCAGGGATGGATAGACTGGCAGATCGCGACGGGAATGGGCCTTTGCTGTGAACGTTCGTGCCATTTGCTCCTCGGAAACTGGGAGCACGGGAGCCGCAGCCAAAACGCATTCGTTCGCACGGATGCGTTTTCACGCTTGATTTTTGGGACGGATTCAATCACCATCGCTCCTAACAAGTAGAGCTGATACAGGTCGGCAAACCTGTGTTATCGAACCTCCCCTCGTGCGGACCCCCGCGCGGGGGTTTTCTATGTCTCAGTGATCGTGTGTATGACCTCGTTTCCCCTTCTTTTTTGTCGTGGACTGCTCAACGGCCGGTACAGGCATCAGTAGCTGACCCACTCCGTGGAGTATGCACCGGTGTAATCCTGCATGCGCAGCACGACGGCCCGAAAGCTTGGACCGTACTCACTCAGCAGCGTGCTCCCGGTTCTGGCCCGAACTGCGGGGTCCAGCCATGCAGGCCAGTCCTCCTTTTCAACGCCTTGCCGCACAAGGCGACCAGACGCATCGTAGGTGCCTCGCACAGTATCCAGATACATGTCCCGCCCTCCACTGCCGCTCGTCACGGACTTGGCAAGATACCAGACCTCGATCGCGTCACGGTATGCTGCGACGTCCGGCGACAAGGTCCCCTCGCCGTCAACCGGCAGGCCGGGACTGCTCCCCATGGGACATCGCCAGAGTTGCAACGGCGGCTCGATGGGCCAGGGGGTGATGCGACGGATGACCTCGGCTTTGGCGGCCGAGCATTCGGCCGATGCCGGAAAACCGCCCGCCATGCAGAGCAATATGGCGCAATCGATAGGATAGGCGAGGGCAGAAGAGGGCGTGAGCGCCGGGACTGCGACAATCATCCCGGCCGTGACGATGTTGCGTATGTGCCAGCAAGCCATATCATTACACCTATCTGCTGTGCAGATCGGTATTATGATTACTCCACCTGTGTCTATGTGGCAACCGGCGATTGCGAGTACGTCCGCGGACGGATGGCCCTCGAAGGATCGAAGAAGAAGTTTTCGGGAACAGAAATCTGGGAAAACTCACCCGTGTTCCAGCGATAAAGCCCACGGGTTGTCTGACCCTCGACAACCGTTTCCGTGAGGATCGCTTCCCGTTTCGTCGTCTGATCTTGATGCATCATCTATTCCTCCGCCCAGTGGGTACTATCTCGCCCGCAAAAGAGTGGCTTGTGTCAGGTCTTGTTCGCCATCGAACTGACAAAACCCTTTCTGCACCCCAGTAGCTGTGCTTCCATAAGGGAAGAAGTCACGAGAGGATACGAAGCCAGGCGAAACGAAACGAAATGGAACCCGCCAGTCCGCTGACAAAAAACAGTAAGTTTTTTCTGCCACCCCCCGGGGACGGGAGTGACTTCAAGGAGATCTTCGCCCGAATAGCTGCCACAGGTGCGGGTCGGCCAGCGGACAAAGACGGATTTCCCCCTGGCCCATGGACGCCCGAACTTCTTGCAGAAGCAATCTCTCAGATCGAGGGCAATCGAGCCGGGGTGGACCTGAGAACGGTGCAGCTTTGGTTTCAGGAGAACGACAGGGGCATCAGCCCTACCAACATTCGGTGGCTGGCGAGAGTTTTAGGTTGTGATGATCCGGTCGCCACCGGCGATTGGCAGGTGGAACTCAGCACGGCACAATCACGGCTGACAGCCAAGAGACGAAAGCAGACCGGTGCAGAAGAACCCGGTGCGTTGGAGAACACAGATGTGGCCCCACCTGCGTCCTCCCGTAACGAGGCAGACCCGCCGCCAGAGACATCAAGCGACAACACCCCTGCTGGATCGTCTCGGCGCTTCAGTCTGGCAAGTCGATCCGAGGCACTCTTCAGTAGCCGATCCTTGCTGGATTTGCCGGCAACGGTGTTCGCGGGCGCCGTGGCACTGGGCTTCATGTCGTACGTTGTCGATATCCACAGCGTTTTCTATGCCCATCCGAACGAAGCGACCAAGCAGGTGGGGTTTTTGTGGGCGCCGAATTGGACAATTCTCTTCTTGGTGATCCTTCCCCTCTATCTGATGTTTGCGGGTGATTTGATCGCCTATTGGAAAAAGGAAGGGCGCGTGAAGTTTACACTGGGACGAAAAGACCAGAGTACCCGTGACTGGATACGCCGCGTTGAAGATTATTCATATCCATACTGGGCAAGTCTTCTTGTCTGTTTGCCCATTGCCTCTGTAGCGCAATGGATCAATGAGTGCTTGGTCCCACTGCTGACGAGCGATCCAGGCAACTTCGGTGTGGACTGGGGCCGTATAGCAATTTTCCATCCAGACGTTATCTCGGTGCCGGAAGCCGTCGTATTCACAGGCGCTGCGTACCTCTATATGGGTATCTGCTTCTTTATCTTTTTTGCGGGTTTGATTTTACTTTTTACACTGGCCGATGACCTGTCAAAGATCGGACAGGCACCAGAACTCTGGTCCTATGCCGAGCGCCGGAAAGAGATCAATGAAGCCTCTTTCAGAGTAATGCTCGGAATATTTCGTTGTACCATTTTGGGGCTCCTTATTGCGATCTGCATGAGGCTTCAAAACATGTTCATGCTATCGCGGGCAGAAACGATCGTGTCGTGGTTAGTTGACGACTTGATGACGGTCTTGAGCGGACGACACATAATCCTTGATCGCCTCCCTTATAGTCGACCCACGCTTTATAGCAGCCTTCTCGTCGTCCTGACGACCTGTACAGTCTTCCTGCATGGTGCCGCTCGAGTTCGCTGGATGTGCGCACAAGCAAAAGCGATCAATGCCGCTGAGGAGCCACGTGAAAAACGGCTACACGACTACTCCGGTCAGTCTACTCTGCCGTGGGGGATGATGTTTGGGGTCGTTGGGTTACTCGTGGCCAACTACCTGCTCATTGATGTCTTTGCGGGCTTCTCCGTTTTGCTAAGCCTCGGCGGGCTGCTCGCGATATACAGTTTGATCGATCCCGGCTTCCGGTATGGAAGGTGAGCGAGAGGACAATCCAGGTGTTTTACAAGTGGCTTGATCGTTGGGATGAACGGCGAGCGCAGCGCGGAGACGAAGGAAAGAAGGTAACGGACGTCGTCCTTGCTGCAGAACTGGCCTTTCCAGAGGCGGGCAACGTCGCAAGCATTGCAGACTTTTGCGATCTTGCAGACCGGGCCGTTGCAGATCCTTCGTACTTCGATGAACCGATTGGATCCGAGTTATCGTTCGAAGCCAGAAAGGGGTGGATCAGCTTTCCTTCAGACATATCCACAGAGACTGCCGAGAATAATACGGTTTTTGCTCGAATAACGAAGGGCAGATCTTTTGATCACGCTTTAGTCGTGTTCCATCACTGGAATGCGCGCTTCCGGAATGATCTGCTGGCAAAGTCATTTGCCCGGCAAGACATCACGGTTGTTGAGATCGCATTACCCTATCACCTGGAGCGTAAGCGTCCGGGCTCCTCACATGCTGACTATATGCTGAGCGCAAATCTCGGCAGAACGATCCGGTCCGTACGGCAAGGAGTGCTGGATGGCAGGAAACTCATACGGTGGCTCAGGGTTGAAGGCTACAAAGAGATTTCTGTACTCGGAATAAGTCTAGGATCTTGGGTAGCTGGACTGATCGCAGCCCATGATCCGACCGTCAGAAAGGCTGCGTTGTTTTTGACGGCGGGAAGCCTTGCCGATATGGTTTGGACTGGCCGTGCAACACAATCGATCCGGGCCAGCTTGGAGCCGGCGATTGAATTACCCGATCTAAACAGGGCTTGGGGTCCCGTAAACCTGGAAAACTACACTGATCGGCTTGCTCGGCCAGACTTGGACATTTTGGTTGTTCTGGCCCTGAGAGACAAGGTCGTGTTGCCGGAACTGTCCAAACGGTTTGTCGACCGGCTGAATGACGCCGGAGCCAAGCTGGACCTCCTGGAAGCAAACTGTGGCCATTATTCCCTATCAATCCCCCCATATGTCATTCTATCCGGACTGAGATTAAGGGCGTTGCTCCGTCAGCGGCCTTGAGCGGTCTGGACTTTCCTTTTCTTGTCCAAGTCACTTCCGTCATAGTGAGCACTGAGAAACGGTGGCAATGGTAGTCGGGTCGGATATGCGCATCGATGCTCCGCCTGTTTATCGGTATATCTGCCGTAGGGCAGAGCCGGCGGCAGACACTTTCGTTTGGACAGGCACGACTCGCGGTGTCCGAGCCGGGCAATGGCCGCCAATGGCAGCAAGCGGGAGTGGATCACCAGTAGGCGCGGAACGGGCATCGTCAAGTCGCCACGAACAAGTTCGGGCTGTGTCCCATGTG
>NZ_JBDPNJ010000049.1:0-12002 GCF_039770665.1 Paracoccus sp. SSK6 | reverse complement strand
TAATTACGGTTTAAACCAGAACATGTTTTGGCGCTTAGCCCAGAGCGAACTCAATCAAAGATGGCTTTGATCAATCCGCTATGACCGGTCGAACTAACGGACTCCTGAGGAAGGACAATCGGGATAAACATATCGCGAATCATAGATTTTCATCTTTAAAAATGTAATTGCCGCGCATTACAAATTGATTGATTAATAATTTATTAGGTAATATTATGAGCCTTAACCATACGAGCATGTTGAATTTTAAAGATTGATGTCAGTCCGATGGAGGATGTGATGCTTTTTACGCTTGGCCATGGTCAGCATATCATTCAGGAAACAGGCGGGGCGGGCCTTGCACCCGCCGAGGACCGGCCGGACGCGGTACCCTTATCCAAGGTCGTCGAGCCCGGATCGGCTGAGAATCAGCAGGCCCGCAAGAAAGGCGGCGCAGGCCTTGCGCCGGCCGAAAAGGGGGCTTTCCGTTATCTGTTCCCTTATGCCGCCGCGATGCCTGAATCGCCCACGGCGGTAGCGGCCCTGGATCGCCTTGCCGACAGCATGGTCGAACCCTTGGACGACCCGGAAACCGGGCCGGATGGTCAATCGATCAATTCAAGCATCGCGCCGGTGATGACCTATCTGGGGCAGTTCATCGACCACGACATCACCGCCAACACCGACCGCGCCGCGCCCATTTCCGCCATTGACGGCGATTGCGCGCCGCAGCCCCGCGACAGCGTGGAACGCGATCTGGACAACCTGCGCGACGGGTCGCTGCGCCTTGACAGCCTTTACGGCGACAGAGCCGGACAGGGGCCGTTCGCGGACAAGCTGGCGGGCTTGATGAAGCATCCCCGGCACAGCAACAAGATGCGGCTGGGGATAGCGACGCCCGTGGGCGACCGCCCGCCACTGCCCCGCGACCCTGCCGCCGACCTGCTGCGCCTGGGCTTCCTGATGAGCCGGAACGAGATCACCGAGGCAGATTTGAACGATCTGCCCGACGACCTGCGTGCGACCTTCATGCGGAACGGAGAGATCAACAAGGCCCATGCCATCATCGGCGACGACCGCAACGACGAAAACCTGCTGGTGGCGCAACTGCATGTGGCATTCCTGAGGCTGCACAACAAGCTGGCCGACCAGACTGGCCCGGATTTCGACGCCGCGCGCAAGGCCACTCGGTTCCATTACCAGTGGCTGATCGTCAACGAATACCTGCCCGCCGTTTGCGACCCGGCCATCGTGGGCCGCGTGGTGGCCCAAGGGGCACCGCTTTATTCGGAGTTTTTCAAGAAGCACCGGCCTGCGGACGGCGCCAAGATGCCGATGCCGTTGGAGTTTTCGGTCGCGGCCTTCCGCTTTGGCCATTCGATGGTGCGCGGCGCCTATGACCACAACCGCATCTTCGGCACCGCCGAAGCGGGAACGACCCAGTTGATCGAAAACGCTCCCTTCAACCTGCTGTTCGCCTTCACGGGCGGCGGCGACATGCCCAACAGAGACGGTTCCCGCCACGAGTCGCTGCCCGACAACTGGATCATCGAATGGAACCGCTTCATCGTCTCGGACCAGGGCAAGCGGGCGGCGCGCAAGATCGATACCCGCCTGGCGCCGCCGCTGAAGGACATGGTCAAGGAAGCCGCCGGGGTCTTCAAGCACCTGGCGCGGCGGAACCTGCGCCGGGGCTATCGGCTCAGCCTGCCGACCGGACAGGAATGCATCGCCGCGATCAACGGCATGAACGGTTATGACCGCCTGCCCGTGCTGTCGCCCGAGGAGGTTTCGGCCGGGCGCGACTTCATGGTGGACGCGGGCCTCGATACGCAGACGCCCTTGTGGTTCTATATCCTGCGCGAGGCCGAGTTGGCGGGCGGCAATCACCTGGGCCCCCTGGGCAGCACCATTGTTGCCGACACGCTGGTCGGACTGGTGGTCAGCGATCCTCAATCCTATTGGCACAATGGCAGCGGCGGCCAGCCCTGGGCACCCGGTAACGGCATGGACAGCCTCCAGAAGATGCTGCGCTTCATCGGCATGATCGAGGACTAGACCATGCCCGAATCTGAAACCGGCGGGTACCCCGACCATCGCTGGGTAGGATGGGTGGCGGGTCTGACCCCGATTGCCTGCCTGGCCGGCCTGGTGTCGGTCTGGCCCACCATTCCGCCAGCCCCAAATCTTGGCCCGGCTTGGCTGACGGACGAGGCGCGGATGTTCCTTGTCGCGGCCCTTGCAGGGGCGCTTGGCGGGGCACTGCAGATGGCACGGTCCTATGCGGGCCATCTGGGCGGGGGCAACTGGGACGGGCGGTGGCTGGCCTGGTACGGCCTGCGCATCCCCGCCGGGATCGGGCTGGCGCTGCTGTTCTACATGGCGCTGCGGGCGGGGTTCTATAACAATGCCAACGGCACCGCGGCGGTCAATCCCTTCGGCGTCGCGGTTCTGTCGGCCCTGGCCGGGCTGTTCTCGCGCGAGGCCCTGGAAAAGCTGGACGAGTTGTTCGACACGCTGACCGGGCGTCCGGCCACGCCGCCGGCGGACACGCGGCGCCTTCCGGCTCCGGTTGATACGGCTGCCGTCCCTGCCCCGACCCCGGTGCCGGCCGACCGTATCCCTGCGCCCTGAGGCCAAAACGCATTTTCTGACCTGTTCCTTTTCAACGGAGGACGCGATGCCTGCCCCTGAACCCGTACCCCTGCCGAATGACGTGCTTCGAACGCTGCATGGACTGCGCGGCAGGCTGGGCCGCGAAAAGGCCGGGAAACTGGGCCTGGACCTGAACGTCGCGGTCCATTTCAAGGATCCGCAGGTCGCCCTGGACGAACCGGGCGTTGGGCTGGACAGCGACTTTACCGTTCCGTGGGAGCCAGGCCTGGGCGACGGTCCGACAAGCGCGCGGTTTCGGATCCTGCCCACCGATGGCAAGGTGGCCCGGTGGGATGCCAAGGCACGCTGTTTCACGGACAGCGCGGACAAGCCCATCGACGGGTCCGATCTCGACACGCCCGAATACCGGCAGGTCCGCACCTGGGCCGTGCTTCAGAACACGCTGGACCATGTGGAGGGGCCGTTCGGCATGGGACGCCGCCTTGACTGGAATTTCGCGGGCAACCGGCTTCTGGTGGATACCGCCTTCAGCAACGAAAGAAACGCTTATTACAACCGCGATCAAAAGCGGCTGGAATTTCATCACTATCAAGATGACGAAGGCGCGACGGTCCATACCTGCCTGTCCACCGATATCGTGAACCACGAACTGGCCCATGCCATCCTTGACGGGGTCAGGCCGATGTTCCTGACGAAGGGCGTCAAGGAACACGAGGCCTTCCACGAAAGCGTGGGCGACATCCTTGCCCTGCTGCTGGCCTTGCGGAACAACCGCTTCCGCAAGACGGTGGCTGATAGAACCGAGGGCGACCTGACGGACGGGCTTGCCTCGGGCCTGGCGCGCCAGTTCGGACTGACGGTGTCGAAGAAACCGCACCTGCGCAGCGCTGCCAGCAGCCTGACGATGGCGGACCTGCCTGGGCAGAATTTCCACGACGCGTCGCAGATCCTGACGGGGGCGGTTTTCGACTATCTTGTCGCCTTGGTCGCGGGATACCGCGCCCGCCGGGGCGTCACCATTTATGAGGCGCTGTGGTATGCGGTGCGGCGGGTGCAGACGACCTTTCTGCAGGCGCTTGACCTGCTGCCACCACTTGACCCGCGCTTTGCCGACCTTGGGCAGGCGATGGTGCAGGCGATCCTGATCGCAGAACCCCTGGACCCGAAAGGCTACGCCGCGCTGCTGCGCCAATGCTTTGCCAAACGGGGGATTGAGTTGCCGTCGGACGAGGCCGCCCGCCTGCGCCTGACGCCCGCCGACCCGGACGAGATCGCCCGGTCGCGCGGCGCGGCCTATCGCTGGCTGGACGACAACCGCACGGCCCTGGACATTCCCGCCGATGCCGACCTGACCCTGGCCGGGCCCTTCCTGGCCGACAAGCGGGGACCGGACGGACGGGCTCTGCCGGTGCAGATCTCGATCCCCTATGCCTGGATGAACGAACGGGACAGCAACGGCATCGTCCTGCAGGCGCCCTGTGGCGCCACGCTGGTGATCGACACGCGCAGCAATGTCCTGTCCTGGGCGCGCAAACCGGGCGCCGAAACCGAGGCGGGCGCGGCCCGCATTCAAGGCTTGGCAGAGGCCATGGCGCTCGCACCGGCGGGCGACGGCATCCTGCGCTGCGCCCCTGCCGTGACAAAGGAGGATCCGGTCCATGTCTGACACCGACGCCCCAACCACCCCTGCCGCCTTGTCCCCTGAGCGCAGGCAGGCGCTGATGGATGTCATCTTCCGCACCTTCGGCCACAGCCGCTTTACCCAGGACAGCCCGCTGCGGCCCGATGTCTGGGTGGCCTATTGGGAAAAGCTGGCGGCGGGCGAGAAAGACCCCCGCGTCGATCTGATCCTGACCCCGGCCGAGGGATCGTCCCCTGGCCGGGCCGCCGTTGCTTTGGAGGCCATGCTGGCGGATGCCGACGGCCCGCTTAAACAGACCGAGGGCGAACGCGTCAAGATGCGCGAGACATGCCGCATCGCCTATTCACGCACGGCGGTGCAGGCGGCCCTGACGCCGGAACAGGCGCTGACCGCGGTGGTCGCGCTTTCGGTTTGGTGGGAAGACCGTACCCGCGAGGCGAGGGAAACGGACGAGGCTCGTGGACGCGAAGAAAACCTGCCTTGCGGCGCGCGCGCCCTGAAGCGGGTCGAGGAGTTCCTGGGCACGTCCGAGGCGGAGACCTGGACCGTGGACGAAACCATCGCGGCCCAGGCGGGATCGTTCCAGTTCTACCGCTTTGCCGCCCTGGCCAGCCTGACCCTGATGTTCGGGGACGATCCTCGCAAGGCCGAGGATATCGCCAAGCAGTTGCGCAGCGGCAATGTGCCCTTGGCGATCCTGCTGGCCGAATTGAAGCCCTATCTGCAAACTGCCCTGACGCGGATCGACGATGAAAAAGCCCGCCTGGCCAACTTCGAGAATAACAATCCCGAGATCTCGGAAACCGGCAAGTGGCCCCGTATCTGGAACGCCGCCGTCAATCGCGCGGCGGGGAACGCGGTCTATGTCTCTCGCAGGACGATCAAGGTGGACGCGACCCAGACCCTGTTCCGGGTGAACACGACCGGCATCGTCTGGGCGGTCATCGACAGCGGCATCGACGCGCGCCATCCGGCCTTTTTCCAGCGGCAGACCTCGACCCCAGCAAAGGAAGGCTGGCCCGGCCGGACGCGCATCAACCGAAGCTTTGACCTGACATTCCTGCGCGATCTGCTGACATGTTCGGATTTCCCGAAGGATCCGCCCGAACTGTCTGGGCAAGGCGGCACATCCAACGCGGCCCAGATCAAAAGCAGTTGGGATGCCTTTGTCAAACACAAGAAAAAAACACAGAGCCCCATGATCGATCGACTTCGCGACCGGCGCAACGCGGGTCTTCCGATCGGCTGGGAGATCCTCGCCCCCCTGGTCGAAATCCCGCATGACGACGCGCTCTACCGCCCGCCGCGTCACGACCACGGCACCCATGTCGCGGGGATCCTTGCCGCAGGCTGGGACTGCCCGCGCTTTGCCGACAATGACGAGCCGGGGATGATGGGCGCCTGCCCCGACCTGCGGCTGATCGACATCCGCGCTTTCGACGCCCAGGGCGTGGGCCGAGAGGATACCGTGATCGAGGCCATCGACCTGATCCGTTACCTCAACCGCGAAAGCAACAGGCTGGTGATCCACGGCGCGAACCTCAGCCTGTCGGTGACCCATGACGTGCAGGCCTTCGGCTGCGGCCAGACGCCGGTCTGCATTGCCTGCAACGAACTGGTCCGCAACGGCGTGGTGGTGGTCGCCGCCGCAGGGAATTCCGGCCATGAAGGGGACGCGGCCTTGGGATCGCGGGGGCAAAGCACGCGCGACATCTCGATCACGGATCCGGGCAATGCCGACCTGGTCATCACCGTGGGATCGACCCATCGCCAGTCGCCCTTCAGCTATGGCGTCAGCTATTTCTCGTCCCGCGGGCCTACGGCAGACGGACGGCTGAAGCCGGATCTGGTCGCGCCGGGGGAAAAGATCTGCGGGCCCATCCCCTTGGCCGGGGACGGCACCGCCACCTACAAGATCCTGGACGGCACCAGCATGGCCGCGCCCCATGTCAGCGGCGTGGCGGCGCTGCTGATGGCGCGGAACCGCGAACTGATCGGCGAGCCGCTGCGCATCAAGGAAATCCTGTGCCGCACCGCCACCGACCTGGGCCGGATGCCCACCTTCCAGGGCGCCGGTCTGGTCGATGCGCTGCGGGCGCTGCAATCAGTCTGAAGGAGACTAGCGATGGTCACGGTCGAAGCCCTGAATGCGGAACATGGCGACTGCCTGCTGCTGCACTACGCCCTTGATGGCGTTCCGCAGCTGTGGCTGATCGACGGCGGGCCAAGGAGGACGTGGAACGGTACCCTGAAGAAACGGCTGAACCAGCTGGCGGCCGGGCGCGATCTGGATCTGGTCACCGGCGAACGCAGGCTGCCGATCCGACTGGGCGTCGTTACCCATATCGACAGCGACCACATCGCGGCCATGAGCCAGATGGTCGCGGCCCTGCTGGCCGATCCGCCCCTGTCTGACACGCCCCCCGTGGTCTTTGACGACTTTTGGTTCAACGGCTTCCGGCAGCTCCTGGCGGATGATGCCGATGGCCATGTGGCCCAGATCACGACCGGACTGGCTGGCCTGGCCAGCGGCGGGGCCTTTCTGGTAAGCGTGACCGAAGGCGTCACCCTGCAAACCGACCTGGCGCGGCTGAAGGATCGCAACGGCAAAAACCTTGTGCTGAACCGCCAGTTCGCCGACAAGGTCCAAACGCCCTTTGCCAAGGAGGTCGCGGGCGTCGAGGTCGCGCTGCTGGGTCCGACGCAGGCGCAGCTTGACGAACTGCGCAAGGCATGGGCGAAGGACCGGCATGTGTCGCCCGCCGAACTGGCCGCGACCGAACGGCGCGACGACTCGCCCACCAACCGGTCCTCCATTGCCTTTCTGGCGAGTGTTGACGGCAAGACGATCCTGTTTACCGGCGATGCCCTGGCCGAAGATCTGATTGCGGGCTGGAATACGCTGGAAAATCCGCCGGAAGCAATCGATGTGATGAAGGTTCCCCATCACGGGGCCGCCGGAAACAATTCAAGGAAGCTTTTCGAACTGATCCCCGCACGGCATTACATCCTTTGCGCCAATGGCAAGGACGGCAATCCCGATCTGGCGACATTGGACATGCTGTTCCAGGCGCGCCCCGATGGGGACTATTCCATTCACCTGACAACGCCCGAAAGCAATCCCGGCATCGCCGGTCAGGTGACGGTTTTGAACAAAAAGGCAAAGGGCCGCGTCATCTATCGCGGCGAAGACGCCTTGTCGGTCAGCATCGAGCCGTAGCCTTGCAGATCAGCCCGCCAAGGCACGCACCGGCTCCTTGTCGAAAACCGGGTCCGGGTGGCTTAGGCCGGCGCCGCCGTCCAGGGACCAGCCGCCATCGCCGGGGGCAAGCCCGGCCCCCGCCTGCGCGGACATCAGGTCGGCGCAATGGACGCGGTTCTCGCGGAACGCGGTGTCGAACTGCGCCCGCCATTTGGTCCAGGACAGGGCGTTGACCCCTTTCCCGCCCGAGCTTTGGCTGATCATGTAGGTGCCGTCCGCGGCATGAAAGCCCGCAACGATATGGTCGATGCCCAGCAGGCGATCAGGCGTGTCATGGCGACGCTGGCCGGTGTCGATGCCAAAGATCATTCCCGCGCGCCGCCCCACCCGGTCGATGTCGGTGCCCGACACGATGATCCCTGTATGCCGTCCCACATTGACGATCTGCCCGTCGGAATGGGTTTCCAGTATCCGAAAAGTGGTATTGGCTTGGGCCACGCTGAAGCGACGCCCGGCCAGCGTCATGATCGCCGCCACCCAGCCGGAACAATCGACCTGATCGCCGTTGCAGGATCGGTTCCGGGTGAAGGACAGCCCGTCATCCCCCTTGATCCAGGCCTTGCAGCCCATCCCGTACTGAATGCCGTCCCATTGTCGTGTCGCCGTCAGGATCGCATCGTTCACCGCCATCACGGAATCCAGCGGAGGATCGCTGAACCGCGCCTCGGCCTGGCGCAGGTTGCGCCGCGCCACATGCCCGCCGGTTGCGATGTTGATCCAGCGTTCCACCGTGCCATCGGGAGAATCGATCGTGCTGCCGGGATCAAGGACACCCAGCAAGGCGGAATTGGGGTCAGGCCGAGAGAATATCTTTGTACCCGAAACACCAACCATATAACGCATCGGAAAACCCCAGCACCATACAATTGAACGGCAATATATGTTGGCAACATCAAACTGGCTCGGATACTGCGCGCATATTGCAATTCAAAACTGCAAGAAAATATGCCACAAATTATTATGAAAACAACGATTCTATTGTTTGTCCTTGCAGTATAGGGTTGCCATGTCTGAATTGCTCATTCCCGATCTGGTCATCGAACTGGTCTTTACCGAACCGCGATCCGAGGCTGATCTTCGCCAAGAGGTCGAGACAAGACTGACCGGAACCTACAGGATCGAGGCAGTATTCGATCCCACCGGGGATTACCACTTCTTCCTGACCCTTGTCGGAACGCCCACGCGGGACAGCCTTGCCGACCAGATCTTCGAACGCGCGCGCCAGATCCGCCGCGAACTGCGGGCGGCCGAGGCGAACCCGCTGATGATCGACAGCCTTTACGGCGCGGCGGCGGTGGCCTCGGACGGGGCGCTGGCAAACTTGTGCGAAACGCCAGAGGATCCGGGCCGTCCCCATGGCTGGGTCCATGCGGTGATCGAAACGCAACAGGGCTGGCAGTCCAACCGGGGGCAAGGGGCCAGGGTCGCGATCATCGACACCGGCGTATCAAGCCATCAGGAACTGCAGGGGATCCTGGCCGCCGACGGGCACCTGAACCTGGTCGAAGGCGGCACCGATCCCGGCGACCGGTTCACCGCCGGAGGGATGGTCAACCCAGGACATGGGACGGTCGTGGCCTCGGTCGTGGCCAGCCGCGGCGGACTGGATGGGGGCATGGGGACGACCGGCCCCGGCAAGATCACCGGGGTGGCGCCCGATGCGGAAATCCTGGCGATCCGCGCCTTTGTGTCGGTCGTCAACATCTGGCAGAAGACTATCCCAGGCGCGATCGTCCACGCCATCAACCAGGGCGCGGATGTCATCGTCATGTGCATGGGCGGCCCCACGCCTGTCAGCGCAACGCAGCGCGCGTTGAAGATGGCCCGCGACCGTGGCATTCTGACGATCTGCGCCGCGGGCAACTGCTGGCCCCTGGTGGTCTTTCCAGCGAGCTACGCGGAATACGGGCTGGCGACGGCGGTTGCTGCCCTTCAGCCCGACCTGATGCCCTGGCGCCATTCCGCCCGAGGCAAGGCAGTCGTCGTCTCGGCTCCTGGGGAACAGGTCTGGGCCGCGACAATGCCGCGGGCAGATGGTCCCCCCGACGCGGTCAAGGTCAGCCAAGGGACGACGCTGGCGACCAGCCTTGTGGCAGGGGCCGCAGCCCTGTGGTCGGGCGCAATAGGCGGCGCAGACAAGGTCCGGCAGGCCGCTGCGGCTCGCGGCACGACGGGACAGGAACTGTTCAATCAGGTGCTGCGCCAGACGGCCTTTCGCCCCCCTGCCTGGGGCGGCAGAAGCGATCTGGGCGCAGGGGTTCTGCGCATATCGCGCATGTTCCGTCAGACAACCGGCTTGGCCCCAGGCGGCGAGGCCCTGTTTGCGGTGGAGCCTCCCGTGACGGCCGCGCCGCTGGCCGCGTGGGACGCGGTCCCGGCGGTGCAGGTGGCGGCGGATACCCTGGCCTCGGCCGATGCCCGGACCTTGGCGGAACTGGATTCGCAGATGGAGGAGTTCGCGCCTGAACTGCTATGGCGGGCCTTTCGCGCAGGCAGTCGCGCCAAGGCAAAATCGATTGCCAGTTCGCTGGGTCTCGACAGTCAGGGCGACCTCTTCAAGCCCGAAGCCCCGCCCTCGGCCGCTCTGTCCGAGCGGCTGGAAACCCGACCCTTCCTCCGCGACATGCTGGGGATGTAGGGCGGCTCCAGAACTTTGCCGCAATACTTTGGCAGGTTAGTCCTCAAGCAGGCCATAGCCGGGACACGCTATTCTGAAATGTGACTTTTTATGCCCAACAATGCGTTGAGGCATAAAAGGATCGCGGAATGAAGGTTCGGTTCTCTCACCTTCCCCCTTCAAGGCGCTGCAAGATTGAGCACTGATGGCAAGCAAAGCTGAGCCCTGACAAGAATGTCATCGCACATCGCCGGCAATTTGGGCACTGGAGTGAGACAGGACCGTCGCGTCTGATGGTACAGCCCAGATGTTCTCGACCGGGTTCAGTTCTGGCGCATAGGGCGGGAGCGTCACGATGGTGATGGTGTCAGGGATGCGCAGCGCGCTGGAGCCGTGCCAGCCGGCGCCCTCCATCACGAGCACGGCGTGGGCGCCTGGCGCGACAGCTTTTGCGATTTCGACAAGATGGGCGTTCATGGCCGAGGTGTCGGCACGCGGCCTGACCAGAGCCGCGGTTGTGGCGCGCGCCGGACAGACCGCGCCGACGATATAGGCCCATGTGTAGCGGGTATCGCGCGGCGTGCGGGGGCGGGTTCCGCGCTCGGCCCGGGTCCGGGTGAGCGTTGTAGCCTGACCGGAATGGTAGCGACCGTTGGCTGGAGATCCGGGGTGGATGTTTGACCGGGTCGCCAGCCAATCCTGGTACCTCCAGTCTGCCCAATGGCGTTGATCGCGTCCCTGGAGAACTTGGCGGCAGTGCTGAACGATATGGTGGAAGCTCTCGACAGCCCATCGGAATCGCGCATCGGGCGCAGCATCGGCCTCCTCAATGGCAATTCCGGGAGATGCTCATGCCACGACGAACGCCACCGCAGCAACTTGGTTTCTTCGCCCCTCTATCGGACCCCGAGCGGTTCCCGACGCCGCAGTGGCAGAGTCTGCTCGACGAGGTACGGCTGATGCTGACCGCGTTGATACCCCCGCTCCTTAGCCACGCCGGCGGCGCGGACAGTCAACGCAAGGGAGCGGCACATGATGCATGAGAAGATCGGGTCGCATCATCTGGAATGCAAGGCAATCCTCTAGGTGCGACAATCCTCGGCGCACCAGGTGCTGCACAACCGTGAGAGCAGCACCCTGCAATATGCGATGCACGACCGGCTGACGGCGCTTGGCTGGTCCGCCATCCAGACCATTGACAACGATCTTGGCCGCTCGGCTGCGGGTGACGTGACGCGGGCCGACTCATCTAGGATGTGGTTGCCGATCTCGACGTCACAACCTTCGAGATCGTTCGCTGGTCCACTGGATCGGTGCGGCGCATACAGAACTTCGCCTGCCGAAGCGGCGCCGGGGACAGCGCAACAGCACCGCTTCCGAGATCATCGCTGCGGTGCGCCAGCTGGTGCTCAGTGTCTCCGACGATCTGATTGCCGGCATCCTCAACCGAAACGGCCTGCTGACAGGCCATGGCAACCGCTGGACACGCGAGCGGGTCACGTCCCTCCGCTCGCATCACAAGATCCCGGTCTTCCGCCCGGCTCCCGATGGCATCGACCCATGGCTCAATCTAACCGACCTTGCGCGCCTGCTCGGGGTATCGCCGAAGACACTGAGGATCGCGGCCGAAACCGGAGTGGTCGAAGGCCACACCACAGGCACAACACGTCGCTTTCGAGACCAAGCGAAGGGCAAAACATCCCTCAGGACCGTATGCCGACCAGAAGAACCTATTCCTCTTAACACCATAGAGAGATGGGTATTATGCCGCAGCATTGTAGTGTATGCGCCAATCCTCCAGCTTTTCCGGGCATCTGCAAAGCTCATGAACCAGTGCGTTCGGGCTGGTCTGTCGCCCTTAGCAGCGCGGATGCAGCGGTGAATTA
>NZ_JBDPNJ010000048.1:0-13511 GCF_039770665.1 Paracoccus sp. SSK6 | reverse complement strand
TTGGTCAGGGCCATGACGGTGGAGGGCGGCACTGTCAGATTCGTGCTGGAAGTCGCCGACGCCGCGACCGCGCGCAGCCTTGCGCCGGTCGAGGCCGAGGCGAAGCGCCGGCTCGAGGCGCTGCCGGGCGTGGAGAAGGTCCAGATCGTGATGACCGCGCCCGCAGGCAGGCAGGCCGAGCCCGTGCGCAGTTCCGGTGCCGCCCCGTCCCTGCAGATCGGGCGGCATCCGACCGCACAGGCCGGGCCGCAGGCGATTCCCGGCATCAGGAACATCGTGGCCATCGGATCGGGCAAGGGGGGCGTCGGCAAATCCACGGTGACCTCGAACCTCGCGGTCGCCCTGGCGCGGGCGGGGCGCAAGGTCGGGCTGCTGGATGCCGACATCTATGGACCCTCGCAGCCGCGGATGATGGGAGTGTCCGGCCGCCCCGCCAGCCCCGACGGACAGCATATCGAACCCCTGCGCGCCCATGGCGTGACCGTCATGTCCATCGGCCTGATGCTGAAGGAAGGCGAGGCGGTGGTCTGGCGCGGGCCCATGCTGATGGGCGCGATGCAGCAGATGCTGCAGCAGGTGAACTGGGGCGAACTGGATGTGCTGCTGATCGACCTGCCGCCCGGCACCGGCGACGTGCAGTTGAGCCTGTGCCAGAAGGCCGCCGTGACGGGGGCGGTCATCGTGTCCACCCCGCAGGACGTGGCGCTGCTGGATGCCCGCCGCGCCATCGACATGTTCAACAAGCTGAAGACCCCGGTGCTGGGGCTGGTGGAAAACATGTCCACCTATGTCTGCCCCAATTGCGGGCACGAGGCGCATCTGTTCGGCCATGGCGGTGTCGCCGCCGAATCGGCGCAGCTGGGCCTGCCCTTCCTGGGCGAGCTGCCGCTGGAACTGGACGTGCGGCTAGCGGGCGATTCGGGCCGCCCGATCGCCTTGGGCGAAGGCGCCACGGCCCAGGCCTATGCGCGTCTTGCGGCGCGGCTGATCCAGGAAGGCGTGGCCTGAGGCCTGATGTCATTTGGGAATGAACGGGAATACGGGGATTCGCCGGGGGACAGGAGCCAGTTTCCCGGCACTCTCCCGCCTGCGTGAAGCCTTGTGATCGATAAACTCGCAATGCGGACTTTTCTGTGGATAACTGGCAACAGGTGCATTCCGTGAACAGGAACGGCACCTGCCTGCAGCGCAGAATGCAACAAAAGTTAACTTCCTAAATCTGGTAGGTTTTAAGTGCTTGGAGCCCCATCAATGGGGCTTTTTCTGATTCGCAACAGGGGCATGGGCGGTCTGCGGCATTCCGCCGTTCGCGCTTTGGTTTCATGGAGGGGCGAAGAATACCGTTGCTTCCCGTGAATTCCCATGTCAGAACCAGATCACGAAGACGGGCAGTAAAGGGGCGTCAAAGACCCCGCAGGCGAGCAGGCTTTCATACAGGCATCCGTTTTCCAAATAAGTGCCCGCACGCGCGAGCAGCACCTCCCCCAGGTGGCGCGTGACAGGGACAGACCCCGAAAAAGGGGCCAGGACGGGGAACGAGGGCGGCGGATCGGGCGGTGGCAGCGGCCCGGTCCGCCCTTTCTCTTTCGGGCGGGCGGAAGAGCGGCAGTGAGGCAGGCCAAGGGTGGCGCGGAAGTTCAGAGGCACTGAATCCGTCAAGGTCGATGGCAAGGGTCGGATGTCGATCCCGGCCCGGCTGCGGCGCGTGTTCGATGCCGGCGATCCCGCCTTTGCCACCGCCAATACCGGGCGCACGCAACTGGTGGCCGTCTACGGCCCCGACTGGTGGAACTGGATCGAGCTTTACACCATCGAGGCCATTGAGGAAATCGACGAGCAGATCGACAAGCTGACGCGCGGTTCCCCGCAGCGCCGCTGGCTGGAAATGCTGATGAACGGCCAGTCCACCGATCTGGAAATCGACAAGGAAGGGCGCCTGGTCCTGCCGCAGAAATTGCGCGAAAAACTGGGCCTCACGGACGGAACGGAAACGATCTTCGAATCGCGCGGCGATTACATCCAGGTTTATCACCCCGACTCGCGGCCCAAGGATGTCGCGGCGCTAGAGGATTTCACCGCCCAGCATGGGCCGGAATTCGATCCGCGCTCTTTCCTTGACCAGGTGGATGAGGGATAGGCCATGGCCGAATCGCATGTGCCCGTTCTTCTTGCCCCGCTACTGCGTGCGGTCGCGCCCGTCTCCGGGGTCTGGTTGGATGGCACCTTCGGGGCAGGGGGCTATTCCCGTGGCCTGCTGGCGGCGGGCGCCGACCGGGTGATCGGCGTGGACCGCGACCCGCTGGTCTTCGACATGGCCGCCGGTTGGGCGGGCCAGTATGGCGACCGGCTGCGGCTGGTCGAAGGGACGTTTTCGGACCTCGATCACCTTGCAGGCGAACCGCTGGACGGCGTGGTGCTGGATCTAGGCGTCAGTTCGATGCAGCTTGATCTGGCGGAGCGCGGCTTTTCCTTCCTGCGCGACGGGCCGCTGGACATGCGGATGGAACAGGCGGGGCCGTCTGCCGCCGATCTGCTGAACACCGCCGAGGAAGCGGTGATCGCCGATGTGCTGTATCATTACGGAGAGGAGCGCGCCGCCCGCCGCATCGCCCGCGCCATCGTCGCGGCGCGTCCCCTGACCCGCACCGCGCATCTGGCCGAGGTCGTGGCATCCTGCCTGCCGCGCCCCAAGCCGGGGCAAAGCCACCCTGCCACGCGCAGCTTCCAGGCGGTCCGCATCTGGGTGAACGACGAATTCCGCCAACTGGTCGATGGCCTCTCCGCCGCCGAACGCGCCCTGAAGCCGGGCGGCAAGCTGGCCGTGGTCAGCTTTCATTCGCTGGAGGACCGCATCGTCAAGCGCTTCATGCAGGCGCGGTCGAACAGCGCGGGCGGGGGCAGCCGCTATGCGCCGGTGCAGGATACCGCGCCTGCCGCCTTTACCATGCCCTTCCGCCGCGCCATCGGCCCCGACCCCGATGAGGAGGCCACGAACCCCCGCGCCCGGTCGGCCCTGCTGCGCGTGGCGATTCGAACCGATGCCCCGGCGGGCGCCGTCGATGCCGATGCCCTGGCCATGCCGCGCCTGCCGAAAGGGGGACACTGATGCGTCCCTTCACCTATCTTGTCTGCACGCTTCTGGTCATGGGCCTGGCCTTCTGGGCCTATCGCGAGAATTACCGCACCCAGGCCGCCCTGGGCGAGATGACCCAGGTCCAGCGCGAGATCGCGGCCCTGCGCGAAGACCTGGGCGTGTTGCGCGCCGAATGGGCCTATCTGAACCGCCCCGACCGGCTGCGCGAACTGGTGGACCTGAATTTCGACCGCCTGCAACTGGTCCCGCGCGAGGCCGGGCAGGTGATGGACCTGGGCCATGTCGACTATCCCAGGCCGCCCGCCCCGCGCCCGCCCGAACCCCCCGCCGAATCGTCTGACAACCCCGCCGCCCCGCAGGAGTGACCGTCATGATCCGCATCCCCTTGCGTCCCCTGGCCCGGATCCTGCCCGCCCGAGAGCGTGGCGAGAACCCGGACGCCATCGAGGCCGAGAACCGCCGCCTGCGCCACGAGGCGATCCAGGACAAGGCCCGCCGCCGGGCCGAGGGGCGGCTGGCGCTGATGGCCAGCCTGTTCGTGCTGGGCTTCAGCGTTGTGGGGATCCGCATGGGCGCGCTGGCCTCCAGCGACCCGATCGAGCCGCGCAGCGAGGTGATGTCGGCGCAGATCGTCTCGCAACGCGCCGACATCACGGACCGCAAGGGCCGGGTCTTGGCGACGAACCTTCTGACGCATTCGCTTTATGCCCACCCCCACCAGATGGTCGATCCGGTCGGCGCGGCGCAGGGGCTGGCGCGCATCTTCCCCGACCTGGACGGCGACAAGCTGCTGCGCGACTTCACCGGCAGCCGCAAGTTCATGTGGATCAAGCGCAAGATGAGCCCCGAACAGATGCAGGCCGTCCATGACCTGGGCGAGCCCGGCCTGCTGTTCGGCCCGCGCGAGATGCGCGTCTATCCCAACGGCCATATCGCCAGCCATATCCTCGGCGGGTCCGGCTTCGGCAACGAGGGCGTGAACAGCGCCGAGGTTCTGGGCGTGGCAGGCGTCGAAAAGGCCTTCGACGGCTGGCTGCGCGACCCGGCCAACGAAGGCGCGCCCCTGCAACTGTCCATCGACCTGTCCGTGCAGGCGGCGATGGAGCAGGTGCTGGCATCGGGCATGGAGGTGATGAACGCCAAGGGCGCCACCGGCATCCTGATGGAGATCAAGTCGGGCGAGATCCTGGCCATGGCCAGCCTGCCCGACTTTGACCCGAATGACCGCCCGCGCCCGCTGCTGAAGGGCGATCCCTCGGACAGTCCGCTGTTCAACCGGGCGGTGCAGGGGCAGTACGAACTGGGATCGACCTTCAAGATCTTCCCGGTCGCGCAGGCGCTGGATTTGCAGATCATCAACCCCAACAGCGGCATCAACACCACGACGCCGATGCGGATCGGCAAGTACCGGATCAACGATTTTTCGAACTATGGCCCGCAACTGTCTGCGACGGATGTGATCGTGAAGTCCTCGAACGTGGGCACGGTCAGGATCGCGCAGATGATCGGGGTCGAGAAGCAGAAGGCCTTCCTGCAGAAGCTGGGCTTCTTCGATCCCCTGCCGATCGAGATGGTCGAGGCGCCGACCGGCAAGCCGCTGGTGCCCTCCCGCTGGCCCGCCGTGACCGCCGCCACCGTGTCCTTCGGCCACGGCCTTGCCGCCAGCCCGCTGCACCTGGCCGCTGCTTATGCCACCATCGCCAATGGCGGCCGCAAGGTGACGCCCACGTTGATCCACGGCCGCACGCGCCCCGAGAGCGAGCAGATCCTATCGGAACGCGCCGCCGCCCGCGCGGTGGACATGCTGCGCCAGGTCGTCACGCGCGGCACCGCCCGGCAGGCCGAGGTTGAGGGCTACGAGGTCGCGGGCAAGACCGGGACCGCCGACAAGCCGCGCCCCTCGGGCGGGTATTACGACAGCAAGGTGGTCTCGACCTTTGCATCGGTCTTCCCGGCAAGCGCGCCGAAATACGTGATGATCGTGACGCTGGACGAACCCTCGGTCACCGGGCCGGGCGGGCAAAGCCGCACGGCGGGCGCGACCGCAGCGCCCGTCGCATCCGCCATCATCCGCCGCCTGGCGCCGCTGGTCGGGCTGGAGCCAGTGACCGACGAAAAGCTGCCGGTCATCGCGCCGCGCTTCGCCCCCCGTGTTGAATCGCAACCGGGCGATGAGCTAAAGGTCGTCGCAAATCAATGACGGGTGGGACTGTGGGGCAAGGCGAAAAGACGCTGTCGCGGCTGGGGCTGCGGGCAAGGGACGGGCGCGACCCGGTCATTACTGGGCTGTCGCTGGACAGCCGCACCGTGAAGCCCGGCCATCTGTTCGCCGCCCTGCCGGGATCGGCCGTGCATGGGGCCGAGTTCATCCCTTATGCCCTGCGCATGGAGGCGGGCGCGATCCTGACCGACCGCGCCGGGGCCGAGATGGCAGCGGACGCCTTGTCCGGTTGGAGCGGCGCTGTCGTCGTGGCCGAGGATCCGCGCGCCGCTTTGGCGGGTGCCGCCGCCCTGTGGTTCGAAGCGCAGCCCGAGCATGTGGTGGCCGTCACCGGCACCTCGGGCAAGACCAGCGTCGCCAGCTTCACCCGCCAGATCTGGCAGCACCTGGGGCACAAGGCGATCAGCCTGGGCACCATGGGCGTGCAGGGTGATTACGAAGCGAAGCTGGCACATACCACGCCCGATCCCCTGACGCTGCACCGCATCCTGGCCGAGGCGGCGCAGGCAGGCGTCACCCATGCCGCGATGGAGGCGTCGAGCCACGGGTTGGACCAGCGCCGCCTGGACGGCGTGCGGGTCGAGGCCGGGGCGTTTACCAACTTCAGCCAGGACCACCTGGACTATCACGCGGGCTTTGACGAATATTTCGCGGCCAAGGCGCTGTTGTTCAATCACATCCTGGAAGACGGCGCAGCGGCGGTGATCAACATCGACGGCGAACGCGGGCGGCAGATGCTGGACATCGCCACGGATCGCGGGCTGGCGGTCACGACTGTCGGCACCGGCGAAAACGCCATGCTGCGGATCCTGGGACAGCGCTACGATGCGACCGGGCAGGACTTGCGCTTCTCGCTGATGGGCCAGCCGCAGATGGTGCGCCTGCCGCTGATCGGGGGCTTCCAGGCCGAAAACGTGCTGGCGGCATTGGGGCTGGTGCTGGCGGCTGGCGATTCCGCCGAAGCCACGCTGCGCGTGCTGCCCGACCTGCACACCGTTCGCGGACGGATGCAGCTTGTCGCGCAGCGGGACAACGGCGCGACGGTCTTTGTCGATTACGCCCATAAGCCCGGCGCGGTGATTGCCGCGCTGCAATCGCTGCGGCCCCATGTCATGGGCCGCATCGTTTGCGTGATCGGCGCGGGCGGCGACCGCGACCGGGGCAAGCGCCCCCTGATGGGCGAGGCCGCGCGCCAGTTCGCGGATGTGGTGATCGTCACCGACGACAACCCCCGGACCGAGGATCCGGCGGCCATCCGCGCCGCCGTCATGGAGGGCGCAGGCCCCGACGCGACTGAGGTTGCCGACCGGGCCGAAGCGATCCTGCGCGGCGTCGATGCCCTGCTGCCGGGCGACGCGCTGCTGATCTGCGGCAAGGGCCACGAGACCGGCCAGATCATCGGCACCGACATCTATCCTTTTGACGATGCCGAACAGGCATCCGTCGCGGTCGCAGCACTGGACGGCAAGATATGACCTTGTGGACAGCCAATGACGCCGCCGCCGCAACGGTCGGGCGGGCGCAGGGGGACTGGGCGGCGACGGGCGTGTCCATCGACACGCGCACCATCCAGCCGGGCGATCTGTTCGTGGCGCTGAAGGACGCGCGCGACGGGCATGATTTCGTCGCGCAGGCGCTGGACAAGGGCGCGGCTGCGGCCCTGGTCAGCCGGATCCCGGATGGGGTGGATGCCAATGCGCCGCTGCTGATCGTGCCCGATGTGCTGGCCGCGCTTGAGGCGCTTGGCCGCGCCGGCCGCAAGCGCATGACGGGCAAGGTCATCGCCATCACCGGCTCGGTCGGCAAGACCTCGACCAAGGACATGGCGCGCACGGCGCTGGCGGGGCAGGGGCGCATCCACGCGGCCGAGGCCAGCTACAACAACCATTGGGGCGTGCCGCTGACGCTCGCGCGGATGCCGCGCGACACCGATTTCGCCATCATCGAGATCGGTATGAACCATCCGGGCGAGATCGCGCCCCTGTCGCGCCTGGCCCGCCCGCATGTCGCCATGATCACCACGGTGGCCGCTGCCCATCTGGAGGCCTTCGGCGCCATCGAGGGGATCGCCCGCGAGAAGGGCTCGATCTTCCAGGGACTTGAACCCATCGGCCACGCCATCATCCCCGAGGACCTGCCGGTCACGCAAATCCTGCGCGACTGCGCAGACGAGGCGGGCGCCCTGGTCATGGGCTTTGGCCGCGACGGCCAGGCCAAGCTGGTCCAGGCCAAACCCGACAATGGCGCCTTGAAGTGCCGCGCGCGGATCGGCGGCGAAACCGTTGACTTCACCCTGCAAACGGCCGGCGCGCATTTCGCGATGAATGCCGTGGGCGTTCTGGCCGCGCTGGCTACCGCCGGTGCTGATGTGAAGGAGGCGGGCAAGCGCCTTGGCGACTGGCTGCCGCCCAAGGGGCGCGGAGCGGTCGAGGATCTGGCGGGCCTTCGCCTGATCGACGATGCCTATAACGCCAACCCGACATCCTTGTCGGCGGGGCTTGCCACGCTGGCCGGGCTGCAAGGCGGGCGCCGGGTTGCGATCCTGGGCGACATGCTGGAACTGGGAGCGGACGAAATCGCCATGCATCGCGGCATGGCCGATGATCCTGCCATGGCGCAGGTCGATCTGGTCCACAGCGCCGGCCTCCGGATGCGCCACCTGCATGACGCGCTGCCGCCCGCCAAGCGCGGCATCTGGGCGGAAACGGCAGCGGAACTGGCCGGGCAGCTGGCCGATCTGGTCGCCCCCGGCGACATCGTGCTGGTCAAGGGCTCCAAGTCCTCGAAGATCTCGACCGTCGTTGACGCCCTGCGGAAATCGGCGCAAACGCCCGCACCTGAAACGAAAGAATAACCGATGCTCTATTGGCTGAGCGGCCTTTCCGAAGGGGGCGACCTCTTCAACCTGTTCCGCTATATCACCTTCCGGGCGGGTGCGGCGTTCTTCACGGCGCTGATCTTCGGCTTCATCTTCGGGCGCCCGCTGATCAACTATCTGCGCCGGGTGCAGAAGAAGGGCCAGCCGATCCGCGACGACGGACCCGAGGGCCATTTCGTCAAGGCGGGCACCCCCACGATGGGCGGCATCCTGATCCTGTCGGCGCTGTTCTTCTCGACGCTGCTCTGGGCGCGGCTGGACAACGGCTATGTCTGGATCGTGCTGCTGGTAACGGCGGGCTATGCCGCGATCGGCTTTGCCGACGATTATGCCAAGGTCAGCAAGCAGAACACCAAGGGCGTCTCGGGCCGCAAGCGCATGGCGATGGGACTGGCGCTGGCTCTTGTCGCCTCGGCTTGGGCGATGTGGCTTCATCCGGCGGATCTTTCCGGGCAACTGGCGCTGCCGGTCTTCAAGGACGCGCTGCTGAACCTGTGGCTGTTCTTCATCCCCTTCGGGATGCTGGTGATCGTCGGATCGGCCAATGCGGTGAACCTGACCGACGGGCTGGACGGGCTGGCGATCATGCCGGTGATGATCGCGGCAGGCACCCTGGGCGTCATCGCCTATACCGTGGGCCGCGTGGACTTCACCGACTATCTGGGCGTCCACCACGTCCCCGGCACGGGCGAGATCCTGGTCTTCGTCTCGGCCCTGATCGGCGGCGGCCTGGGCTTCCTGTGGTACAACGCGCCCCCGGCGGCGGTCTTCATGGGCGATACCGGGTCGCTTGCGCTCGGCGGCGCACTTGGCGCCATCGCGGTCGTCACCAAGCACGAGATCGTCCTGGCCATCGTCGGCGGGCTGTTCGTGGTCGAGGCGCTGTCGGTCATCATCCAGGTCGCCTATTTCAAGCGCACAGGCCGCCGCGTCTTCCTGATGGCCCCGATCCATCACCATTTCGAGAAGAAGGGCTGGGCCGAGCCGCAGATCGTCATCCGCTTCTGGATCATCTCGCTGATCCTGGCGCTGATCGGGCTGGCGACGCTGAAGCTGCGGTAATCGCACAGTTGCGGTGCGCTGAAGCGCACCCTACGCTGTTTCGCTGAATTGTAGGGTGCGCTTCAGCGCACCATGCCTAAAGGTGCATGATGATCCCTGTTCAAGGCGTCGAAGGACAAACCGTTGCCGTTCTGGGTCTCGGCCGTTCCGGCAAGGCCACCGCAGCCGCCTTGGCAGCTGGCGGCGCGACCGTCATTGCCTGGGACGACGGCAATGACACCCGAGAGGCAGCCGCCGCCGACGGCCTGACCATCACCGATCTGACCCGCGACGATGCCTGGCAGGGCGTGACCGCCCTGATCACCAGCCCCGGCATCCCGCATCTCTACCCGAAACCCCATCCGGTCATTGCCAAGGCCTACGCCCTTGGCGTGCCGGTGGACAACGACATCGGGCTGTTCTTCCGCAGCTATGCGACCGCCGACTGGGAGGGCTTCGACCGCGCCCCCCGCGTGATCGCCGTCACCGGATCGAACGGCAAATCGACCACGACCGCGCTGATCCACCATATCCTCAAGGAATCCGGTCGCCCGACCCAGATGGGCGGCAATATCGGCACGGGCGTCTTGTCGCTGGAACCGGCCGAGGATGGAGAGGTCGTGGTGCTGGAACTGTCCAGCTATCAGACCGAACTCGCCCGCGCGCTGACGCCGGATGTCGCGGTCTTCACCAACCTGTCGCCCGACCACCTGGACCGCCACAGTGGCCACGGCGGCTATTTCGCCGCCAAGCGCAGGCTGTTTTCGGAAGGCGGACCGGACCGCGCGGTGATCGGCGTGGATGAGATCGAAGGGCTGTATCTGGCGAACCAGTTGTCGATGGGACCGGCGGATGACCGGGTGATCCGCGTGTCGGCCGGGCAAAAGCTGGAAGGAGGCGCCTGGTCGGTCTTTGCGCGCAAGGGGTTCCTTTGCGAATACCGAAAGGGGCATCAGGCGGCCTCCATCGACCTGCGTGCCGTGACAGGTCTGCCGGGCGCGCATAACCACCAGAACGCCTGCGCGGCTTACGCCGCCTGCCGCGCCGTGGGCCTTGCGCCGCGCGAGATTGAAGCGGCATTCCATACCTTCGCCGGCCTGCCGCATCGCAGCCAGACCGTGGCCGAGATCGGCGGCGTCCGTTATGTTAACGATTCCAAGGCCACCAATGTCGATGCGGCGGCAAAAGCGTTGCAGGCCTTTGACCGGATCCGCTGGATCGCCGGGGGCTTGGGCAAGGAAGGCGGCATCGGTGCGCTGGCGCCCCATCTGAGCCGCGTCGCCAAGGCCTATCTGATCGGCCATTCCGCCCGCGATTTCGCGCTGGAAATCGGCCAGACCTCCTACGAGATCGCCGAGACGATGGAAGCCGCCGTGGCACGCGCCGCCTCCGAGGCCCAGCCCGGCGACACCGTGCTGCTGGCCCCCGCTGCCGCCAGCTTCGACCAGTATCCGAACTTCGAAAAGCGCGGCGAGCATTTTACCGATCTGGTGAAGGCCTTGGCGTCGCGTTGAGGGCGGCGGGGCAGGGGGCTTTCTGCCCCCGTCGCTGCGCGACTCCCCCGAGGGTATTTGGGCAAAGGTGAAGGATCACGCCCAGCTTGGCGGCCGCTTTTCCAGGAAGGCTGCCATGCCTTCGGCGGTGTCGGGCAGCAGGATGTTCCGGCACATCGCCCCGCTTGCGATCTCATAGGCATTGGCGAGGCCCAGCCGCAGCTGGTCGTGGAAGGCCCGCTTGCCCAACCGGATCGCGGCGGGCAGCTTGGCCGCGATGGTCGCGGCCATTTCCATCGTGGTTTCCGTAAGCGCCTCGGGCGCGGCGATGCGGTTGACCAAGCCAAGCTGCAAGGCGCGGGCGGCGTCGATGAACTCGCCCGTCACCAGCATCTCGAACGCGGCCTTGGGTGGGACGGCACGAGTCAGGGCCACCATGGGGGTCGAGCAGAACAGGCCGATGTTCACGCCATTGACGCCAAAACGCGCGCCTTCCGCCGCCACGGCCATGTCGCAGGACGCGACTAGTTGGCAGCCCGCAGCTGTGGCGATCCCCTGAACCTCGGCAATCACCGGCTGGGGCAGGGCAGGGATCATCTGCATCATCCGCGCGCAGGCATCGAACAGATCGGCGAAAGCCGCAGCTCCGCCATCCGCACCATCCCGCGCCGCCTGCATCTGCCGCAGGTCATGGCCTGCGCAGAAGGCCCGGCCATTCGCCGCCAGGACAACCACGCGGACGCCATCTTCATCGGCGATGTCGCGCAGCGCATTCGTCAGCGCGGCGATCATCTCGACCGACAGGGCGTTGTAGTTGCCGGGGCTGTTCAGCACCAGCCGCGCGATACCGTTGCCGTCCTGCCGCTGGATCAGGTCCGCCATCTTGATCTCTCCCCTTGTTTGCCGGAAGCCTATGCGGCGACAGGGCAGGGGGAAAGCATGGAAATCGTCATGGACGCGCAGGCGCTGAACGCCTTTCTGGCCGCGGATTTCCCGCAGGTCGCAGGCAGCATCAGCGTCCAGTCCGTTGCGCAGGACAGGCTTGTCGCGCGGCTGCGGGTGGAGGACCAGCATCTGCGGCCCGGCGGCACGGTCGGCGGCCCGACGATCTTCGCCCTGGCCGATGTGGCGATCTATTGCGCGATCCTGTCGCGGATCGGGCCGGTGGCGCTGGCGGTGACGACGAACGCCTCGATCGACTTCATGCGCAAGCCTGCGGCGGGGGGCGAGCTGCTGGCCGAATGCCGGATCCTCAAGCTGGGCCGCAGCCTGGCCGTGGCCGAGGCGCTGATCTTCTCGGATGGGGGTGCCGATCCGGTGGCCCGCTGTTCAATGACCTATTCGATTCCGCCAAAAAGGCCGGAAAACAGCGGATTGTGATGTGGTATCTTGATACCTATTTCGCAAGATATTGGTTTACATGAAGATATTAGTGTCCGTGGCGCTTGACGGATCGCCCCCGATCCCCGATACACCGCCATCTCGAATTTCACGACCCTGAAGGGACGAAAGATGAAAACCTATACCGCGAAACCGGCGGAGATCGAGAAGAAGTGGATCCTGATCGACGCCGAGGGCGTCGTTCTGGGCCGCCTCGCCACGATCGTCGCCAATCGCCTGCGCGGCAAGCACAAGCCGACCTTCACCCCCCACATGGACATGGGTGACAATGTCATCGTCATCAACGCCGACAAGGTGCAGATGACCGGTAACAAGCGCGATGACAAGAAATACTACTGGCACACTGGCCATCCGGGCGGCATCAAGCACCGCACCGCGCGCCAGGTGCTGGAAGGCGCCCACCCCGAGCGTGTGGTGATCAAGGCCGTCGAGCGCATGATCAGCCGCAACAAACTGGGCAAGCAGCAGATGACCCACCTGCGCGTCTATGCCGGTGCCGCGCACCCGCATGAAGCGCAGCAGCCCGAAGTTCTGGACGTGAAGGTCCTGAACGCCAAGAACACCCGGAGCGCGTGATTATGGCCGAAGACATCAAGAGCCTCGACGATCTGAAATCCGTCGTGTCGGGCAATGCCGCCGTGGCTGAGGCCCCCGTCCGCCGCGAAGCGCAGCGCGACCAGCAGGGCCGCTCCTACGCGACCGGCAAGCGCAAGGACGCGGTTGCCCGCGTCTGGGTCAAGGCCGGTTCCGGCAAGGTCGTGGTGAACGGCAAGGACATCACGGAATACTTCGCCCGTCCCGTTCTGCAGATGATCCTGCGCCAGCCCTTCGACGTGGCAGGCGTTGCCGGTCAGTATGACGTGCAGGCCACCGTCAAGGGCGGCGGCCTGTCGGGCCAGGCTGGCGCCGTGAAGCACGGCATCAGCCAGGCGCTGCAACTGCACGAACCCAGCCTGCGCGCCGCCCTGAAGGCCGCCGGTTTCCTGACCCGCGACTCGCGCGTCGTCGAGCGGAAGAAATACGGCAAGGCGAAAGCCCGCCGCAGCTTCCAGTTCTCGAAGCGCTGATCCCGGCGACATGCTTTCCAGAAGGCGCGACCTGCAAGGGTCGCGCCTTTTTCGTTTCCGCCTTGCCACCGATTCTTCATCCGCGCGTTACAGGCACGGGCGAAACTGCCTGGATCATGGGCAACGGGACGATTCCCCGTCTCGAAACAGCGACAGGAGCGTGCCGAAGGGCGGAATCGGGTTAGGATGGCAAGGGGGATTCGCCCTGGATCGGGATGGAAGGTCATCGACAGCTATCCCGGCAGGGGTGGCGGGCCCTGAAATTCGCGTGTCGAAACAGGGTCTTGCAAGAAATTTGCTTGCAAGGTCCAATTTT
>NZ_JBDPNJ010000047.1:0-14459 GCF_039770665.1 Paracoccus sp. SSK6 | reverse complement strand
CTAGGCCACAGCGATCTGGCGCACCGGCTTCCGGGCATCGGCCAACAGGTTGTCGGCGCGACTTTCTGCCCGTTGGACGGCCATGTGAACCCGCTGCGGCTGCATGTCGCACTGCGCAAGGCATGTCTTGCCAGCGGCGTTCGCTTTACCGGCGATGCCAGCGTGGCGGCGGTGCAGCCGGCGACTAGCGGTTTCAGTATTCTTTGTGAAAACACCAAGACGATCCATGCAGACCGGGTCATCCTCTGCGCCGGTCTGGGGGCCGCGCAGCTTGGTCCGCAACTGGGCTTCCGTGCGCCGATCCGCGCGCAGCGGGGCGAGCTGCTGATCACCGAGCGCGTTGCCGACCGCCTGCCATTCCTGTCCAGCACAATCCGGCAGGTCGACGAGGGCGGATTGCAGATCGGCGGCACGAAGGCCGACGCCGACGTCGATACCGAGTCTACTGACCAGATGGCCAGGCTGGCGCGTCACGCCATGCAGGTCTGGCCCCGGCTGGCCGACATCCGCGTGCTGCGGTCCTGGGCGGCGCTGCGGGTGATGACGCCCGACGGCTATCCGATCTATCAGCGCTCGGCCGATCACCCCGGCGCATTTCTTGTCACCTGCCACAGCGGGGTCACGCTGGCGCCGCTGCACGCGACGCGACTGGCCGATTGGATCGACGGCGATCCCGCGGCCCCTGATCTGGAGGCTTTCGATGAACGCCGCTTCGCGCTTTCGTGACGCGCCGGACGCAATCCCGCGCACCATCCGCATGACCTTCGACGGCGAACAGGTTCTGGCCCGCCCCGGCGAAAGCGTCGCCGCTGCGTTGCTGGCTCAAGATGGCGGCGCCACCCGCATCACGCCCATCACCGGGGCAGGGCGCACACCTTTTTGCATGATGGGGGTTTGTTTCGACTGCCTTGTGACCATCGACGGCCGCTACAACATTCAGGCCTGCATGACCCCGGCGAGCGACGGCATGGTCATTCACCGCCAGACCGGCGCCCGCCGAATCGGGGATGTGCGATGACCGCAGATCTTGTCATCATCGGCGCCGGTCCCGCCGGCATGGCCGCCGCACGCATCGCGGCCGACGGAGGGATGCGGGTCACGCTGCTGGACGAACAGGATCGCGTCGGGGGCCAGATCTATCGTAATGTCGCGAACGCCACAGGACGGGACTGGCTGGGCGCGGATTACGCCAAAGGCGCCGATCTCGTCCGGGGGCTGGATCATCCTTTGATTGCCTATGAGCCGCGCGCGATGGTTTGGCGCCTCGACCCGCAGCAGGGCGTGATCTGGTCGCGCGATGGACAAAGCCACATCACCCATGCCCCTCATCTTCTGATCGCCACCGGCGCGCAGGAACGTCCGGTGCCGTTCCCCGGCTGGACCCTGCCCGGGGTCATGCCCGTGGGCGCCGCGCAGATCCTGATGAAGCAGTCGGGAATGCTTCCTCGTGACGCCATTCTTGCCGGGGCGGGGCCGCTGCTCTATCTGGTCGCGGCGCAGATGATCGCCGCCGGATCGCCGCCGCAGGCTTTGGTCGAGACAGGCTCCGACCTGTTGCGCGCCTTGCCCAGGCTGCCGCAAGCGATGCCGGGCGCCATGACGCTGGTCAAGGGTCTAGGCCTGATCCAACGCATTCGCGCGGCAGGCATCCCGCGCCACCACAGCGCAACGAACTTCCGGGCGGTGCAGACCGACGAGGGTCGGATCACGTTCAGCTTCACCACGCGCAAAGGCGGGCAGGAGCTGGAATGCGGCCTGCTGCTGACGCATCTGGGGGTCATTCCCCAAACCCATCTGACGCGTTCGATGGGTCTTGAACACGAGTATGACCCTGCTCAGCAGGCATGGCGCCCCAAGTTGGATGCTCTGGGCCAATCGTCGCTTGATCATGTCTTTGTGGCAGGCGACGGCGGCGGCATTGGCGGCGCAGATGTTGCAAGGGCGCAGGGCGCGTTGGCCGCACTGGCGATCCTGCATCGTGCCGGCCTGATGAATAGGGCGGAACGTGACGCGCGTGCCCGGCCGCAGCAGCGCGCCCTGTCGCGCAGCCTGTCGGTGCGCCCGTTTCTGGACGCGGCCTATCCCGTCCCACCCGCCTTTCTAGCCCCGCCGGACGATACGATCGTCTGTCGTTGCGAGGAAGTCACCGCCCGCACCATCCGCGAGGCGGCGGAAGACGGCGCTCACGGCCTGCGCCTGATGCGCACCGCCCTGCGTACCGGCATGGGGCCGTGCCAGGGCCGCATGTGCGAGGTCACTGTCACCGGACTGATTGCCCAAGCAACTGGCCGCCATCCGTCGACCATCGGACCAGGCCGCGTCCGCACTCCCGTCAAGCCCGTCACCCTGGCCGAGATCGCCGCGCTCGGCCGCCAGCCAGAGAAACCAGTATGACTGATCCCGCCCTCCGCGTAGAAAACATCCGCAAGAGCTTTGGCGACCACGAGGTGCTGAAAGGCATCTCCATGACCGCCGAAAAGGGCGACGTGGTGGCGATCCTTGGCGCCTCCGGGTCGGGCAAAAGCACTTTTCTGCGTTGCATCAATCTGCTGGAAACACCCACCGACGGCACCGTCTGGCTTAAGGGCGAGGAGATGCGCATGACCAGCCATCGGGGCGAACGCCGTCCCGTCGATCACCGGCAGGTCGAACGGATGAGGTCCAAGCTGGCGATGGTGTTCCAGGGCTTCAACCTGTGGTCGCACATGACGGTGATGGAAAACATCATCGAAGGCCCCGTCCATGTCCTCGGAACGCCCCGGCGCGAGGCGCGGGACAAGGCCGCCGCCCTGCTGGCCAAGGTCGGACTGTCCGAACGTGCCGAGTATTATCCCGCCCATCTGTCGGGCGGCCAGCAGCAACGCGTGGCGATCGCCCGCGCCCTGGCCATGGAGCCCGACGTGATGCTGTTCGACGAGCCGACCTCGGCGTTGGATCCTGAACTTGTGGGCGAGGTTCTGGCCGTGATGCGCGCCCTGGCCGACGAGGGCCGCACCATGCTGGTCGTCACGCATGAAATGGCATTCGCCCGCGACGTGTCATCGAAGACGGTGTTCCTGAACAAGGGCGAGATCTGCGAACAAGGCGCGCCCGCCGACCTGTTCCGCAATCCGCAGACCGAGCAATTCCAGGCCTTTCTGTCCCGGATGAACTGACAAACCAGTGGAGGAGACCATCATGATCAGACGAACCCTTCTTGCCGCCGCCGCCCTTGCAGCCCTTGCAGCCCTTGCCACCGGCGCCCTTGCCCAGGACACCCTGCGCATCGGGGTCGAAGGCGCCTATCCCCCGTTTTCGTACAAGGAGGCCGACGGCAGCCTTGCGGGCTTCGACATCGAGATCGCCAAGGCGCTGTGCGCGCAAATGAAACGCGAGTGCGAGTTGGTCGAACAGGAATGGGACGGCATGATCCCGGCACTCAAGGCGCGCAAGTTCGACGCCATCGTGGCCTCCATGTCGATCACCGAGGAACGCAAGCGCCAGATCGACTTTTCCGACAAATACTACAAGACCCCGGCCCGCGTCGTGGCCCCCAAGGATTCCGGCCTTGAAGGCACCGCCGAGGGGCTGGCAGGCAAGCGGCTGGGCGTGCAGCGCGGTTCCACCCACCAGTGCTATGCCGAGGCGAACTTCCCCGATGCCGAGATCGTCCTTTACGGCACCCAGGACGAGGTGTTCCGTGATCTGACCTTAGGCCGCATCGACGCGCAACTGTCGGATTCGCTGATCGCGCAGGAGGGTTTCCTGTCCAAGCCCGAGGGCGCGGACTATGCCTTCCTGTCCGGCGATCACACCGATGTCGAATGCTACGGCGAGGGGGTGGGCGTGGCCGTGCGCAAGGGCGACGACGAGCTGCGCGACGCCTTCAGCGCCGCGATCACGGCGATCCGCGACAACGGCACCTACAAGACGATCAACGACACGTACTTCCCCTTCGATATCTACGGCGGCCGGCCCGAGGGAATGTAACGGCAGCCGGGGGCGCATCCCGCGCCCCCTCCAACCAGCGAGGCGAGGATGGATCTTCTTCTGGAATATCGCGAACAGCTTCTGGCCGGACTTGTCACCACGGTCCAGCTTGCCCTTGCCTCTCTGGTGCTGTCCGTAACGATGGGGCTATTGGGCGCATGGGCCAAGCTGTCGGCCAGCCGCGCGGCCAATGCCGTGGCCGGCGCCTATACGACGGTGGTGCGCGGCGTGCCCGACCTGGTGCTGATCATGCTGGTCTTCTTCGGCGGTCAGGTGACCGTCAACGGCATCGGCGCGGCCACCGGTTTGTGGGACTATGTCGAGATCAGCCAGTTCGCCGCCGGCGCGCTGACCATCGGCGTCATCTTCGGAGCCTATTTCACCGAAACCTTCCGGGGGGCGATCCTGGCCATCCCGCGCGGACAGATCGAGGCGGGGATCAGCACCGGCATGTCCCGTCCGCTGCTGTTCCTCCGCATCATTTGGCCGCAGATGGTGCGCTATGCGCTGCCGGGTTTTGGCAACAACTGGCTGGTGCAGCTGAAGACAACGGCTCTGGTGTCAGTGATCGGCTTGCAGGATCTGGTCTATAACGCCTTTGCGGCGGGCCGGTCCACGGGAGCGCTGTTCACCTTCATGGCGGCGGCCTTCGTGATCTATCTGGCGTTGACAGCAGTATCCGATCTGGGGCTGCGCGCGCTGGAACGCCGCTACAGCCGCGGCGTGGCGAGGGCGTGACGATGGAAAATTTGCTCTCTTGGTTTCCCCTCGACCTGGCATTGATTGCCGAAAACTTCGACCGCTTCCTTTACGGGGTTGGGGTCACGTTGGGCCTGACCTTCCTGTCGCTGGCCTTGGGCGGCGCGATGGCGGTGCCGCTGGCCGTCGTGCGCGCGTCCTGCCACCGGGTTCTGAACCCGGTGGTCTGGGTCTACACCTATGTCTTCCGGGGCACGCCGCTGCTGGTGCAGACCTATCTGCTGTATTACGGCGCAGGGCAGTTCGAGTTCGTCCGCAACAGCTGGCTCTGGGATCCGGTGCTGTCGCAGGCGTGGTGGTGCGCCCTGATCGCCTTCACGCTGAACACAGGCGCCTATACCACCGAGCTTTTGCGCGGTGCCATCGCGGACACGCCCAAGGGCGAGGTCGAGGCCGCCATCGCCACCGGAATGTCAAAGCGCGGTCGACTGAGCCGCATCGTGCTGCCCTCGGCCTTTCGCCGCGCCATTCCGGCCTATTCGAACGAGGTGATCTTCATGCTCCACGGCTCGGTTGTGGCCAGCACCATTACGCTGCAGGACATTCTGGGGGTCGGACGCTGGCTTAACGGACGATACTATCTCGCCTACGAAGGCCTGATCACCGCGGCTGTCCTGTACTTCATCATCGTCTTTGCAATCACGCGGGTCTTTCGCTGGTTGGAGCGGCGTTATCTGCGCCATCTGAACCGCCGCCGCGAACCCATCGCCCGCAACATCGCGCCACCCATGGGGGTCAAATGATCGAACGTTTCCACACCAACCAGCGGATGAGCCGCATCGTCCGCCACAATGGCACCGTCTATCTGTGCGGCCAGGTGGGCGAGGGCGCGACCGTCGCGGAACAGACCCGCGATTGCCTATCGCGCGTCGATGCCCTGTTGACGGAGGCCGGATCGTCGCGCCGTGACATCCTGGCCGCCACTGTCTGGCTGGCGCACATGGCCGATTACGACGCCATGAACGCGGTCTGGGACAATTGGATGCCCGAAGGCTGCGCGCCCGCCCGCGCCTGCGGCGAGGCGCGGCTGGCTGGGTCCGACCTGCTGGTCGAGGTGGTCGTGACGGCGGCGGTGTCGGCATGAAGGGCAAGACCTGCATCCTGATCGGCGCGGGCCTTGACTGCGGCAAGCGCCGGCGCGGCTGTTCCATGGGCCCGGAAGCATACCGCGTGGCGGGCCTTGCCGCGACCCTGGCCAATCTTGGCTGGTCCGTCGAGGATCGGGGCGACGTGCCCGGCCCCAAGGCGCCGCAACCCTCGACTCCCGGGCAGGTCCATGCCCGCGCGGAGACTGCCGAATGGACCCGCCTCCTGGCGGATGCGGCGCGCAAGGCAAAACCTGACGGCTTTCCGATCTTCATGGGCGGCGATCACGCACTGTCCCTGGGCACCGTGTCGGGCGTGGCCGATCACGCGGCGGGGCAGGGGCGCCCGCTGTTCGTGCTGTGGCTGGACGCCCATCCCGACATCCACAACCCCGACACCACCGCCTCGGGTAACCTGCATGGCACGCCCATCGGCTATGTCACCGGACAGGCCGGTTTCGACGGCTTTCCCCTTGTGGCGAACCCCGTGCCGCCGCAGAACATCTGCTTCATCGGCTTGCGATCGGTCGATGGCCCGGAACGCGCGGCCATTCAAGCGGCGGGGATGCGCGCCATCGACATGCGCCAGATCGACGAACGCGGCATCGCCGCTCCCCTGGCCGAGTTCATCGAGGAGGTGCGCGCGGCAGATGGCATGCTTCACCTGTCGCTGGACGTTGACTTCCTTGACCCCTCTATCGCCCCCGCTGTCGGCACCACTGTGCCGGGCGGCGCCACCTTCCGCGAGGCGCATCTGGTGATGGAGATGCTGCACGACAGCGGCCTTGTCACCTCGCTTGATCTGGTCGAATTGAACCCGTTTCTGGACGAACGCGGACGCACCGCGTCGCTGATGGTCGAGCTGACCGCCTCACTGTTCGGACGCCGCGTCTTCGACCGCCCCACCCGCAGCTATTCCTGAAGGATCATCATGCCTGCCCCCGAGCCCTCTGAACTGGCCTTTATCCGCTTCGTCAGCGTGGAAGACATGATGCGGCTGGTCCACAGCATCGGCGTCGAGACCGTGCTGAAGGACCTTGCCCGCTACATCGAGGACGATTTCCGCCGCTGGGATCTGTTCGACAAGACCCCGCGCGTGGCCGCTCATTCCGAAGATGGCGTGATCGAACTGATGCCCACATCGGACGGCGTCAGCTATGGGTTCAAGTATGTCAACGGCCACCCCAAGAACACGAAATCTGGCCTGCAGACCGTAACCGCCTTCGGCCTTTTGGCGCGCGTGGACACCGGCTATCCCGAACTGCTGACGGAGATGACGCTGCTGACCGCGCTGCGCACCGCCGCCACAAGCGCCATGGTCGCCCGCCATCTGGCGCCGAAATGCGCCACCACCATGGCCATGATCGGCAACGGCGCGCAGTCGGAGTTCCAAGCCCTGGCCATGCGCGCGATCTGCGGGATCGATCGGCTGCGGCTTTACGACATCGATCCGGCTGCGACGGCGAAGCTGGTGCGCAACCTGTCCGGCCTGGGCTTCGATCTGACCGCCTGCAAGACCGCGCAGGAAGCCATCGAGGGCGCGCAGGTCATCACCACCTGCACCGCCGACAAGCAGTATGCGACGATCCTGACCGACAACATGGTGGGCGCGGGCGTCCACATCAACGCCATCGGCGGCGACTGCCCCGGAAAGACCGAACTGCACGGCGACATCCTGCGCCGATCGGACGTATTCGTGGAATACACCCCCCAGACCCGGGTCGAGGGCGAGATCCAGCAGATGCCCGCCGATTTCCCCGTGACCGAGATGTGGCAGGTCATCGCGGGCGCTGCGCCCGGCCGCACGTCCGACCGCCAGATCACGTTGTTCGACGGCGTGGGCTTTGCCATCGAGGACTTTTCGGCGCTGCGCTATGTGCGCGACCGGCTGGAAGGCACCGGCTTTTTCCAGAGCCTCGACATCATCGCCGATCCAGACGATCCGCGCGACTTGTTCGGGATGCTGACCCGGGCGGGCGCCTCATCCGCGGGAATGCAGCACGAAGGCGCCACGCTTTGACATCATCGCGCAAGGCCCATGCCTTGCGCGATCCGTCCTGCCGTCATGCAGGCTCCATTCTGAATGCACCAGTCCTGCGGGGCAGGGCTCATCATGGTGCCTCCAGTCGTATCAGTTCGTCTCGAAACGCTTCGGCAGGGGTCCGGAAGCCGAGGCACTTGCGCGGCGTGGCGTTCAGGCCAGCACAGAGGGCGCGCAGTTCTTCCTGCGACAGGCTGTTCGGATCGGTGTCGCGGCAGAGCCAGCGTCGCAGTCGCTTGTTGGCATTCTCCACGGCCCCTTTCTGCCAGGGTGACTGTGCTTCACAAAACCAGGTTTGCGTGCCCACCTCCGCCTGTAGATGCGGCCAGTCGACGAATTCGGATCCACGGTCAAAGGTGATCGATCGGCAGGCATGCCGGGGCAGGGGCGTCAGAGCCTGGGCGATCTGCGCCATGATCGGCTTGGTGCGTTTCTCGTCGTTCTTCAACGCCACCAGGAAGCGGCTGGTCCGCTCGATCATGGTGGTGACATTGGCAGGCCCATACCTCTGCCGGAACGGCACCAGGTCTGCTTCCCAATGGCCGAACTGCTTGCGATGCGCGATAACGTCCGGGCGGAACAAGATGCTGAGTTCCGGCGCAAACTTGGGCGGCGGGCGCTTGCGGAGCCGGTAGCCCCGGCGACGCCGGCGCCCGGAGGGCAGGTGGCGCCACAGCTCAGCCCGGCGCCCGTCCTCGGAATAGATGTGTTGATAGATCGTCTCCTGGCAGACCCGGCGCGGAGCGTTCTCGTAACGCATCCGGCCGGCGATCTGCTCGGGGGTCCAGCCGGACCTCAGACAGCGTTCGACCTGGTCGCAGAGCCCGGGATCGCGCATCAGCTTGCGCTGCCGGGTGCGTCGTCCATCCGAATAGCTTTGCGCCACAACGCACCAGTAGCCGCTGAGCTTCGGGATCTCGCTGTCGTGGAAATGATTGCGGCGTAGCTCGCGGAAGATTGTCGAGCGGTGCCGGCCGAGCCTGCGCGCCATCTCGTCAGGGCTCAGCTTCGTCTGCCGCCAGCGCTCGATCTTGCGCCGCTCGGAAAGGGAAAGGTGAGAGAACCGAACCTTCATTCTATGATCCTTTCATGGCTCAACCCATTGTTGAGCACAGAAAGTCGCATTTCAGGATAGCGCGTCCCCCAAATTTGACCAAATGATCAATAATCGGATTTATGGAACAGTTTGCCGTAGGACATTAGCTAGACGTCGGCGGCAAGAGCCGAGCCCCAAGAGACCAGTCGCCGCCATCAGAAAGCCGAACGACGCTGGCACAGGAACAGGCGCAATGAAAATCCGGTCCTGCACGATGTCAGCAATCTCCCGGTGCGCCGCCGTTGTTGGATGCACGAGGTCGAAGAACAGCTTGCCGGCCGCCTCGTCGGCCGAACAGACCGTTTCGGGCGGCAGCCCGGGGATGGTGCAAGGGTTGGTCGCATCGCTCAGGCCGAAGAGAACCGGGTTGGCGACGGCCTGCGTGAGAATGCTGTCCATGTCCAGCAGCGACACGTTCAGATCGTTGTCCAAGCCGTCAAGGACCGCCATCAGCGACGCGTTGAACGTGTCTGCCCCAAGTCCTGCAAGAGGTGCCGCGGCAGGAATGCCGACAGGGCTTGGAAGCGCAAAGCGCGGCGTCAGGTCGAGCGGCGGAAGGTTGAAGACCAGAAAATCCCTGACGCCTGCCTCGGCGATGTCCCGGATACCCTCTCCCACGGCAACGGCCGCATTGACGGCTGTGCCGATCACGGCTGCCGGGTTCGGCGCGTCGCTGAGCAGTTGCTCTTCGATCGAGGCAAAGAGATCGTTGGCGCCAAACCACAAGGCAGCAAGGGGGCGCTCGCCCAGCTGAGCAGACGGCTGCATCTCGAAGGTGTCGATCTGCTGCGGAAGGTCCGGGATCTGCCAGGGAAACGGATCGATGTTGGCAACGGCCTGGGCGTATCCATGGGCGAAGTTCCCGGCCGGCAGGTTGGCATCCGTGAAGCCCTGGGCCACATGTTCTGCCCAGACCGGGCCATCCGAAAACCGCTGGTCATAAGGGGGTGGGGGCACGGCACCGCCGCTCAGTTTGTAAAGATTGCCCGGATCGGTCAGGCTGTCGCCAAAGGCCCAGAAGCTGGTATATCCGGCTGTGGCGGCCTGGGCAGGAGAGCCGATAGAAGCTCCAGCCACCATCGCGGCCGCGCCCGCAAGAGATCGAACTGACACTCTCACCTCCGAAACGCTTCACTGCACATGGGTCCACGGTCAGCGATAAAAGGGCTTGGCGCAACTGTTTTGGAGGGCCGGAAAGCTGTTCGCTGTAGCCGAATGAACGGGAAGCGCCATTGCAGGGACATTTGAACCGTGATGTTTGCAAGCCTCGACCATATCGGACTGGGAACCCGTCTGCAAACGCGTGGGCAGACCACCAGCGCGCTTTTCCTCCGCCCGCGTAGTGGTTCTACGCAAACAGCACAGGGCATTGCGGCGTGCCCTTGTTTCGCAAGGAGGGGCAACATCACGGCAGCCCTGGCGTTTCGAAACGCCGCCCCTGCCCCATCGCCATCCGCGCGTTGCGCTTGATCCCTGGGCACGTCACCTCCACCTGACTCTGACAGCCTCCCGCTAAGGAGCGCCCCCATGATCGACCGGCCGCAGTCCGATCCCGTCAAGGTGCCGCTGGCCCCAAAGCCCCTGAGCCTATGGGCCACGGCCATGACCGTGCGGCGCAACGTGCTGGAAGTGATCCCGATAGCTGCCACCCGAGAGCCGATCCTCTCCGGCACGTCCGGAGTGCGCTGGCACATGGTCATGGACCCGGCCGCCCTGCGGCACATCCTCAAGGACCGGGTGGAGGATTACCCGAAGTCCATCAACACCAGGCTGATCCTGTACCCGGCCATCGGCAACAGCCTGCTCCTAGCCGAGGGGGCGCACTGGCGCTGGCAACGTCGTGCCGCCGCACCTGCCTTCGCGCAACGTCATGTCGAGGCGCTCGGGCCGCTGATGACCGCTGCCGCCGAGGCGTCGTGCCGCCGTCTCGCGGCTGCGCAGGGGCCGGTGAACCTGGTCGAGGAAACGGTCGCCGCGACCTTCGAGGTGATCTCGCAAGTCACCTTCTCGGGCGGCGGGATGTTTGACCCCGGTGCGGTGCATCAGGCGCTCGATGCCTATATCGCAAAAACAGCCAAGTTGTCCCTGATGGACGTGATGGGCCTGCCCATGTGGTTGCCGCGTCCGGGACGGCTGTTCTCCGGACCGGGGCTGAGGCGCATGAAGACAATGGCGGACCAAGCCATCACCGAGCGCGCGCAGGCTGCCGGCCCAAATGAACCGTCCGACTTTCTGGACCTGCTGCTGGACGCGCAGGACCCGGAAACGGGCCGCGCCATGACCCCTGAGGAGCTGCGCGACAACCTGCTGACCTTCATCCTGGCCGGACACGAGACGACGGCGCTGGCGCTGGCCTGGGCGCTTTACCTGTGTGCCTTCGATCCCCTTGTGCAGGAACGCGCGGCGGACGAGGCGCGGGCTGCACTGGGCGGTCGCGCCGCTACCGCCGCCGATCTGGGCGCGCTGCCCCAAACCATGCGCATCATCAACGAGGCGCTGCGTCTGTACCCGCCAGCGGCCTTTCTGTCGCGGACAGCGCGGGCGTCCGACACACTCTGCGGTCGCGAGGTGCGGCCCGGGGACACCGTGATGCTGCCCATCTATGCCCTGCACCGGCACCACCTACTGTGGGAGCGCCCCGACGCCTTTGATCCTGGCCGGTTTCTGACCATGCCCGAGCGCTATGCCTTCCTGCCCTTCGGTGCGGGCCCGCGTATCTGCATTGGCGCCAGCTTTGCCCTGCAAGAGGCAACGATCATCCTGTCGACCCTGCTGGCCCAGTTCCGCTTTGAGCGCGTTCCGGGGCGCGAGCCGCAGCCACGCATGATTCTGACCCTTCGCCCGCAAGGGGGTGTCTGGCTGACAATGCGCTCTCGAGACGGAGCCGAAGCTAGGGCTAGAAGCCTCTAACAAAACCGCTGCCCATGCGTTGAAGGGCAATGAGCAAGACCCTTGGCGTTGAGCTTTACAGCAATACCATGGCCGCCGTCGTCGACCGTCTATTCGGTGATGTCCGCAGCCTTCCTTTTTCCGGGCCACGCAACTGTCGTGCGGAGGATGCGGGCTGGCGCTGCGGCGATCAAGTGGCGCCCAAGACGAGGTCTCGCTCTATGCCAGTCCGCAGCACCCCGGCAAATCGATTACACACTGATCGCCGATGGTGTAAGATAAAGTCTGTGTGAGGAACAGAGAAAGGGAGAAGTCCATGAGACAGGCACCTTTTGCCGCAGCAGTGGCGATCGCCACGCTGACGGAGGGCGCAGGGATAGCGTCCGCCCAGGCGTTTTCGATGGAAGACGCCTACATCAAGGGCTTCGGAGGCGCGACCTGGCCGTCGGACCTGGATACGACACTCATCGAAGAAGGAGAGCAGATCGCCCTCCCGAGCTTCGACCATGATACGGGCTACACCCTGGGCATTGCGGTCGGCGCAACGGTCATGCCGAACCTCGCGGTCGAGCTCGAATACGCCTACCGCAAGGCCGACTTCACCGTCAGAGACCGGGATGAAGGCGACCAAACCGATGGCGACACTTCGGCCAAAGCCCTCATGGTCAATGCACTCTACATGTTCGACAGCATGGGCCCCACGGGGGCGATCCAGCCCTACCTCGGTGCTGGCATCGGTGCGGCCAATGTAGAGAAGAGCGCCGGGGGCCAGGATTTCGACGGCGACGGATTGCTTGCCTACCAGTTGATCGGCGGCGTCGGCTACACGGTGAACCCCAATGTGAACCTCTTTGCCGAGGGGCGCTGGTTCCAGACGGAGTCGGACAAGTTCGAAGGCCCCGACCAAGAAAGCTTCGACGGCAAGTTCGAGACCTTCGACCTGCTCGTCGGCGTGCGCTTTGCCTTCTGAAGAAAATTGACGGCCGCCAGCCCGCCTGCCTGAGATTTGATTTGCTAAATCTGGGTGGCGCGGCTTTGAGGGCATCAGGTTGAGTGATGCCTCCGCAGGCGTAATCAAGCCGGCAATCCACTACCAATCGCACACCGGTGACCTTGGCTGCCTCCCATGCTCGGACCACGCCTGCCAGCGATTTGCGATCGGTGACGTCAAGCGCCTCGATGCCCTGGAGAGCGGCAGTGGCGAACAGTTCCTTGCCCGAAGAAGCGCCGCGCAGGAAGAAGAACGCCGAGGTCATCGCGGTTCTGGGCGAGGCGAGAGCGGTGTCGCCGGGTTATGTCCATGCGGCGAGGACGGGATCAGCAGCGGGACGTTTCATATTCGAGGACGGCTCTCCCTGTGCTAATGTTTCCCTTGCGGCAGCTTTCCCACTGCTGACGTGGTCATACCCGAGCTTTGAAGCGAGGCTTTCATGAAGACCGCCTCTATCGGCGCCGCCGCCTGGCTCCTTTGCAGCACGATCGTTCATGCGGGCGGTCTCGAGCGCAGCAACCAGTCCCTCGATCCTCTGTTCGAACCGGGCAACTATCTCGAACTGAGCTATGGCCATGTCTCGCCCCGCATCACCGGAACAGACCTGCCGCTTGGCCCCTACCCCGGCGGTGAGCGCACGGGCGATGTCGCGTCTTCCTACACCAACGCAGGCTTCGCCTATAAGCACCAGTTCAACGAGCTCTGGTCGGCAGCCGTCATCGTGGATCAACCGTTCGGAGCCGACATACGGTATCCCACCAGCGGGTCCATCAATCTCGGCGGAACCGGCGTGACCGTCAACAACACCGATCTGACCGGCGTCGTCCGCCTTGCTGTTCCGGAGAGCGGCTTCGGGGTTCACGCGGGTTTCCGGGCCGCGCGCACGGATGGACACGTGACCTTGGGCGGCGCGTCGTTCGGCCCCATCAGCGGCTACCGTGTCGATGTGGACCGGGATACCGCGTACGGGTGGCTCGCCGGGGTGTCGTGGGAACGACCCGAGATCGCCGCCCGTGTGTCCCTGACCTATAGTGCGGTGATCGAGCATGACTTCGACATAACCGAACGCGGTCCTCTTGTGGACCTCGATGGACCTGGCCCTGCCCCGGCCTTGCCGCTTCTGGATGGGCGTTCCAGGTTGACGGTCAAGACGCCGAAGTCCTGGAACCTCGAGTTCCAGACCGGCATCGATCCGAGCACCCTTGTCTTCGGGTCGATCCGCTGGGTGGATTGGTCCGGCTTCCGCGTGGATCCTGAAAGGCTCCTTCAGGTGACGGGCAGCGGCCTTGTCGATCTGGGCGACACCACCACGTTCACCATCGGCATTGGCCGCAGGTTCACCGAGGCCTGGTCCGGCGCGGCAAGCGTCACCTACGAGAAGTCCGGCAACGACCTTGTCTCGCCGCTGGCGCCGGTCAACGGTCAGAAGGGCGTCAGTCTGGCGGCGATCTATACCCGGGACAGGATCAGGATCACGACCGGGGTCAGTTACGTCAGGCTGGGCGATGCCCGGCCCGAGACCGGCACGCCCGACACGGCCCGCGCCGAAATGGAAAGCAGCCACGCATGGGGCGTCGGTGTAAGGATCGGCTACAGCTTCTGAGGACCACGGGTTGCGGTAAAAGCCTT
>NZ_JBDPNJ010000046.1:0-15140 GCF_039770665.1 Paracoccus sp. SSK6 | reverse complement strand
GTGGTCCGGCCGCTGATGGGTTGCGCGGCGGTGCTGGAGTTGCGGATGTCGAACGGAACAAGCGAGGCCGGGCTTTCTGTTCTTCCATCCGCGGGATCATGCGAAACGGTTCATTTGCGTGTCCTGGCCACGACCGACATGCACATGAAGCTCCTGCCCCACGACTATCTTGCCGATCGGCCTTGCGGCCAGGGAAGCCTGGGGCAGGTGGCGTCGCTGGTCGAGCGTCACCGGAGCAAGGCCCCGAACACGCTGCTGCTGGACAATGGCGACTTTCTGCAGGGAACGCCGCTGGGCGACAGGGCCGCCCTGTCGTCCGGGAAGGTTCATCCCGCCATCGCCGCGATGAACCTGATGGGCTATGACGCCGCCGCCATCGGCAACCATGACTTCTCGTTCGGCCTGGATGTCCTGCAGACGGCAGCGCGTCAGGCCCGCTTTCCCCTGCTGGCCGCCAATCTCCGGGTCAAGGCGCGCGGGGACTTTCCCGCCTATGTCATCCTGCAAAGGCAGGTCGTGACCGAAGGGGGCCGCCCCCTCACCCTCCGGGTCGGTCTGGTGGGGTTCCTGCCGCCGCAAACCACGGCCTGGGACAGCAGCCTGGCCGGGCACATGACCTGCGACGACATCCTTGCGACAGCGCGCCGGGTCGTTCCGCTGATCCGGGCCGAAGGGGCGGATCTGGTCATTGCCCTGGCCCATAGCGGGATCTCGCCAGGCCCCGCCCTACCGGGGTCCGAGAATGTCGCAGCCCACTTGGCGGCCGTTGACGGCATCGATGCGATTGTCGCGGGACACACGCACGAGGTCTTTCCGGGAAGCGCCCCATCACCGTCGATGGAGGGCGTGGACGCGGTCGGAGGAACGCTGTGCGGCAAGCCTGCGGTCATGCCGGGATTCGGCGGATCTCACCTGGGGGTGATCGACATGCGGCTGCATCACGACTCCGCGCATGGCTGGCGCCTCTCGCGCGCCGCTTCTTCGTGCGAGGCGGTGGATGCCCGCCTGCCGGTCGCCCCAGCCGTCCTGCGGGCCGTCGGCCCGTCGCATCGCCTGACGCTGTCGCATCTCGGCACCCGCATCGGCGCCAGCACCCAGCGGATCAGCAGCTATTTCGCGCTGATCGGGATCGATCCCGCCGTGACGCTGGTCAACATGGCGCAACGCTGGTTCGTGCGCAAAAGCCTGCAGGGAACCTCGCTTGAAGGCCTGCCAGTCCTGTCGGCCGCCGCCCCGTTCCGCGCTGGCGGGCGGGGCGGTCCGTTCCATTACACCGATGTCGCGGCCGGGCGGCTGCGGCTGGGCAACCTGACCGACATCTATTCCTTTCCGAACCGCATCTGCGCGCTGCCGATCACCGGGGCCGAGCTTCGGGGCTGGCTGGAGCGGTCGGCAAGCCTGTTCAACCAGATCCGGCCCGGAGAGCCCGGCCAACCCCTGACCGATCCCTGCTTTCCCGCCTATCAGTTCGACGTTGTCCAGAATGTCCGCTGGCGGATAGACCTGTCCCGCCCTGCCGCCTTCCGCGCCGACGGGACACCCACGGGCGGAGGCCGTATCCGCGACCTGACCTGGCGGGGACGCGCGATCGGGGACAAGGATCGCTTCGTGCTTGCCACCAACTCCTATCGCCTGTCGGGATGCGGGCTTTTCGGGGGCATCGTGGCGGGCAAGGCCTCGGCCATCGCTCTTGGCCCGCAGACCCGCGACGTAATCCGCAACTATCTGCGCCAGCGCCGCCGGGTCTCGATCGACCCGGTCCCGGCCTGGCACTTTGCCCCCCTGCCCGGAACCTCGGTCGTTTTCGAGACCGGTCCCGGCGGTCTTCCGCTGCTGGCCGATGTTGCGGCTCGCCATGGCCGGCGCATGGAGCATGTCGGCCAGACCGGGACGGGCTTCGCCCTGATCCGTCTTTATCTCTGACGGGCTTGCAACGCGCACCCAACCGGACTATCTAGTCCCCCGAGAGGTTGGCGCGGGCAGGCGCCTCGCCAACCCGGTCAGGACCGGAAGGTAGCAGCCGTAACGAGCCCCGCTTGGGTCGTTGTCCAGCCTCTCACCCCCTTCCCCTATATTGCAGATTTTTCCGCCAGCACCTTGTTCTGAGCGCACAGTTTGCAGGTTTTCAGTTTTCGCTGCGATATCATAATTTAATTTGCAAATTTTCTCAATTTTGCTTTCCTAGCTTTGAGGCTCTGACTACGCTGCACCTGCGAAATGGGGGTGCCGCCATGAAGGATATTCTGCAGGAACTGGAAAGCCGCCGCGCGCAGGCCCGCCTTGGCGGCGGCCAGCGGCGCATCGACGCGCAGCACGCCCGTGGCAAGTTGACCGCGCGCGAACGGATCGAAGTGCTTCTGGACGAGGACAGCTTCGAGGAATTCGACATGTTCGTGGCGCACCGTTCCACCGATTTCGGGATGGAGGCCGACCGCCCCTACGGCGACGGCGTCGTGACCGGCTGGGGCACGATCAACGGGCGCATGGTCTATGTGTTCAGCCAGGACTTCACCGTCTTCGGCGGGTCGCTGTCCGAAACGCACGCGCAGAAGATCTGCAAGATCATGGACATGGCGATGCAGAACGGCGCGCCGGTGATCGGGCTGAACGATTCGGGCGGCGCGCGCATCCAGGAAGGCGTGGCCTCCCTGGCAGGCTATGCCGACGTGTTCCAACGCAACATCATGGCATCCGGCGTGGTGCCGCAGATCAGCGTCATCATGGGGCCCTGCGCGGGCGGCGCGGTCTATTCGCCCGCCATGACCGACTTCATCTTCATGGTGAAGGACACCTCCTACATGTTCGTGACCGGCCCCGACGTGGTCAAGACCGTCACGAACGAGGTCGTGACCGCCGAACAGCTTGGCGGCGCCTCCACCCATACGAAGAAATCCTCGGTCGCGGATGGCGCGTTTGAAGACGATGTCGAGGCGCTGACCGAAATCCGCCGCCTGTTCGACTTCTTGCCGCTGAACAACCGCGACAAGGCGCCGGTGCGTCCCTTCTTCGACGACCCCGCGAGGGTCGAGGAAAGCCTGGACACGCTGATCCCCGACAACCCGAACCAGCCCTATGACATGAAGGAACTGATCGTGAAGGTCGCGGACGAGGGCGACTTCTACGAAATCCAGCGCGACTTCGCGGGCAACATCATCGTGGGCTTCATCCGCATCGAGGGCCGCACCGTGGGCGTCGTCGCCAACCAGCCGATGGTGCTGGCAGGCTGCCTGGATATCGACAGCAGCCGCAAGGCCGCACGTTTCGTGCGCTTCTGCGACGCTTTCGAAATCCCGATCCTGACCTTCGTGGACGTGCCGGGCTTCCTGCCGGGCACGGGTCAGGAATATGGCGGCGTCATCAAGCACGGCGCCAAACTGCTGTTCGCCTATGGCGAGGCGACGGTGCCGAAGGTGACGGTCATCACCCGCAAGGCCTATGGCGGGGCGTATGACGTGATGGCGTCCAAGCACCTTCGGGGCGATTTCAACTATGCCTGGCCCACGGCCGAGATCGCCGTGATGGGCGCCAAGGGCGCGGTCGAGATCCTGTATCGCAGCGAGTTGGGCGATCCCGACAAGATCGCGGCGCGCACGAAGGACTATGAGGACCGCTTTGCAAACCCCTTCGTCGCCGCCGAAAAGGGCTTCATCGACGAGGTGATCCAACCCCGCTCGACCCGCAGGCGCGTGGCCCGCGCGCTGGCCAGCCTGCGCGGCAAGCGGCTGTCGAATCCCTGGAAGAAGCACGACAACATTCCCTTGTAAGGTCCGGGTTTTCCATGCTGTTGCACAAAGGCGTGAATGATGCAGTCCGGCCACAGGACGGGGGACATTTGTCCCGTGCCGCCCTGCCCGGCTGTCTGCGCCCCTGCGGCACCGTTATCATGCGCGGCGGGGCGGTGCTTGAAGACATCCCCCAGGACCCGAGCAGACGGGCGCAGCCGCGCCCGCTTTACAGGAGCGTGACAATATGTCGAAGAAGATCATCCTCGGCCTCGTGCTGGTGTCGGCTTTCGCTGCGTGCCAGCGTCAGGCAGCAGAGCCCGAGGTTTACGTGCCCACCGCGAACCCGGTCACGACCGAGCCGGTTTACACCAACAAGTACGGCTCGTAAGACCGTCCGGTTTTCATGGCGCGGGCGGTCTGGCTGCCCGCGACTTTCCGGCCCGGCCCAGCCCCGCCCCAGCATCAAGGGGGCATCATGCTGAAGCACCGTGGCTTTCCGGGGCGTCTTCCCGGCACCGATTTTCAATTCGTCATCCGGCGCGAAAACCGCAAGAAGGGCGCGACGCCGATCACCCGGCGCGAACGCTTCCGCGACCGCAAGGCCGCCGACCGCCGCGCCGACGCGGGTTTTCTGGCCGCCTTGATCGAGCATTTCGGCGAGGAGCCGTTCGTTCGCGGCAACCTGGACGCGGGCCGTCTGGGCTGGCTGATCGGGCGCGAGGTCAAGGCGGTCGGCCCCTTCGACCCCGCCGATTACGACCAGTTGCTGCAGGTGGACATGGCCGCCGCCGAGGCGTCGTTTCCCGAGCTCTTCGCCCCCGACAGCCCGCCCGATTTCGGATGGGACGACGATGATTGGGACGACGGCGACGAGGACGAGGGATCGGACCGTCGATGATGCGCGACTTGCTGCCTAGGGCGTTGATCTCACACGCATGTCAGTTTGACGTTCCTTGCGGCTATGCGATAGTCGTTCATGACCTTTCACCGGCCGCCGATGCGGCCCACAATACAGGCAAGACTTCATGCAAACCTCGACGTTCACCCGCATTGCTGGCGGCGCTTTCCTTCTCCTCGGCCTCGCTGCCTGCGACCAGGGCGGCTATGGCATGGGCGGCGTCTCGCCTGACGCGCAGCGCGCCGCTGGCGGTGCCGTCGCCGGTGCCGTCATCGCCAAGGCCCTGGACGAGGATATCGCGACCGGCGCGGCCATCGGCGCCGTGGGCGGCGCGCTGTGCGACGACGCCGGCGTCTGCCAGCGTCGTTACTGAACCTGACCGGCTGGACGGGCGTTCCGGTCCAGCCAATCACACGACAGGAAGACCCCAATGTCCAAGTTTCTTGCCATCGCCGCCCTTGTCGGCGCAACCGCCGTTGCAGGTTGCACCCAGGGCATCAACCCGACCGACACCGACCGCGCCCTTATCGGCGCGGGCGTCGGCGCGACCGTTGCCAGCGTCGGCGGGCACAACGTCCTCAAGGGCGCGGCCATCGGCGGCGCTGCCGGTGCGCTGTGCAACGACGTGGCGCTCTGCCAGTAACGACCTGAACCCGGCGCGCCTGCCGCGCCGTGACACTGTTATCGCCGTCCGGGGCCGCGCGCCTTCGGGCGGCTTTTTCATGCCTGGCCGGGGGGGCCCATGTTCAAGAAGATCCTGATCGCCAACCGGGGCGAGATCGCCTGCCGCGTTATCAAGACCGCCCGCAAGATGGGCATCGCCACCGTCGCCGTCTATTCCGACGCCGACCGCAACGCCCTGCATGTCAGGATGGCCGACGAGGCCGTCCATATCGGCCCGCCCCCCGCGAACCAGTCCTATATCGTGATCGACAGGATCATGGACGCTATCCGCCAGACCGGCGCCGAGGCCGTCCATCCCGGCTATGGCTTCCTGTCCGAGAACATGAAGTTCGCCGAGGCCCTGGAGCGCGAAGGCGTCATCTTCGTAGGCCCGCCCAGTTCCGCCATCGAGGCCATGGGCGACAAGATCACCTCGAAGAAGATCGCCCAGGACGCGGGCGTGTCCACCGTTCCGGGCTATATGGGCCTGATCGCGGATGCCGAGGAAGCGGTGCGGATCAGCGACCAGATCGGCTATCCGGTGATGATCAAGGCCAGCGCGGGCGGCGGCGGCAAGGGGATGCGCATCGCCTGGACCGCGCAGGAAGCCCGCGAGGGGTTTGAGTCTTCGCGCAACGAGGCTGCCAGCAGCTTCGGCGACGACCGCATCTTCATCGAGAAATTCGTGACCCAGCCGCGCCACATCGAAATCCAGGTGCTGGCAGACAAGCACGGCAACGCGGTCTATCTGCACGAACGCGAATGTTCGATCCAGCGCCGCAACCAGAAGGTCATCGAGGAAGCGCCCTCGCCCTTCCTGGACAAGGCGACCCGCAAGGCCATGGGCGAGCAGGCGGTCGCGCTCGCCAAGGCCGTGGGCTATACAAGCGCGGGCACGGTGGAATTCATCGTGGACGGGCAGAAGAACTTCTACTTCCTGGAAATGAACACCCGGTTGCAGGTGGAACATCCGGTGACGGAACTGATTACCGGCATCGACCTGGTGGAACAGATGATCCGCGTCGCGGCGGGCGAGCCCCTGCCCTTTGCGCAGTCGGACCTGAAGATCAACGGCTGGGCCATGGAAAGCCGCCTTTACGCCGAGGATCCCTATCGCAACTTCCTGCCCTCGATCGGGCGGCTGACCCGCTATCGCCCGCCGGCCGAGGTCGCGGACGACGCCCATGTGGTCCGCAACGACACCGGCGTCTTCGAGGGGGGCGAGATCAGCATGTTCTATGACCCGATGATCGCCAAGCTTTGCACCTGGGCCCCGTCGCGCGATCAGGCCATCGAGGCGATGCGCGTGGCTCTGGACGAATTCGAGGTGGAAGGGATCGGCCACAACCTGCCCTTCCTGTCCGCCGTCATGGACCATCCGAAATTCGTCGCGGGTGACATCACCACCGCCTTCATCGCCGAGGAATATCCCGAAGGCTTCCAAGGCGCGTCCCTGCCCGACGATGAACTGGCCCGCGTGGCTGCCGCAGCCTCCGCCATGCACCGCGTCGCCGAAATCCGCCGCACCCGGATCAGCGGGCGGCTGGACAACCACGAACGCCGCGTGGGCGAGAACTGGGTGGTCTTCGTCAACGGCCGGGAAATCCCCGCACGGATCCGCGCCGACCGCGACGGTGCCACCGTTGCCGTGAACGGCCGCGACCTGCGCGTGGAAAGCGACTGGAAGCCCGGCCAGACCCTGGCGCACCTGACCGTCGATGGCCGCCCGCTGGTCCTGAAGGTGGACAAGATCCCCGCCGGTTTCCGCCTGCGCACGCGCGGCGCCGACCTGAAGGTCCAGGTCCGCCGCCCCCGAACCGCCGAACTGGTCCGGCTGATGCCCGAAAAGCTGCCGCCCGATACGTCCAAATTCCTGCTCTGCCCCATGCCGGGTCTGGTGGTCCGGGTGAATGTCGCGCCCGGAGACGAGGTGCAGGAAGGCCAGGCGCTTGCCACGGTCGAGGCGATGAAGATGGAAAACATGCTGCGCGCCGAACGCAAGGGCGTGGTCAAGTCGGTGAACGCCGAGGCGGGCCAGAGCCTCAAGGTCGATGACGTGATCATGGAGTTCGAGTGAGCTTCGCCGCCGCCCTGACTGACCCGCGCGTCGTCGCCGCCATGATCGGCGGCGCGGTGGTGGCGGGTGGCTGGGTGGTGACGCATGTCCTCAGCGCGCGGCGGGATCGGGCGGCGCGGGCCGAACGCGTCCGCGACGTGCAGGGGGCGCTTTATGCCGAAATCCGTGTCCATGTCGCGACGCTGAAAAGCCAGAACCTGCCCCGCTATGGTGCGGAAATCGAGGCGTTGATCCTGAAGGGGAGCGGCTTCTTCCCGGTGATTCCGACCGAACACAATGACCGCCTGTTCACCGCCATCGTCGAGGAGATCCACGTCCTGCCGTTTCGGGTCGTCGATCCGGTGGTGCGTTACTACAACCAGCTTGCCACCATCGGCGCGATGATCGCGGATCTGCGGGCGGTGGACATCGCCCATCTGGACGCAGCCCGCGCGGCGCGGATGTATCGCCACTATATCGAAATGAAGATCGAGGCGATCGAGCTTGGCGAAAAGGCGATGGAATTCCTGCTGGCCCATCTGACCGGCGGCAGCGAGGCCGTCGCGCGCCTGGTCGATTCGCAGCAAAATGCCCGCCTTGCGGAAACCAAAGCGGGCGTCACGTCATGGATCGAGTCCGAAAAAGCGCGGCTCAGCGCCGGGAATAGCCCGGCATCGGGCCGGTTCGGCCAGTGATCGGGGGTGGGTTGTAGGATGTCGTGCTCATGTCGAACCTCCTTGTCCTTCGTTCCGAATATAGGTGGGAGCGCTTGGGTTTTCAACACTCACGGCAAAAGCCCCGCCCGGCCGATTTCCTGGCGGCGCAGGGGCAGCTTGTCGATGGCGCGGCTAATCTCGCGCACGTCCCAGGGCAGCGGGCGGCGCTGTTTCACCTGCCCGTCCTTGTCGATGATGACCAGCGAAAAGCCGCGCGGGTGCAACTGCCGGCGCCAGGCGCTGTCGGCCTGCGGGTCGCTGTCGGTGATGACCACCACGTCGCGTTCGATCAGCGCCTCGTTCCGTCCTTCCAGCACGCGCATCTGTTCGCGGAAGGCAGGATCGTTCGGCGTATCGGCAAAGACCACGACCGGGCGGGCCGTCCACAGGAAATCGGCCGGTTCGGCATCAGGCGCGGACAGGATGCGCAATTCGGGCCGGGCAGGCTCGGGCGCGGATGTCGCAACTTCCTCGGGGCTGGCGGGCTGCGGCCGGACCGTTGGCGGAGGCGCCTCTCGCGCCGGTCCCATGGCGGCAAGCAGCATCGCAACTATCAGCAATTTCAACTTCATCGGCACCCCTTCCTGCCCTGAATATAGGGCAGCCCGCGCCGTGCGAAAGGATGGATCATGACGAAACCCACGCTGGACGACTGGCAGAAGCTGGCGGCAAAGGAACTGAAGGGCGTGGATCCCGACAGCCTGACCTGGAACACGCTGGAAGGCATCCCGGTCAAGCCGCTCTATACCGAAGCCGACCTGGAGGGCCTTGAGCATCTGGGCAGCCTGCCGGGCATCGCGCCCTTCACGCGCGGCCCGCGCGCCACGATGTATGCGGGCCGCCCCTGGACCATCCGCCAATATGCGGGCTTTTCCACCGCCGAGGAATCCAACGCCTTCTATCGCAAGGCCTTGGCCGCCGGTCAGCAGGGCGTGTCGGTCGCCTTCGACCTGGCGACGCACCGGGGCTATGACAGCGACCATCCGCGCGTGGTGGGCGACGTGGGCAAGGCCGGTGTCGCCATCGATTCGGTCGAGGATATGAAGATCCTGTTCGACGGCATCCCGCTGGACAAGGTCTCGGTGTCGATGACCATGAACGGCGCGGTGATCCCGATCCTGGCGAACTTCATCGTGACCGGGGAAGAACAGGGCCATTCCCGCGCCGTGCTGTCGGGCACGATCCAGAACGACATCCTCAAGGAGTTCATGGTCCGCAACACCTATATCTATCCGCCCGAGCCTTCGATGCGGATCATCGCGGACATCATCGAATACACCTCGAACGAGATGCCGAAGTTCAACTCGATCTCGATTTCCGGCTATCACATGCAGGAAGCGGGCGCGAACCTGGTGCAGGAACTGGCCTATACGCTGGCCGACGGGCGCGAATATGTCCGTGCGGCCCTGAGCGCCGGCATGGACGTGGACCAGTTCGCGGGCCGGCTGTCCTTCTTCTTCGCCATCGGCATGAACTTCTTCATGGAGATCGCCAAGCTGCGCGCGGCGCGCCTGCTGTGGCACCGGATCATGACGGAATTCGCGCCCAAGAAGGCGTCGTCCCTGATGCTGCGGACGCATTGCCAAACCTCGGGCGTCAGCTTGCAGGAACAGGATCCCTACAACAACGTGATCCGCACCGCCTATGAGGCGATGTCGGCGGCGCTTGGCGGCACGCAGTCGCTGCACACCAACGCCTTGGACGAAGCCATCGCCCTGCCGACCGAGTTCAGCGCCCGCATCGCGCGGAACACGCAGCTGATCCTGCAGGAGGAAACCGGCATCACCCATGTCGTCGATCCGCTGGCGGGATCCTACTACATCGAAAGCCTGACGGCGGAACTGGCCGAAAAAGCCTGGGCGCTGATCGAGGAGGTCGAGGAACTGGGCGGCATGACCAAGGCGGTCGCCACCGGAATGCCCAAGCTGCGGATCGAGGAAACCGCCGCCCGCCGCCAGGCCCAGATCGACCGGGGCGAGGAGGTGATCGTCGGCGTCAACAAGTATCGCAAGGACCGCGAGGATCCGATCGACATCCTGGACATCGACAACATGGCGGTGCGCGACAGCCAGATCGCCCGCCTGAACCGCATCCGCCAGACGCGCGACGAAAGCGCAGCCCAAGCCGCGCTGGATGAGATCAGCCGCCGCGCGCGTGAGGGCGGCAACCTGCTGGAGGCCGCCGTCGAGGCCGCCCGCGCCCGTGCAACCGTTGGGGAAATCAGCATGGCGATGGAAAGGGAATGGGGCCGCCACCGGGCCGAGGTGAAGACCCTGGCCGGGGTCTATGGCGCGGCCTATGAAGGAGACGAGGGCTTCGCGCAGATCCAGCGCGATGTGGAGGCCTTTGCCGAACAGGAAGGCCGCCGCCCCCGGATGCTGGTCGTCAAGATGGGCCAGGACGGCCATGACCGGGGCGCCAAGGTGATCGCCACGGCCTTCGCCGATATCGGTTTCGACGTGGACGTGGGGCCCTTGTTCCAGACGCCCGAGGAAGCGGCCCAGGACGCCGTGGACAACGACGTGCATGTGGTGGGGATCAGTTCGCAGGCGGCGGGCCACAAGACGCTGGCCCCCAAGCTGATCGAGGCGCTGAAGGCCCAGGGCGCGGGCGACATCCTGGTCATCTGCGGCGGCGTGATCCCGCAGCAGGACTATGACTACCTGAAAAACGCGGGCGTGAAGGCGATCTTCGGTCCGGGCACCAACATCCCCATCGCTGCTGCCGACATCCTGCGGCTGATCCGGGAAAGCCGCGCGGCGTGACCTGCGCCGTGCAGTCGCTGCGGGACCAGGGCAAAGGAGATTGCCTTGGTTCCGCCGCTGTGAAACGGTGCGCGTGAACAAGGGGAAGGCCGATGGACGCGCCGGAAATCAAGCAGATCATCTGCATCAAGTGGGGCACGAAGTTCGGGCCGGAATACGCGAACCGCCTCTACGGGATGATCCGCCGCAACATCACCCCGCCCTTCCGGCTGTTCTGCTTTACCGATGACGGCACGGGCCTGCATCCAGACATTGCCGTCCGGCCCCTGCCCGTCTTCGAATACCAGGCGCCCGTCAACACGCGCGGCAAGTGGCCGAAGTCGCGACTGTGGGGCGATCTGGGCGATGTGTCGGGCGTGGTGCTGTTCCTGGATCTGGATGTCATCATCACCGGCAACCTGGATCCGTTCTTCACCTATGGCGATCCCGACGACACGATCCTGGGGCGCAACCCGAACACGCCGCTGGAGCGGCTGGGCCAGACCTCGGTCTATCGGATGCGGGTCGGCAAGCTGGCGCCCTTGCAGGACATGTTCCGCGCCGATCCGCAGGGCGTGGCGGACAAGTACAAGTACGAGCAGCGTTTCGTCACCCGCAATGCGCCGGGCGGGGTCAGGTTCTGGCCGCGCGGCTGGCTGGCGCATTTCCGCATGCACTCGGTCCCGCCCTTCCCGCTGAATTACTTGCGCGAACCGAAGGTGCCGAAGAACAGCCGTATCGTGATCTTCGCGGGCAACCTGAACCCTCCCGATGCCATTGCCGGCCGCTGGCATGAGGAAGAGCAGCATCGCCCGCCGCTGGATCACCTGCGCGCAACCTTTTCCGGCAAGCGCAAGGAAAGCCTGTCCAAGCACCTGCGCCATTACCTGCTGCCCGCGACCTGGGTCAAAGACCTGTGGCGCGAATAGCATGGCCCTGCCCCGCGCCCCGGACCGTCTGTCAGAGGAGATGGCGGCGGCCATCGGGCACGCCGTATCGGGCTTCGGCTTCCTGGAAGAGGCGCTGAAGCGGGCGATCTTTTCACTGACCCGCAAGGAACTGGGCGCCGAGGTCAGCGACGAGGCCCTGCAGCACTGGCTGCGCCGGATGGAGGAGATCGCCGACGACACGCTGGGCACGCTGATCGACAGCTTCGCCGCCGCGATGAGGCAGGCGGGGATCGACGGGCGGCAGGAACTTGCGGAAGACCTGCGGGCGATCCGCATCAGCCGCAACTTGCTGTGCCACGCATCCTGGCGCCCCGGCCGCAAGCCCGGCCACTGGCTTCCGACCTTCATCAACACCAAGGGCGAACGCTATCCCGGCGAAATGGACTCCGCCGCCATCCTGGCGATCCATGCCGATACGCTGCGCGCCGCGCGCCGCGCGCCGGGTCGTGTCGATCATGCGCGGAACCGGCATCGACGGCGAATGGGCGGGATACGAAGACAAGGACGGGGAAGGCGCCTGACTCGTTGCATGATGCTGCTGCCCGCGCTAACAGCAGGCGACCCTAGACAAGAGGCTTTCATGTCGTCCCCCCTCCGCCCCGATTCCTTGAGACTAGGCATTGCCGGGCTCGGCACCGTCGGGATCGGTGTCGTCAAGATCGTCCAGAAACACGCCGATCTTCTGGCGCGCCGGACGGGCCGTCCCGTGGCGATCACAGCCATCAGCGCGCGGGACAAGCGCAAGAACCGCGACGCGGACCTGTCGTCCTATCGCTGGGAAGACGACCCGATGGCGGTTGCCACCGCCGATGACGTGGATGTCTTCGTGGAACTGGTGGGCGGTGATGCGGGCATTGCCAAGGACAGCATCGAGGCCGCCTTGAGGTCGGGCAAGGATGTCGTGACCGCGAACAAGGCGCTGCTGGCCGTCCACGGCCAGGCGCTTGCGGAACTGGCCGAGGGCTTGGGCCGCACCCTGCGGTTCGAGGCGGCGGTAGCGGGCGGCATCCCCGTCATCAAGGCGATGACGGAATCGCTGGCGGGCAACGAGATCCGCCGCGTCATGGGCGTGATGAACGGCACCTGCAACTATATCCTGACGCGGATGGAAAGCGCGGGCCTCCCCTATGAGTCGGTCTTCGAGGAAGCCCGCCAGCTTGGCTATCTTGAGGCCGATCCGACGCTGGACGTGGGCGGCATCGACGCGGGCCACAAGCTGTCGATCCTGTCCTCCATCGCCTTCGGCACGCAGGTCAATTTCGACGCCGTCGAGATCGAGGGGATCGAGCGCGTCAGCATCGACGACATCCGCCGCGCCGCCGACATGGGCTACAAGATCAAGCTGCTGGGCGTGGCGCAGATGACGCCGCGCGGGCTGGAACAGCGCATGTCACCCTGCCTTGTGCCCGCCGACAGCCCCCTGGGCCAGTTGGTGGGCGGCACCAACATGGTCGTGGTCGAAGGCGACAGCGTGGGCCAGCTTGTCCTGCGCGGCGCGGGTGCGGGCGAAGGGCCGACCGCCAGCGCCGTCCTGTCGGACATCGTGGAAATCGCGCGTGGCGTGCGCCTGCCGGTCTTCGGCCAGCCTGCGACGGCGCTGAAGGCGGCGCAGCCTGCCCGGACGGCGGTTCCGGCGGCCTATTACATCCGGCTGGAACTGCAGGACAAGCCGGGCGCGCTTGCCAAGGTGGCGACGGTCCTGGGCGATGCGGGGATTTCCATCGACCGGATGCGCCAATACGGGCAGCACAGCCCGGACAGCGTGCCGGTTCTGGTCGTCACCCACAAGACCACGCCCGAAGCCATCGACTTCGCCATCGAGGCCCTGCCCCGCACCGGCGTCCTGGCGGGTGAGCCTGTCGAATTGCGGATCGAGGAAGTCTGACGAAAAAGGGGGCCGCAGGGCCCCCGTTTCATTCCATTGCAGGCAGGTTTCAGCTTCCTGCGATGATCCGCACATAGTTGCGGGTTTCGCGATAGGGGGGGATGCCGCCGTATTTCTGGACCGCGCCCGGCCCGGCGTTGTAGGCCGCAAGGGCCAGGTTCCAGTTGCCGAACTGGTTGTACATCATCCGCAGATAGCGTGCCCCGCCATGCAGGTTCTGCACCGGGTCATGCGGATTGACGCCCAGCTTCGCGGCCGTTCCCGGCATCAGCTGCGCCAGGCCCGTGGCGCCCTTGTGCGACCGGGCGCGCGGGTTCCAGCCCGATTCCTGCTGGACAAGCCGCAGGAACAGATCCTCGGGGATGCCGTATTTGCGCGCGGCGGCGCGGGCGTGGGGGATGAAGTCGCTGCGCTTGCCGCGATAGGCCGGGATGTTCGCCGACAACTGGATCTCGACCGAACTGGTATTGCGGCCACGGGGCTGCAATCGCGCTGATTGCTGGTATTGCCCGGCCAGGCGCGAATCCATCAGGCGCGTCTGGCGGGCGAACTGTTCGGCGCGCGATTTCGATGAACTGCCCGACAGGCGCAACCCCTCGGCCCCGGCTGGCAAGGCCAGGCCTGCGATCAGCATCGCGCAAAGACCCGCCTTGATGGTTGGGAAGAACGTCATGCCCCCGTCCCTCGTTGTTATGGGTTTGGACGGGACTATACAGAAAACGGGCCGCATCGCCAGCATGGCTTTTCGCAGCCGGGGCAGGCCATAGGCGCCAAACCGCGCATTTGCATCGCGCGGGGGGCTGCGCTAGATCAGGGGCCAAGGACACATTTCAAGGAGCCAGCCCATGGCAGGCAGCGTCAACAAGGTCATCCTGATCGGCAATCTGGGCCGCGATCCCGAAATCCGCACCTTCCAGAACGGCGGCAAGGTGGCGAACCTGCGCATCGCCACGTCGGAACAGTGGAAGGACCGCAACACGGGCGAACGCAAGGAACGGACCGAATGGCACAGCGTCGCCATCATGTCCGAGGGCCTGGTCAACGTGGTCGAGCGTTTCCTGAAGAAGGGCAGCAAGGTCTATGTCGAGGGCCAGCTGGAAACCCGCAAATGGCAGGACCAGTCCGGCCAGGACCGCTACACGACCGAGGTGGTGCTGCGCGGCTTCAACGGCACGCTTCAGATGCTGGACGGCCGCGACGGCGGCGGTTCGGGCGGCGGGCGCGACAGCGGCGGCTTTGGCGGCGGCGGTTATGACGACTACGACCGGGGCGGTTCGTCCAGTGGCGGCGGCAGCCAGGGTGGTGGCGGCAGCCGCAGCGATTACGACGACGAAATCCCGTTCTGATCGGAAGGAGGGCGCGCATTCAAGGCTTGCTTGTGATGCGCTGCCTTTGATCTGGCGAAGGCCATTGCTTCGCCACGTCGTGACTTAGCCACCCACACCGCCGGGCCCCAAGGGCCCGGCCAGTGTCCGCCCCGCCACCGGCGGGCGCTGGCCTACC
>NZ_JBDPNJ010000045.1:0-15145 GCF_039770665.1 Paracoccus sp. SSK6 | reverse complement strand
TATACGGATCATGACACGGCCTGAATGCTTGTCCCGAACGCCATCAGGATAGCATCGATCGTTTCGATATCTGTAGCGGCTTCCACCATGGCAACGTGTCCCAGCCGAACCGCCTCAAGCTGTGCGGCGGTCTGGCGCAGGATCAGAGCTTGGTTCACGTAGACTTGTGCAACCTGCCATGCGCTGTCGCCGGTTATGCCGATTTCAGCATGGATGAACGGGTAGTCAGCTTCCACTGGCGCAAGGTCTGCCAGGTATGCCTTCGCTTCGGCTTCCTTGGCTTGATACACCATATCCTGTGCTGGAATGACGGTGACGAACTTTGACCTGATACTTCCAATTTTGCGATTGATTTCAGTGATCGCGTTCGCTTTGGCTCTGACGAACTCAGTAGCCAGCTCAGCAGCAGTCTTGGCACGAAGCACGGCCCCGCCAGCTACTACGATATGAGTATCAGCATCAAACAATCCCTCAACATATCCCTGTCCCGCCTTGATGTTCATGGCGATCAGCTTTTCAGGCAAGTTACACTTCCTGATTATGCGTCCTGATGACAGGTCGTAAACGGTGATATTTTTATTCATCGCTTAACCTGCATGAAAACGGCATTGTAAAGGCGGCCTGTTTCAGAAACTATCGATACATTGTTCATATTTTTAGTTACCGGTATCGCGTGAACATTCGTTCTAAACGAAAGATCCTCCGATACAGATGGATCCTTCTCGCCAAATTTACCAAAAAGCACACCATCCACTCTGATTTCGTATGAGAGGGAATGAATCTGCTCCCGGATCGGCCTAAGATCACCTAAGATACTATTAAAGCCTGAAAGGAAGATCAGAAGGGTGCTGTCGTCTTCCACCTCAAAGGAAAAGTCGATCCTTGTTCTTATATCAGCGAGATATGTTGAATGGGGATACTCTAGCTCGTTTGCGAATACGTACTCCACCTCATTGTAAACCGTTGCTAGTTCATTGCATGAAGCCGGCGCGATCTGTTTTGTTTCTACGGTCCCAGCGCCCACCCTATTACCGTTGATCAAATTGGCAGCTGGAATGTATGAACCCGAGCCACGAAACTCCCCAAGCAGGATTCGCCTTGACCCTGTATAGAAATTCGCGAAGTCAGGATACGACTTGATTGCATTGCTATCCCAATCATATCCAATCAAAACAGGATTGCCTGCAAAATTGATTGCTCCCGGCCCCACTGTCTTCGCTTCCACGTAAATTCCGTTGTTCCGACTTGCTACGAAAGCTCCCCAGGAAAGGACGTCACCCGAAAGTGAAACCTCCACATCAACTGAATAATCATTCTGATCGAAGTCGTCGTCCTTGTTTGGCGATCTGGTATCGATCCAAATTTCGTTGTCATGATCAAAGACTGCCCAAGGGCCCGGCTTAGGAGGATATTGAATGAAGCCATCTTTGTAGTAATGGGTATCGTCAGCCACCGTTTCTGGAACGTTAGCAATGACAACATGGTCTGGTTCGTATGCCTGCAATGGAAGCTCTTCTTCAGGGCATTGACCAATCCACAGAATGTCGCCAGTGGCATCAACTACTGCGAAGCGAACAAGCGTTATGATTTCAATTTCTTCTTCCATAAGAAACTTTTCCCTTCATTTGTACGCAACTAGCGCACCTAAAAACCTGTTTGTAAAAGAGTGCCCAGCTCGAACCACATTATGGATATAGGACGCTTCGGAGCCGCCCCCACCTGAATTGAAAGTTGTTATTCCAAAGGTTTGCCCCACCACGCGATAGGCTACAGTTTCAATGCCCGCCCAGTTGTCGACGAAAGTGTGCGTCGATCCAGAGTGCTGCTTCAAGAAGCTGACCGAGGAGCCATCTCCCTCTTTGATGTCGTAATCATCGATAATCATCAAATTAGTCCATGAACCTGTGCCGATGCGACGCTGCAAGAATAGTCTCGCCCCTTGCGGATAAGTCGCCTTGAACCAAAGAGGTAATGAGAATGCTCTTTCCTTAACGAATGAAATCGATGCTAGAACTACGTCTGCCGTGGGAGATGATGCCAACGCTGCGGTAGCTGAAGCTTCGCGCCATGCCGTAATCGAGTCGTTCCCGATTTTACCGCGACCAATTGTCAGATCGCCGATTACAGCAGTTGTAATCTCGACTTGGCCATTACGGACTATGAATGGAACTGTTCGTGCGTCATTTGCGCCGAGGCCGGTGGCGATGCTGAAACGGTTTGCAGCAGCAATAACGTCAGATGTGCCGTCTGTTCTAGCAACTAGAAACAAGCCCGCAGTATGCGTGTTCTGCCCGTCCGAAGCTTCAGCGTGCAAGCCAATGCGAGCTTCCGCTCCTGTTGGGGTTGCCTGCGTGGACATGCGGAAACGACCACCCGCATTCATGCGACCAACGCTGTTGTTCAACGAGGTCAGCGAGTTTCCTTGGCTGGTAAGCGTGCCTTCTGCGGTCGAAACCCGCGTTGTCAAAGCAGTGACCGCGCTTGCGTTAGCTTTCGTGGTCAGTCCTGCTAGCGCATCGGTGGCCGCCTTATCGCTCATCGCAACCCAGGCGGTGCCGTTCCAACGCTTTGGCGTATTGTTCCCGCTGGCAGTATCGATCCAGAGGTTCTGCGCCAGCCTGTCAGCGGCTACAGGCGCAGTGCTGCCATAGATGACCTTCCCTTTGCCGTTGGCCGTCGTGGTAACCAGCTCAACCGAGTCATTCAGTGTCTGGATGCTGCCCGACTGCGAAACCAGCTGGCCTTCGGTGTTCGCCACGCGCGAGGTCAACGCAACCACTACGCTGCTATCCGCTTTTGCTCCAAACTTCGTGGTCAGCGTTGAATTGTAAGTGTTGTGCGTATTCCACCGTATCCGACCGCTTATTCCAGCAACATCCGACCAGCTGTTCCACGATCATCCGACCGGTCGGCGGTAGCGGTCTGAGGCAAAGTCTTCATTGTTGATCCGGGTGCATCCGGTCAAGGGTGATGTTGGTGCGGAGGGTTGTCCACGGGAGGGTCCCGCGCGCCCGGCGCCGCGCCCGCCCAGAAGCTGGCGGTGTCGGGCGCGTGGGAGGGACCAGTGGGCTACCCGGGGTCGAGGTCATGCTCATTGGCTGGCCCCCGCGCGGTTGTCGATGCCGGTCTTGCGCAGCGACGGACCATCCAGGGAGATCCGGTATCGTCTTCGACTTCCCATGCAGCATTGAAGAACGGCTCAGCGTTGTTCTCTTCCCATAGGTGCTGCGGCGACGGATAGTTGGCTGTGACTGCGTTGAAGGATCCCGCAAGGCCTGACGACATCGTAAAGGATGCTGGGCTGGACAGGATCAAATCGGCGTCGGTGAAATGCGCGACCGGGATAGCAGGTGAGCCAACCGAGATCAGATAGCTGTCGCCAACCGGAGCCATGACGCCGCCGCACGACTTCAGCAGTTCGTTGATGGCATCCAGCGGCTCTTCATCGCATTTGATTTCGATGCCAGCGCGGTAACGCTTGATGTCCTTCTTGTAACGATATCTGCGAAGGCACTCGCGAAGGTATCCCGCATCTTCTCGGTGGTTTCCTTCATCCGCTCAAGGGCGTCGATCTAGCCACGGGCGACGAATAGGAGGTTACGCCGTTTCCGCTGTCGGTCATGCTTTTGGCTCGCACTGCGTCACGGTGAACTGTTGTGGCAGTATCAAGCAAGGCGGCCGCAGCACCTTCAAACTGGTTCTGGATTTCGCCAAACTGGACGGGCATGACTGATGGCAGCTGGGGACCGTTCAGCATGGCCTTCGACTTTCCACCGTCGCCGCCAAGTCGTTCTGGCATCATGGTTGCAACGGAGGCCATAGCCCCTCTTACGGCTGCAATGGCACCGTTGATGCGGGCAATGACGCCGTTGATCATGGATTCTAGGGCACCAATTACAGCATTGGTGGCCTGCATCATCAGATCGCCTAGAGCAGCAGGCAGTCCGCTAAAGGCATTTTTGATCGTGTCCACGCCGTCTTTGGCATAGGCCGCAGCCATGTCCATCGAATATCGGGCAGACTCTTCGGTATCTTTGAAAGAGGACGAAGCATGGCCAAGGGCACCCGTAAGCCAAGTGCCGATTGCCTCGATCAGTTTGTTGATCGGCTCTAGGGTCGCAGCCCACACGTAAAGGGCGACATCAGCGACGTTGATCAGGATCGACACCACTGTCTTCAGACGTTCCCACAAGGCTGAAACTGCAAAGTCGATAGCTGCGAATGCAATCGTCCCCAGGCCGCTCAGATACTGGAAGTAGGTTCCGAGGGACTGGACCAGCGAATTCGTAGTCATCATCGATCCACTCAGATAGCTGAATGCAGTCGATATGCCCTGGATGAACCCACGCCAGGTCTTGGAGACTTCACGCTTGCGGATGGTGAAGCGAACGGAGGCGATGGACTGGACAGCACTAGCGCGAAACCGTTCGCTGTCAGACAGGAAATCAACTTTGGCCCACACAGACCCAACCACGGGCTTGTAGGACTCCACAACCTCAAGCCCATTGTCCTCTTTGACCAGAGCCAAGAACTGGATGCGCTTGTCTAGCTTCCCTGCCCCGATGCCGCTCATATCAAGCTGCCTCCGGGTCTCAGCGACTGGAGCAGCATACCAAAGGCATAGGGAACCTTGCGGTAATCGATTTCGCTGGCAGCTTCTCGAACATTGAACCAATGACCGACTAGCAGCAGGACGCAGATATCGTATGTTGCTGGCGCGGAATCGTCGTTTTCAATGTTCGTAATTGAAGTGACGTATCCAGAAGCAGCTTCAATCAACGTTTGCAGATAGAATGATTCTTCGTCCCCATCCAAGCGAAGATGCGATTTCACGGAATCCAAAGTGACCATCATTTGCCTCCCTTGTTCTCCGGTGCAGCCATGGCCTTATTGGCTGGTGCTTTCTTTGGCGTTTTTAGTTTTTCGAGGATGCCCAATGCTTCAGCAACATTCAAAGCCCAGTCAGGACATTCATCGTGCGCACGCAATTGAACGGGATAGACTTCGTTCGGCGGCACAATCAGCAGGTCTTTGATGAGTTTCGGCATTGGACAATCCTCTTTCTGATATTTAGTGGATCGTCGGCTTCTTCGCATCGCGGGCTGGTGAATATCCATTCTCCGCACGAACCTTGTCGCGAAACTCAACTGCTTCTTCTATTTGATTTGCGCCAAATACGCGCTTCACACCTAGTGCAGCTAGGCAAACGTAGATGCCATTGTTGTTATACGGATGGATGTTTAGAAGACCCGTCTTGCTGCTAGCAAATGCCTTCCTGTTGGTCATGTTTTCAGAACGCGTGACTTCGCGAAGGTTGGTAATCCTGTTGTTTGTTCTATCGCCGTCGATATGATCGATTTCACCCGGCCAACGGTTATGATACATCGCGAACAGAACGCGATGTGCGGTGAAATAATGACCTTCTATAGTTCCAAATGGATAGCCAGCGGTCTGAAATGAAGTGAATGCCTCCTGGCCAGCACATCTTGAGTTGAATTGGTGGAAATGGCGATCTGACTTACAGTGTTCGCGTGGGCGGAACTTCCAATACAGTTTGCCATTGTCGAAGTCAGCCTCTAGAAGAAGATGGAGTCTTTCGACAGTAATCGCAGCTTGCTTGCGTGCCTGTTGTTCTTTTTTATTAGCCATGTCTCTAACCTATTGTTTTCGTTTTTTTGGTTTTCGTGTATATATTTATTGAATAGGCTGATTTTTTTCGTGTGATTTGCGCGACGGTTTTGGGTTTAGCCAAAGAAAAAGCCCGGCCTTTGCGGGTCGGGCTTGTTATTTTCAATTGATGGCAGTCGATCAGACTGCGATAACCAGAGCCTTTAGAGCATTTGCATCAGCAACAGTGCCACCAACGCGTTTGCGAGCTTTGATCTGTAGGAAGCCAGTGTGGCTGTACGGATCAGGCAGAACGCTGAACTGAGTGCGGTCGGCAATGAGGTAGCCGCGACGGAAATCACCAAAGACAATCGGCTTGGCGTTAGCTGCTACCGAAGGCATATCTTCAGCTAGAACGACGCGTTTGCCGAGGATGGTGTCACGAGCACCTTCTGCGATTGCAGGCTGGTAGATATACTGACCAGTCGTATCCTTGACCTTCATCAGAGAAGCAGCGGTGGCGCTGTTCATGACGAACGACCCTGCCTGGCGATATGCACCCTTAACGGCGAACATCAGCGAGATGATGCTGTCGAATGGGTTGGTGCCCAGGGTCGAAGCGTTGCCGCTGTTGATGCCAGTGACAGTCGTGCCGTCCAGGAAACCGCGTGGCTTGTTGGTGCCGTTACCGGAAATGAACGAAAGGCCTTCACCTTGGGCGAACTTCTCCGACAGGGACTCGATCAGCCAAGCATCGGCGTTGAACATGATGTCTTCCAGGGCCGAAAGCGAGATTTCAGCGACGGCAGACATTTCACCCCAAGCAGGAACGATTTCAGAAATCGTAGGCGTGTCGGTGATAGCGCGAGCAGTCGACTCGCCGACCCACTCAAAACCGGCGTTACGGTTGTCCAGCACTTCCTTGTAGTCTGCGGTTGAGACCGAAACGATCTTTGCGATCTGGCGGATAGGGCTGAGGTCAACGGCAACGCGATTTACGGCGGCAGCGATCTGCTCAGGAACAGCGTAACCACCGTTGGCAGGAGTGCCGACAGTCACCGCTTTACGCGACAGGGTTTCGAAGTTCTGCTTAGCTTCGGTGTCGAAGGGCTTGCGGATCATGTTCAGGAAAGCCGACTTGTATTCGTCAACGGCTTCACCCTTGGCACCGAAAGCACCAGGGCGGGCTTGTGCGGTTTCTAGTGCAGCAAGTCTGTTTTCCAGCGCAGATTTTTCCGACAGCGTTTTAGCAAGATCGGATTCCATCTTTGCCAGCTTCGTTTCTGAAACGATATCAGCAGACTTCAGACCTTCAACTTCGGTGCGAAGAGCAGCGATTGTAGCGTTCCCCTGCTCGATAAGAGTTTTTAGTTCTAGTTCCATTATTGAAATACCTTCAAATTAGCTAATTGGTTTTCGAAATAATTTAATTAATGCGATAATTTCACTTCAGCAGGTTCGCCCGGGCAATCAAAAGGGCCGCGAGTTCGGAATAGTCTTCATTCTTTGCTTGCTTATCGGCATCAGCGTCACGCTGACCTGACAATGCATCGTATCCGCCGCTGATCAATTTCATTGCGACAGACTTGCTGAATCCTGCGTCGCGCAAGATTTGCTCAACTTCTTTCTTCGATAGTTCGGCAGCTTTAACGGCATCAATCGTCGCCGCCTCATTGCATGGGAACGTAACAACGCTGATTTCCCAAAGGTCCAGCTTGCGCAGCAGTCGAACACCGTCTGCATTGTAGTCGGATTCGATTGTGCGATAGCCGATGGACAGTCCATCGATTGCGCCGATGCGGACTAGCTCAGCGACCTCCTGCGCTTTTGGCGTATTTGCAAAAGAACCTTTGACGCGAAGGCCGCTTGCGTCTTCGACAACTTCATCCCATTTGCCGATCACCTTGTCAGGCGAATGCTGCCAAAGCATCTTCGGCATCTTGGTAGCAATCGACTCTCTGAATGCACCTGGAAGAACGACATCACCAATCTTGTCTTCGTTGCCAAAGACCGATCCGTAACCTTCGATAGTGTTGCCGTCGCCGACAGCCTTTAGCTCAAGCTGAAAGAACTTCTTTTCCATTGCGCAATCCGCCTAGATCATTTGCGGATATTTAAGCGGCTGGCGGATTCTGCTCGTTCGAAGGCTGATCAGTCATCTCGGCGACTTCAGCGTAGCCGCCTCGTGACGGCTTATCGGCCCAATCTTCAGCCAGCGGGTCTAGGCCGCACTCCTTGCGAACTTCGTTGACCGACATCCAGCTTGGCGCACCGCCTTTGCCCAGTGCAGTCGAGAAGTAGTTGGCCTGGGTGGTATGGTCGCCGCGTAGCAGTTCCGCTTCATCGAAATCGAAGTGCAGATCGTCGGCATATTGCAGGATGTCGCGATGCAGGGCGGCTTCGATGCGGCGTATCCACGGGCCTAGCGTATGCGTGACATGCATACGGAAGAACTGTTCGGCTGAAGCGTAAGTAGCGGCCTTGTCAGCCTGCATGAGCATGATCGGCTGAACGCGGAAAACGCGGGCAATCTCTTCGATCTGGAAGCGGCGGTTCTCGATGAACTGGCTGTCTGCCATGCTCAGGGTGATAGGGCTGAACTTGGCGTTGCCGTCCAGCACGGCGATACCGCCTTCGCCACCAGCACCCCAACGGGCTTTCCACGTCTCAGCCAGTAGCTGCTTGGTTTCGGGCTTCAGCTCATGCTCAAACGTCAGGACACCAGAAGGACGGCCACCTGCATAGCTGATCTTCAACTGCTGGTCCTCAAGAGCCGAACTGATACCGATGACCTTACGGGCACGTTCAATGGCGCTGATGCCCTCCAGCCCGTCCAGCGACACGCCTTTAATGAACAGGCACTGCTCTTGCGAGAATACCTGTTGATGGCCGCCAACGAAGGTTACGCGGTAGAAGACGCGATACTTGTCGTCGATCTCGGCCGCCCAAGACCCCGAAGGCACCGGCAGCAGTTCACGAACTTGGTCGCCGACGATGTTCTTGATCGCAAGTGCGCCTTTCCCTAAGGCAGCGTTGATGACCATGCTCTCGATGAATTCTGACGAGGTTTGGAAGCTGTTCGGCCTCACAGCTAGCAGCTTGTGCGCCCAATAGTCCTTGGCGATTGACGTGCGTTCACGACCATCGATGTCCTCTGTGCGGATCAGACGCAGGGGCATCTGCCCCATGCCTTCAGCGATGACACGGACTGCGCAAAGCACTGCGGCAGTATCTAGCGCCTGATGGGCAGTCAAAGCTGGTGCAGCGCCACTGCCATAGCCAAACCATCCGAAGAAATCACTGAATGTCTTGACGATTGAACGCGGCTCTTCAGCCTGGACTTGAGTTGAACGATTGAAGGGCCATGCCATGCGGAATACCTCGAAACTTTCGGGTATTTAAAGTTTCCGCGTTTTCCGTCAGAGGATCAGCAATTCGCTGTGGTCGAGATAGCTGCCGCGCTTCTTCTCAGGCTCAATCAATGTTCCGGCCGCCATTGTCAAAGCAATCGCACCATCGATGCGCTGATTGTATGCTTTCTTGACGAACTTTCGATTTCGGGTGGCGTCTTCAATGACCTTCACCGAGTTCATATTCCACGTCAGGACGGAATTGTTTCCGTGACGCAGACGCTTATCGATTACCATTTCTTCTAGAATTCGGATAGCTGGCGACATCGATACGAACCCCTGCCCGAATTCAACAAAGCAATCATCAATCCACCTGTCTGAAAACTGCGCGCGTTCCAGATCAGCCCTGAACGCTTTGAAGTTATGGCGGTCAAAGGCGATCTTCTGAATGTCGCACTCGTCCGCTAGAACCTTCAGCTTTGAGGCGATCCATTCATACTTGATGATGCCACCTGGAACCGCTTCGATCAGGCCTTGCTTGACCCACTGATCGTAGGGAACCTTGTCCTCTTCCGACCGAATTTTGACGGCATCCTCGGGCATCCAGAAGAACGGATGGACCGACCATTGGCGCGTCTCTTCGTCCAGCGACATCATCACTAGCGCGGTAAGGTCAGTGGTTTGCGAGAGGTCTAGGCCGCCATAGACCTTCTTGCCACGCCAGCTGCTCGGATCGGCACCGTTGGCGATCCAGATATCCTTGCTGATGAATGGCGCATCGGCCTCAATTCGCTGGTTCAGGATCAGGTTTCGGAAGCTGTTGGCGCGGGCTGGCATCGACTTCGCGTCCGACTGCATGTCGCGCATTTCCTGCTGGTTCAAGAAATCGTCCCATGCCGGATGCGCCTTCAAGGCTTCCTCGGACCATGCGTCCACTTCTGGCGGGCAAGCATATACGACAGTTACCGTCCTAGGGTTGTCGCCAGCAGTATCGATCAGCGTAGAAAGCAAGTCGGCATCGTTCGGAGCCTGCGTGCTGATGACTACGGTTAGCGGGTCTTCCTGCGCAGCAGAGGCGGTTTCCAATGCTTCATACAGGTCGTCACGCGGGCCTCTGACAGCGCCCAGCTCGTCGTGGCAGACGAACACGGGCGACAGACCCAAAGCAGTATGCGCCTCCTTGGACAGCGCCTTATAGACCGTGCCGAGGTCAGGAACGTATAGCTCCTTCGTAGCCTGCCTGATTTTGACGAATGGCTTCAGCGTGGGACTGAACAGGACCATTTTGGTAGCCAGGTTGTAGACCAACGCGGCTTGATCCCTGCTCCGTGCGGCAGAAAACAGCTGGCTGTTGGGTCTTGCTTCTGGGCCGACAAGATGCAGCAGTAGCAACGCCGCAGTAAGCGTCGATTTTGCGGCCTTGCGTGGCATTGAGATAATAGCGCGACGCGTGCCACTTGGGTTGTCGTATATCTTGAGAACAATATCGCGCTGGAACTTGGCTAACTGGAACGGCTTGCCGACGAACTTGCCTTCAGGAATGTAGAGATGGTTTTCGATCCACTCGATGTTGCGCTCGCCGCGCGTCTGAACCTTGTCAGTCATCGACAGCCAGCCTTTCGACAAACGCCGCCAAGGCTTCGAAGTCATCATCAGTGATTGGGCGTAGACCTGCGCCGGTCCTGACCTGATTGCGGTACTCGACTGCCTCTTGCCACGACGCGAAGCGAACCTGGGCCTGCTGTACGCCATGGATCATCATGCTTACGGTCCACGGCCTTAATCGGCATCGTGCGTTGTAGGACAGATTGTTGATGCCGGTCTTGCTTCGCGACAGTCTTGGCAGGGCTTCAGTGCGAAATGATCCTTTCATGACTGCCAAGGCTTCTTATCGCCGGGCGTACTAGGCGGCTTTTTGGCATCGGGCAGGCGCAAGGATTGGTTCGTAATGCGGAGCCGCGTAGCTGCTGACGATGCCGCGCGGTTTTCGCGTTCAAGCATCTTCAGAAGCTTGTCATAGGTTGTCAGCCAAAGCGGATCGAAATGATCAATCGTGTCTTCAGCTTCATGAGCATCAATCATCGTAGCAAGGCGGCGGCCATTGCAAACGTGCTGGCAATACGCTGCTAGGAGATTGTGAACCTCAGTCGGGAACCAATCATTACCAAGACGACGAACAATTGAATTCCATATTTCCGCCTGCGCTTCGTTCAGATGATCAGGTGCAGGAATCGGACCATCATCAATCGAGAAAGGCTGAATGGATTGTGCTAACGGTATTGGTCGTGCCAAGGTGATACCCCTGCGAATGATTGCAGAGGTATTTAATGGAGGCGGTATTTAGCTCTTTGTGGCCTCTAAGCTATTCTGCTCAGCACGAAGGGCTATCTCCACCATTTCAGAAGCAATAACGTCCAGCGATGTTATGTAGGCAAGCCGATCTACATTGGGCGTCAAGCTCAAGTAGGACGCCACGATCTTTGCTAGATTTAGAGCAGTTCCTTGGAAAGGGTAAACCATCCCATAGTTACTAGGCCCAATGAGCGTTATTTCATCCTCCATAGCACCGAGTAAAGACCCAGGCGGTTCATAGTTTGCATGATTATGAGCTGAAGCTTTCTTATACCACGGGCGCCACTGCTGCATACCGACGACGACCTCAAGCTGCGACATGTCGTTCTTGCCTGTAATCTTAGGCCATTCTCCAGAACGGTCATCCGAAATGCTGCGCCCTAAAAACTTCTCAGCTGCCCTACAGTTTTCGTCCAAGCTGATCATCTCGTCTGGGGAATATGGCTCCGCCTCCAGCTTCTCAGCATATTGATTAAACTGCACTGCTGCCCGCCGCGTAGAAAATTCGGCACTCACTAGATACTCCTTTGCTGCTATCTCTCCTTTCTCCCTGATATATGCCGCTGAAACAGCAAGCTCATGAAGAACCCTCCATCGTCCCAGCGCCCCGTCGGGATAGCCACCCTTCATGAGGCAAATGACCTCTCGCGCAACCAACAACGCTTTAGCGAAGATCATGCCCAGGGCAGTCATCTCAACATCGCATTGCCCACTTTTCCTTTCAATGTAGTCTTTCTGGTGGGCCTGCCCGAGTTCGCGTGAAATGTGCCACAGCATTTCCAAGTGATCGAATGCCGGACGCCAATGCCTAAGATTACGAGAAGCAAATTCCGCATCATCCGCTTCATATTCTGCGACACGTTCAGCGGCCTTACTCTTGTAGGATTTGACGCTTTCTTTAGAAACCTTCTCAACGGCTGTTTCAATTGCCTTATTAATGAAGTCACCATAATTTTGGAGATCCAGGCCGTCCTCAATAAAGCGATCACTCGCCCTATCGATCATCTCCTCAACAAGCTTCATACTGAAATCTGACATCGCATCCTCGCCAACTGCGAACCGATAATCATCAAAAACCTTTTTTCTGTGAAGTTAAAAAATGTAGTGGTCGAGCGCCGTCTATCTCGTATGGGCCGGAAAGATTGGCTACCCCCGAGTATCTACGGCGTCTCTGGTGCTGTCTGGTGGTCCTACGCCGCCACAGCCAACCACCCTTGTGCGTGGCTGTGCGTGGTGCTGCTTGACCGGTCCTGTGCGCTAACCTAGCCATAGGGAACAGCTCCAGGAGGATATAGTGAAGTCTAGGTTCGGATGGGCGTTTTCCCTTGCTGTTGTTATTGTGCTCTGCCTCTATGCCGGAAATGTCTTCCTAGCCATCTCATGGACGAGGGTAGAAGATTGGCTTGGACTGCAGATATTCAGCTTAGGCGACAGGGGAACGTTTGGCGATGCGTTTGCTATCGCCAATACCTTATTTTCAGCAATAGCATTCCTGGGCATTGCATACGGCGTACTCTTGCAACGTCATGAAATTACAATTGTGGAGTCTAATCAGGCGGAACTTCAACGGTCAGCTCTTACACAGAATTTTGAAACCAAGTTCTTTCAATTGTTCGAATTCTATCGCGACATAGCCAAAACAATCTCCTATGAATCTAAGAGCGGTCCTGATGCCTTCGAAGTCTACCTGGAAAAGATGAGTGAGACGTTCATCTACCGGGCCAATGTAGACAAAGTCGGGCTCATCAATAGCGGCAAACTGCCGCAGGAGGCCTTTCTTAACGATGAGTCTTGGAAGCTTCTGGACGATGAAAACATTTTGATACTCGTAGCTGAGAGCTATAATGAGCTTTTCGTTTCCTGCGGCGATGACCTAGGACGATACTTCAGAACGCTATACACCCTATTGAAGTTCATAAAGAACTCACCTTTGATCGAAGAAGATCAGAAGTTCTACTTCAAACTTGTCCGCGCCCAGCTTTCATCACATGAAGCAACCTTGCTGGCGCTGAATTCTTTAGGCGATAAAACGACGCCGGAATTCAACTCTCTTCTAGTTGAATTTGGCTTCTTCAAAAATGCTAGCTTTGACAATGTAATTTTGATGGCATCCTTCCGGCGGATCGACCCCAGAGCATTCGGAAATGGAAAAGCTAGAAGGCGACTTGTATACCGATTTGAGGACTATGATCGACCTTGGATCGTACGATACGACCCAGCCCTTTTCACGAGGAGAAGTTCCTGACCTGCGCTGCTTGCATCAAAATCGGATGCTACCTACCCAATGCGCGGCGTTTCTTGATAGCCTCGTCGGATAATTTCTAATGTTGTAGACAGCAGGACAGGATTGACATAGTGGAAGACAAATCCGTTTACAGAAAGCTTGACGCAGAAGGCACGAAAACGCGAGTTCCTTACGTAAAAATCTTTATCTTCTCCATTGCTTTCGTTCTGCTGGTTTGGGGCAGCAATGCACTCCTTGCTTATCATTGGGTGTCGCTAGAAGATTGGATTGGTATTAAACTTTTCAGTTTAGGCGACCGGGGAACCTTCGGTGACTCGTTTGGCAGCATCAACGCGCTATTTGCAGGATTAGCGTTTGCTGGCGTTGCTGTTGGTATCTTCATGCAGAACGAACAGCTGAAGACGACACGTGAAGAAATGAAGGCGACTCAGGAGATCCTAGGCAAGCAGGAGGAGAACCTTGATAAGCAAAACGACGCTACATCGAAGCAGATGTTCGAAACGACGTTCTTCAATCTCTTTAGCGCGTTCATAGAATTATCTCGCTCAATCGAAGTAGCCATTGCTCAGGGGTTTGATACACCGGACAAGATATCGCGCGGCCAGGACGCAATTGATATTCACTTGGGAAACTTAAACAGGTACTTTAGAGAACAGGCTCATGAGGTATCCCTCAGAAGGCGCAAAGAAGGAACGTTGAGAATTGAAGAAGCCATAGATCAGCCAATAAAAAGCCTCTCCGCTGAGGACAGATTAATTGCGCTGAGCGCAGCTTATGGCAGGCTCTATAAAGACTATGGCGACGATCTAGGTCGTTACTTTCGAACTCTTTATACGATCATGAAGTTTATCAAAACGTCGCTTCCGCACGAACGCCAGCGCTTCTATTTCAAGCTAATCAGAGCTCAGCTTTCCTCCGACGAGTCCACGATACTGGCCCTCAACGCGATGTCGCCATACTCCACAAAAAAATTCAATTCACTTATAGCAGAGTTTGGAATGCTTAAGAATGCCAATCTTGACCACCCTATCCTTAACGCCTTTGTAGGACGAGTTGAGCCCAAGGCCTTCGGAAGGAGTAACATCGAGCACATTGAGTCTTACTATTTGCCAAAAGAATTTGATGAGCAGTTCCTCGTTGAGCACGATCCCACAATTCGATTCGACGACTAGGAAATAAATTGTCTGGCCGCTTCAATGCTTATTTTTTCGATAGCACGACAGTTGTACGTTCCGCATTTCTTTGTTGAATAACTGCCTTCCAATCCCCGATGCTATCACCTTCCAATGGCCAACCATCCAAACCAATGATATGACCGAAGCCTAATAGACCTCGCTGTTCCCGTTTGGTCTTCGCCCAGTGGCAGTCATCGCAAAGCATCCATAGATTGCTGATTTCGTCTGTGCCTCTTTGCGCCACGTTGATCAGGTGGTCGCAGTCAGTGGCTACAGATACGCGATTGAACAGGGTCCAACACCTTACGCACAGGCCCTTGTCCCGCTTCCGCACATAGGAGCGGTTGCGACGAAATTGCCGCGTCTCGACCCTATCTGCATTCCACCCAGTCATGCCGGGTTTAGCTCGGATGCTA
>NZ_JBDPNJ010000044.1:0-16075 GCF_039770665.1 Paracoccus sp. SSK6 | reverse complement strand
CCTAGAATGACCCGATCTGTCTGGATGCTCTTGTGCTCACCGCGTTCCAGAACACTTTTTGCCGCCCCATGTTCGTTGATCAGCATGCGCCGCAGGCCAAAACCTGCAGGGCCACCTTGGCGGTAACCCTTTTCAATCAACCGCCCTTGACCGGCAAAGACCTTTGTCGAAAGTTCTCGGCTGTATTCACCCGCCATGGCACGCTTGATGCCTTTGACGATTGTTGAGACGGGGCTGCCGTCATTTTCGAACTGTTCGGCACAGTATTGGACTGAAATCCCAGCTCGGCGACATATGTACTCGTAGTACGCGCTTTCATCAGCATCCTGAAAACGGCCCCATCGACTGACATCATACACCAAGACCGTGGTGAAGTCGGTCCTTCCCGCCTGAACGTCATCTATCAGTTGGCGCAGGGCGTCTCGCCCCTCGATCTTCAGACCACTCTTCCCCGCATCAGCATATGTTTTGACAATCTCAATGCCACGGGCGGAGGCGTAGTGACGGATCGCTTCCCCCTGATTTTCTGTTGAGTACTTCTGATGGTCTGTGGACATGCGGACGTATTCGGCAGCGCGAATGAGGTGCTGGGAGCGTTCATCTGGATCAGCATCAGGTGTCTTATGGTTCGTCAAAGTACGTCCCTTCCTGTCTGGACAGTGAGCGCCCCAACTGACTGCCCGGGCAGTGCCATGGTGGGCACTGCCACGCTCCGCACCTTTGACAAATTAGTCGCGGAGCATGCGGATGAGTTTGCAGAACAAGGGCAGGAAACCCCGTCATTGGTCAGGAGTCCTCGAAGGGCGCAGAGCTTATGCTCTCACAGTTGCTGAACTGCTGCTGAAGGAACACGGTGGCAGCCAGCACACGGTCAAAAAGTTGATGCGTCAGACCCATGCCAGTGAGAGGACGGTGAAACACTGGATGTCCGGCCAACACGGCCCTGATGCAGTGTTTTTTCTTCGTTTGATGGTGTCGTCACCTGTTATCCGGGCATTCTTTTTGGGAGTCATTGAGAGTGCCAGTGCCGAGAAGCTAACTGCTATTATTGATCGGGTCGCGCTGTCGGAAGCACGTCAGGCTTATGCGCTCGGTGAGCATGCAGGTGTGGTGCCGGCTACGGACAATGACCTTTTGGATGACCCTAGTCACGACACTTTGGACGACCCTGATTCTGAGGGGCTGAACGAACGGCAGCTCTGGTTTTTGAGTCAGATATCCCGTGGCAGCCGATGTCGTGCGAGTGATCTTGTACAGATGTGGCAAATTAGCCTGAAAACAGCACGTCGTGACATCGCGTCGCTGAAGGTGTCAGGAATGATAAAGTACGTGGGTTCACGTCGCAAAGGGCGGTACCGGCGGACATAGGCGCGCAGGAACGCGGAAGCCATGAGCCTGGTTTACTGGCAGGCAACGGAGCCAAATGTGGATCGCCGCTCGACGTTATGAAGCGACCAGCCGTCGTCGCGCCGGCCTTCTCTCATCAGGGAAAGCCACCATGATCTTCCATATGCTTTACTTCGGCTTGCCCGCCTGACTGAAGCGGGCGGTCAGTAGTTGGCACAGCATCGACGCGAAGAGCCGAGATGGAGATCGCGGGCACCGCGATCGCTGATCCAGAGGACAGCCGCGCCTCCGCTTCGCTTTGGCACGGCTGACGACTTTTCATTTTGTTTGTCCGCCTGCCATCCGGCCGGCGATCTGAACACGGGCTCTGGTGCCGCTCCGCGTCAGCCTACACGGAGAAATCCGGTTCCTCCCACGCCAAGGCGCGGGTCCCTCCCAATTTCACCGCTCCGGCCCCGTGTGTCAGATCACCGTCCGGCCGCAGTTCGGGCTGCGCCCACCCTGCTTTGCCCTTCGGATGACATGAGGTCATCCAAAGTGAAAAGCAGGGATGGCTTCGCCACTGGCGGAACAGGAAGGAGCGCCACGACATGTCGGACTGGATCGAAACACAGGGCGGAGATTGGGCTGCGGCCAATCAGAGGCAGACCTTTGTGACAGGAAAGGCAATCCCATCTTTGCATCGGAAACAACCCGCACTGTTCTCACGCAATTTTTCCTCTCGTTAAAGGCAGGACTATCTGACGCCGACCAAAACTTGTGGCGTTTCGGAAAGCCTGCCCTTAGCTCCCAAAGGCTTTCCAGTCGTCACTGCCTCCCGTTGATTTTTCGGCACGCGCATGACTTCGGGTCGGGCGGCGCCCTGGCGTGGCGCAACGCTGCCGTTCCGTGAGCGGCCTCGGCACGTCCGGGCCTGACGGCCATCCGGTCGGAAGCATGGCATCAGGATCGGAACCCTGGAACATCACGGGGGGCTCGCGGTTTGGGGCGGACGCAAAAAGGAGTCCCCGATGTTCTTTCGCACCAAACACCTCCAGATCGACGCCAAGCCCGAAAGGCCGGATCCCGTCTTCGCCAAGATGCTGCAGGAGCCCCTGGGCGGTCAGTGGGGCGAGATCAGCGTCATGATGACCTATCTGTTCCAGGGCTGGAACTGCCGCGGCCCCGCGAAATACAAGGACATGATCATGGACATCGGCACCGAGGAAATCGCCCATGTCGAGATGCTCGCCACCATGATCGCGCGGCTGCTGGAGACCTCCCCGGTCGAGGCGCAGGAGGACGCGGCCAAGAATTCGCTGGTGGGCGCCGTCATGGGGGGCGCGAATCTTCAGGACGCCATCATCGCCGGCATGAACCCGCAGCACGCCATCGTCTCGGGCTCGGGGGCCATGCCCGCCGACAGCGTGGGCTATCCCTGGAACGCCAAGTACACCATCGCCTCGGGCAACCTGCTGGCCGACTTCCGCTTCAACGTGACCGCCGAGAGCCAGGGCCGGCTGCAGGTCAGCCGCCTTTACAACCTGACCGAGGACGCGGGCGTGAAGCGGATGCTGGCCTACATGATCGCGCGCGACACGATGCACCAGAACCAGTGGCTTGCCGCCATCGAGGAATTGCAGGCCGACGGTCTGGAGGAAACCCCGTGCCCTTCGAATTTCCCGCAATCGCTCGAGGACCAGCGGGTCAGCTATCAGTTCTGGAACTGCTCGGAAGGCACCGAAAGCGCCGAGGGCCGCTGGGCGCAGGGTCCGTCGCCGGACGGCAAGGGCCAGTTCGAATACCTGGCCGATCCCCAGCCCATGAGCAACGACCAGGGGTTGCTGGACCCGGTGGACCCGCGCCTTTACGGCACGCCGCCCAAGCCGGTGCCGAAGACGGCGCACGAATAGGCTGAAGCCCAGCACGCGGGCCGCCACAAGGCGCGGCCCGCGCCGCATTGGGGGGCGATGCTTCCCGGATGGTCTACCCCGACGCAAGCGCCCTTCCCAGGCCTTCCCCCTGGAACAACGCGACCGGCAGCGCGTTGGTCCGAAGGAGGATCCAGCCATGACCCAGAAAACGCCCGACCAGAGCAACCGTGGCTCTGGCACCGACCCCGGGAATCCGCCCCAGAGCCAGGACAACATCGCGCAATCCCCCGATGACCTGGTGGATCCGGCGAAGTCGCGAAAGGCCGACAAGTCGTCAAACGCCGGAAAGCCGCAAGACAGATAGTGCAACGGCTTGCCGGACCGCAGGGGCCGCGCCTGTATGATGGCGCGTCGGCCCTGCGGGGTTGCCAGAACTGCCCCTTCAGTTCACCGGCGTCAGCAGCGGCCTGCCTGCAAAGAAGGCATCCAGGTTGTCCAGCACCAGTTGCGACATGCGGTCGTGGGTTTCGGTGGTCCTGCTGGCGTGTTGGGATAAAGCGTGACATTGGGCAGCCCGGTCAGGGCGGGGTCGATGGCACGCCCGATGATGCCAAGACCCACGATCCCCGCACGCTTGCCCGCAGCCGGGCCGTCAGCGGGAACATGCCCAGCCGTGCCCAGTCGCTTAACCGGACATGGGCATCGGCCTCGACCAGAGGGCGGCGGGATGCCAGCATCAGAAGGATCGCCGCGTCGGCCACATCCTCGGCCAGAGCCGCCGAGGTGTTGGTCAGGGTGGTGCCGCGCCGGGTCATGGCGGGAAGATCCATCCGGTCGAACCCGGCCGAGGAACAGGCCTCCAGCCGCGGCGCGGTCAAGCGGTCCAGCAGCGTGGCGTGGAACGTCACATGCCCGTCCACCACCATGGCCATGCAGACCGGCCCGGCCTTGGCCAGAACCGCATCCTTGTCCAGAGCCTGGTCGAGCCGGTGCAGGGGATAGCGCGCCTCCAGTTCCTCCAAGAAACGGGGGCGAAGGGGACGGGCAAGAACGTCACGCTTCCTGCGGTCTTCCTGCTGTGGCGCGGCAGGCCAAGGCTTGCAGATGGCGGCATGGCTGTACAGGGGCGCGGGCGGCCATTCCCCGCCCCCGACAACATTTGTTTTCCCGCAGCCACGCCCAGGAACAATCGCCACGGCATCCCGTTCAGGCAGGGCAACAGGCAGCGAGACATCCATGGGCGACATCGAGGCACGGGCGCGCGCGCAGGGCATCCAGCCCGATTATGAAGGCGTCGGCGGCAGCAGGCACCGCGTTCCGCAAGCCACGCTGGACAGGCTGATCGCGGCCTTCGGACCCGGCGCCGGGATGCCGCCGCAGGAACTGACCGCGCCGGAAGGCGTGCGCTGCCATCTGCCCGACGGGCCCAAGGCCTGGGGCGTGGCGGTGCAGCTTTACCAGCTTCGGTCCGCGCGGAACTGGGGGATCGGCGATTTCGCCGATCTGGAATCCCTGGCCGTCATCCTTGCGGAACAGGGCGCGGATTTCATCGGGCTGAACCCCCTTCATGCCCTGTTCCTGTCCGATCCGGCGCGGTGCAGCCCTTTCTCGCCCTCGAACCGGCGGTTCCTGAACCCCCTCTACATCGCCGTGGACCGGGTGACGGGCTTCGATCCCGTCCTGGCCGACGCGGCCGAGATCGCGCGCCTTCAGGGCACCGACCTTGTGGACTATCCAGCCGTCGCGGCCGCCAAGCTGCGCGTCCTTCGCCGGATCTGGGACGGGCTTGGCGGGCCGGACGCATCCGCCGATTTCCGTCGCCGGGGCGGGGACGACCTGGACCGCCACGCCCTGTTCGAGGCGGTTTCGGCACGAATGGCCGCAGACGGGCATGGCGCCGGCTGGCGCGGCTGGCCGGAGCCATGGCGCGATCCCGACGGCCCGCAGGTCGGCGCCTTTGCACGCGACCACGCCCCCCACATCGCCTTCCACCGCTGGCTGCAAGAGGAGGCCGACCGCCAGCTTGCCGGGGTCCAGGCGGCCTGCGCCAAGGCGGGGATGGCCATCGGCCTCTACCTCGATGTCGCGGTGGGAGAGGCTGCGGACGGGTCGGGAAGCTGGGGGCGGCCCGATGTCCTGTCAAAGGTCAGCATCGGGGCGCCGCCCGATTACTTCAACGAACACGGGCAGGACTGGGGGCTTGCGCCCTTGTCGCCCGCCGCCATGGCCGCGACCCGCGCCGCCCCCTTCGGCACGCTGATGGCCAAGGTCATGGACCGCGCGGGCGCCGTCAGGATCGACCATGCGATGGGCCTGTGGCAGTTGTTCCTGATCCCCGAAGGGGCGGGGCCCGCGGAAGGCGCCTATGCGCGCTATCCCCTCCACGACATGCTGCGCGCGCTGGCAGTGGCGTCGAATGCCAGCCGCACCATCGTCATCGGCGAGGATCTGGGCAATGTCCCGCCGGGCTTTCGCGCCATGATGGATGCGGTGGGCATCCTGTCCTATCGCATCCTGTTCTTCGAACGCGAGGGAGCGTCCTTCATCGCGCCGCGGGATTACCCCGAAAACGCCCTGGCCTGCCTTTCGACCCATGACCTTCCGACCCTCCAGGGATGGTGGGCCTGCCGCGATGTCGCCTTGCGCGAAAGGTTCGGCCTGATCGCCGAGGATACGGCCCGCGAGCAGGCCGATGCCCGGCCCGCCGAACGCCGCGAGCTTCTGCACGCCCTTGCCGATGCGGGTCTTCTGGCGCGACGCGATGACACGCCCGCAGGCGACAGCGCGCCGCTCGACGTGCTGGTGGCCGTCCACCGCTATCTGGCGCGCACCCCGTCCCGGCTGATGGCGGTCCGGCTGGAGGATCTTGCGGGAGAGATCCGCCCCGTGAACCTGCCCAGCACCAGCGACGAATACCCGAACTGGCGCCCCCGGCTTGGCAGGACGGTCGAGGAGATCGCGCAAAGCGAGATGTTCGGCGCCATCCTGGCGGGCATACGGGCGGAACGGCCCGGCAGCCTTGCCCGCAAGGCCGTGTCGCCCGTCCAGGCGGATCGACATTCATCCCTGCACCGCCCCTGATCTGGCGAAGGCCATCGCCTTCGCCGCGCGATGTCATATCCAACAACACCGCCGGGCTTCAAAGGCCCGGCCAGTGACCGCCCCGCCCCCAGACGGGCGCTTACACGCCCCCCTCGGGTCGGGCGCTGGCCTCAAGGGGTCGCGGGATGGCAAAGTCTCTGATGGAACCCGATCACGCGGCGGGGGAAACGCATGCGTTTCCTTGTCCCGCCCGGTCAGGGAAGCGTCCTGTCGCTGCCCAGCCGGACACGTCCATCATTTGGCTTCGACGATGATCCGGCGCCGCGTGAAGCTCAGGCTTCGGGGCTGGAGGCCTCCGCCTGCCCGGACCCCCGATGGGCCGCCATGAAGATCCGCACGGCGTCCGCCGCCAGGGAATCGATCTCGGCCTGGCCGGGCGGGTCGCGGCGCAGGCCGAACAGGAATTGGCGCCAGACCCCCGCCATCGCCAGTTCGATGAACTGTTGCGCGGCGCGTTCGGGGTTCGGGATGTGCAAAAGGCCCGCTTCCTCGGCCTCGGCCAGCCAGCGGCCGAGGCCCCCCAGAACCTGGCGCGCGCCCGCGTCATAGAAGCGGCGGGCAAGGTCCGGCATCCGTTCGGCCATGGCGACCACGATCCGCTGCGACCGCAGCACGTCTGCCGAGGTCTGCATGCGGATCATCGCGGCGGCATAGGCGGTCAGCCGCGCCTCGATCCCGCCGGGAACGGCAAGGGCCGCGCGCAACTGTTCGGTGATCTGGGCGCGGCGATGTTCGACCAGGGCCACGAACAGATCCTCCTTGTTGCGGAAATAGACATAGAGCGTCCCCTTGGACACGCCCGCCGCGCGGCAGATCCCGTTCATGGTGGCCGCGTCGAAGCCCTTGGCCATGAATTCCTGCCAGGCCCCGGCCAGGATCTGGTCGCGTTTCTGGGGATCCTCTCCGGCGGCGTGGCGGCGGGGCAAGGGCGCGTCGGGGATGGGGGTACTGTCCTGCGTCATGGCGCCATTTTAATCGAACCGCAGGGTTCGATGGAATATTGAAAACCCGGCGCCGTGGATCTATTTTCCGCTTCTCGAACCATGTGGTTCGATGTCCCCTGAGCGCAGGTAGCCTTCCGATGTCCCGACACGAACGTCCCGAGGCGGATCAGCCCGTCGCAGCGCCCGCCGCACCGCAGCCTGCCGCCCCCAAGAGCCGCAAGAAGCTGGCCTTGGGCGGGCTTGCGCTGATCGCCCTGCTGGGCGGCGGCTACGAAGGCTGGCAATGGTGGACCGAAGGGCGCTTTCTGGTGTCCACGGACGATGCCTATGTGCGGGCCGACCTGTCGCTGATCTCGGCCAAGATCACCGGCTATGTCGCGGATATTCCCGTTGCCGCCAACCAGCATGTCAAGGCGGGCGACGTGCTGCTGCGGATCGACGACGGCGATTACCGCATCGCCCTCGAACAGGCGCAGGCACGGCTTGCGGAGCTGTCCAGCACGCTGGCCCGCATCGACGCGCAGGTCGCCGCCGCCGAAAGCAATGTCGCGCAAACCGAGGCGCAGCTTGCCGCGTCCGAGGCGGTGCTGACCGCCGCCCGCACCTCGGCCGAACGGGCCCGTGGCCTTGCGGCGCGGCGGGTGACATCGCAGGCCGATCTGGACGCGGCCAACGAAGCCCTGGCCACCGCCGAGGCCAACCGCAACGCGGCCCGCGCCGCCATCACCGGCGCCAATGCCCAGGTCGAGGTGCTGAAGGCGCAGCGGGCCGAAGCCGGCGCGACCCGCCGCGAGCTGGAGCTTGCGGTGGCCCAGGTGCGGCGCGACCTGGACTTCACCACCCTGCGCGCGCCCTTCGACGGTACGGTCGCCAATATCGCCATCAAGGGGGGCGAACTGGTCAGCGCCGGCGCCCGGCTGGCCGCCGTGGTCCCCGACCAGGGCCTCTATGTCGAGGCGAACCTGAAGGAAACCCAACTGGCCGAAGTCCGCGTGGGCCAGACCGCGCGCCTGTCCGTCGATGCCTTCGAGGGCCCCGAGATCGAGGGCCGGGTGGTGTCGGTCGCGCCCGCCACCGGCGCGGTCTTTTCCCTGCTGCCCGCCGACAACGCGACCGGCAACTTCACCAAGATCGTGCAGCGCGTCCCCGTCCGCATCGCCCTGCCCGAGGGCACGCCCGACCTGCGCGCGGGCCTGTCGGTCGAGGTCGCGATCGACACCCGCACCGGCCCCGATGCGGCCACGGAAGCGGCCACGGAAGCGGCCGAATAGATGGCCGCCCCCGCCGGACAGGCCGCCGCGCCGGAGCTGACGCCGCGCCGGGTCGCGGCCTTTTTCATCATGGTCTTCGGCATGTTCATGGCGATCCTGGACATCCAGATCGTCTCGGCATCCTTGCCGGAGATCCAGGCGGGGTTGGGGGCGTCATCCGACGAAATCTCCTGGGTGCAGACATCCTACCTGATCGCCGAGGTGGTGATGATCCCGCTGTCGGGCTTCCTGGGCCGGATGATGTCCACGCGCTATCTGTTCGCCATCTCGGCTGCGGGCTTCACGGCGGCATCCTTCCTCTGCGCCACCTCGTCGTCCATCAACGAGATGATCCTGTGGCGCGGCGTCCAGGGGTTCCTGGGCGGCGGCATGATCCCCTCGGTCTTTGCTGCGGCTTTCACGATCTTTCCGCCTGCGAAACGCAATGTCGTCTCGCCCATGATCGGGCTTGTGGCGACCTTGGCGCCCACCGTGGGGCCGACGGTCGGCGGCTATCTCAGCCATGCGCTGTCCTGGCACTGGCTGTTCCTGGTCAACGTGCCCGCGGGCATCGCCGTCACCCTGGGCGTTCTGGCCCTGGTCGATTTCGACAAGCCGGAATGGTCGCTGTGGGGCAAGTTCGACTGGACCGGGCTGGTGGCGCTGGCGGCCTTCCTGGGCGCGATGGAATTCGTGCTGGAGGAAGGGCCGTCGAACGACTGGTTCCAGGACGAGGCCGTGGCCATCCTGTTCGTGGTGATGATCGTGGGCGGGTTTGTCACCTTCTGGCGCGCCTTCACCCGCGACGAACCGCTGGTGGATTTCTCGGCCTTCAGTGACACGAACTTCGCGGTCGGCTCGGTCTTTTCCTTCGTGATGGGGATCGGGCTCTACGGGATGACCTATCTTTACCCGCTCTATCTCTCGGCCATCCGGGGCTATGACAGCCTGATGATCGGAAAGACGGTCTTCGTGTCGGGCCTGGCGATGTTCGTCTCGGCCCCGCTGGCGGGGATGCTGTCGTCCAGGATGGACCTGCGGCTGATGCTGCTCTGCGGCTTCATCGGCTTCGGGGCATCGTCCTGGATGCTGACCGGCATGACCGCCGACTGGGACTTTTACGAACTGTTCTGGCCGCAGGTGCTTCGGGGCCTGTCCCTGATGATCTGCATGGTGCCGATCAACAACCTGGCGCTCGGCACGCTGCCGCCCGCCAAGATGAAGGGTGCCTCGGGCCTTTACAACCTGATGCGCAACCTCGGCGGCGCGGTCGGGCTGGCGATGATCAACACCGTGCTGACCGACCGTCGCGCCCTGCACACCGCGCGGCTGGACGAATCCGTGAACTGGGCCAACCCCCAGGCCCTGGACCAGCTTCGGATGATGCGGCAGAACCTTGCCAGCCACGGCCTGAGCCCCGACGGGGCGCTTGCGCAGATGATGGGCAAGGTGGCGCGGCAGGCCACGATCATGTCCTTCATCGATGTCTTCACGCTGCTGACGATGCTGTTCGTCGGGCTTGCGCTGATGGCGCTGGCGATGAAGCCGCCCGCACGCGCGGCGGCAGGCGGCGGCGGGCATTGAACGGGGCGACGTGCGGTCGGAACCGCCTTCACGCCTGCCCGATCAGCAGCATCACCAGCGGGATCGTCACGATGCCAAGCATGGTCGAGATCAGGATCGCGGCCGAGACCCGCTGCTGGGCCACGCGGAAATGCTGCGCCAGGATATAGACATTGCCCGCCACCGGCAGGGCCGCCGCCGCGACCATGACCCCTGCGGCGAAGGGTTCGACGCGCAGGGCCCAGGCGGCCGCGCCGACGGCCAAGGGGTGCAGGACCAGCTTGGCCGCGCTGAGCCAGACCGACACCGCAAGCCGCCCGATGCGCCGCCCGGCAAGGCTGGCGCCGATGGCGAACAGGGCGCCCGGCGTGGCGGCCCCGCCCAGCAGGACCAGGAATTCGTCCAGCGGGCCGGGCAGCGGCAGGCGCAACTGCGCCCAGGCCAGCCCCGCGACCATCGACAGGATCATCGGATTGGCGACGATGCCGCGCCCGACCGGGACCAGGCTTGCCAGGCGCAGGCCCCCATGGCGCCCCGCATGGATGATCAGGGTGATCAGCGTGGAAAAGACCAGCATGTCGATGGTCAGCACCATCAGCACCGGCCCGATGGCGCGGTCCCCCAGCAGCACGACCAGCATCGGCACGCCCAGAAAGCCCGTGTTGCCGATCATGCAGCACTGCGCCTCCATCGCGGCTTCCGACAGGGGCAGGCCGCGCGCCCGCGCCGCCGCCATGCCGATCAGCCAGACCGCAAAGGATCCCCCCAGATAGGCCAGCACGAAGCGCGTGTCGAACAGCGCGGCCAGATCCAGCCGGGCGGCAAAGCGGAACAGCATGGCCGACAGCGCGAAGTAGAAGACGAACTTCGTCAGCCAGGCCGCCGCCTCCTGCGGAAAGAACCGCGTCCGCGCGGCCAGCCATCCCAGGCCGATCAACCCGAAGAAGGGCAGGGTCTTCAAGAATACCGCAAGCATTGATCTTCTGTGCCTAAATATCCTCGGGGGTGAGGCCGCCTGCGGCCGAGGGGGCGGACAGCCCCCTTTCGACGGTGAATTCGATCACCCCGTCCTCCAGCTCGCGCTGTCCGACCAGCAGGTGGCCTGCGCCATCGCAGAAATGCGGCACATCGACGGCGGCCATGGCGTCGGTCGCCAGCAGGCGCACCCGCGCGCCCGGCGGCTGGGTCAGCAGAACCTTGCGCAGCCGCAGGACCGGCAGGGGGCACAGCAGCCCGCGCGCGTCGATCAGCGGGATCACCGGACGCCCGCGACCTGGTCCAGGCACCAGTCGGCCAGGGCTTCGGGCCGAAGATGCTGGCCCATGCCGCCGCAGAAATCGGCGAAAGCCGCGCGCTGTTCGGGGGGCACATGCAGCAGGACCGGGATCCCCTCCGCCGCCGCCTGCGCGATCACGCTGCGAAAGCCGCGCCCGACGGCCTCTTGCCGGCCGAACTTGGGCAGGATCAGCAGTTCCGCCCCCGCCATGCGCGCACCCACGCGGGCCGCCGCAGATTCCAGCGCGCCCGGATCCAGCCGGCAGCCGCTCGATCCGGCCCCGAGCGATTGAGAGATGCGGACCGGCCTGTCCTCCTCGCCGATCACCAGCACGTCCATGTCGCAGGCGCAGTCCGCACCCAGATCGGTGTTCCGCTGGGTGGCGCCCGCCACGCGCAGCCCCGAATCGGCCAATCGGGTGGCCAGGCGCGCCAGGATCCGGTCCGCCTCGCCCGGCGGGGCGTCGTCATCCAGACTGAACCAACCCAGCATCGCCATCATACCCCGCTGTCCAATGCGAATTTCATCAAGCCGTTGATCCCGTCCACGCCCAGCTTCTTCTTCAGCAGGGACGAGGTGTTGGCGGCGGTCTTGTAGCTGACATCCAGCTCGTCCGCGATGGCCTGCAGGCTGAGGCCCCGGCCGATCAGGGCCAGCACCTGACGTTCCCGGTCCGACAGCGCCCCCAGCGGATCGGCCGCCGCCCCCGCCCGCAGCGTCGCAAGCGCCATGGCATGGCGCGGCGACAGATAGAACTCGCCTTCCTCCAGCATCCGCACCGCCTCGCGGAAGTCGGAAGGGGGCGCGTTCTTCGACAAAAACCCTTGGGCGCCCGCCTGCAGGGCACGGGCGGCGAAACCCGTCTGGTCGTTCATGGAAAAGATCAGGATCCGCGCGTCCGGCGCCGCCGCGCGCAAGGGCGCCACCAGATCCAGCCCTCCCGCGCCCGGCAGGCTGATGTCCAGGACGATCAGGTCGGGCGCATCGCCCGCCGTCAGTTGCGCCAGCGCTTCCTCGCCCGACATGGCCTGGCCGATGCGGTCATAGCCCAGGTCGCGCAAAAGGCGGTTCGCGCCCAGATGCGTGATCGGGTGATCGTCGATGACAAGCGCGGATTTCATGGCGATCCTTCTTCCGGCTGCTGCAAGGGCAGGCTGGCGGCAATGGTGGTTCCCCCCGCGCCCGAGGACAAGCGCAAATCGCCGCCCAGAAGCGTGATCCGTTCGCGCATGCCCGTAAGGCCGGTGCCCTCGCGCGTGCCCTGCGCCATGCCCCGGCCATTGTCGCGCAACTCCATCCGCCAATGGGCGGGATCGGTCCACAGGCGTATCGAAACCCGGCTGGCCCCGGCATGGCGCAGGGCATTGGTGGTGCCTTCCTGCAGGATGCGGAACAGCGTCAGCGCGGTGGCCTCGTCCGGTTCCGGCAGGCCGGGTGCCAGATCCAGGTCGATCCCCAGATCCGGGAAGCGCCGCCCCAGGTCGGCGGCATAATCCCCCAGGACGGCGGCCAGCGGCAGTTGCCCGATGGCCATGGGCCGCAGGTCGCCCAGAAGGGCGCGGTTCACGCGGGCGATCTCCTCGGCGATCCGGGCGATGGAGGTTGCATGGGCCTCGATGGCGGGGGTGGGGGCGGCCTCGCGCAGGGCATCGGCCTCGACCCGCAGGCCGAACAGGCAGGGGCCCATCTCGTCATGCAGGTCGCGGGCGATGGCCTTGCGCTCCTCGTCCCCGCGCGTGACGACGCGGCGCTGCAGCCGGGCGCGGTCCGCCTGCGCCTGAGCCAGGGCCTGGGCCAGGTCGTCCACCCCGGCGGCCACGGGGGCAAGATCGCGCTGCGGCACCGGGCCCACGCGGGCCGACAGATCCCCCCGGCGCAGGTCGGCCAGGCGGCTGGCGATCACGCCCACGGGGCGCAGCGCCCCCCGCGTGGCCCACAGGATCAGCCCCGCCTGCACCAGCGCGGCCAGCCCTGCCAGCCCCAGGAAGGCCCGCAGGTCGCGCCAGGCCAGCGCGATCTCGGTCCCCGGATCGGCGCCGATGAAGACATAGCCGCGCGGCCGCCCCTCGATCGCCACGGGCAGGCGGGTTTCAAGCGGGCCGGGGGCCACCAGCGACGCGAACCAGCGCGGCGCCGGGACGGGGGCGGGGACCGGGGCGGGCGGGCGGCGCAGCACGCCGTCCGCCGCATCGACGATGCCCAGCGTGACATGGCGCGGCACCACCAGCCGTTCGGGCAGAAGCCGCATGATCCGGTCGGGCGGCACCGCCCCCTGCATGGTGCCCACGGTCGCCAGCACCAGCGCGCGCGCCGTGTCCACTGCCAGCCGCGTTTCCGTCGCGATGTCGCGGCGCGCGCTTTCCAGGCTGGCCGCGGCCAGGGCCGCGAACAGCGCCGCCTGCACGATCAGGCTTGCCAGAAGAATGCGCTGCGTCAGGGTCAGGCGGTTCATGGCGCGCAGATTGGCCCGAAGCGCGCACTCGCGTCAAATGGACGAAAGACGGCTTTTCGCGCGGAACCCTGGCGCTTAGAAAGGGGGCATGACCGATTACGACGCGCTTTCCGCCCGCATCCGTGCCCTGACCGAGGGCGAGACCGACGAAGTTGCCCTGATGGCGACGCTCGCCTGCGAGATCCACCATGCGGACGACCGCTTCGACTGGACGGGCTTCTACCGCGTGGTCGCGCCCGAACTGCTGAAGATCGGCCCCTATCAGGGCGGCCATGGCTGCCTGGTGATCCCGTTCTCGCGCGGGGTCTGCGGGGCGGCGGCGCGCACGGGGCAGGTGCAGCTTGTGCCCGATGTGGACGCCTTTCCCGGCCATATCGCCTGCGCCAGTTCCACCCGGTCGGAAATCGTTCTGCCGGTCTTTGGCAACGGGGGGCGGCTGATCGGCGTTCTGGACATCGACAGCGACCGGCCGGATGCCTTCACTGAAACCGATGCTGCCCGGCTGGCCGCCATTCTGGAGGAGGTTTTCAGGGATGTCTGATTTCACCGGACGCTGTCTCTGCGGCGCGGTCAGCTTCACGGGCACTTGGGGCGGCGATCCCCTGCGCGCCTGCCATTGCAGCCAGTGCCGCCGCTGGTCGGGCCATGTCTGGGCCGCCGCCGGGTCCGCCGAACTGGCGGTCGAGGGGCCGGTCAAGTGGTTCCGCTCCTCTGACGAAGCCGAGCGCGGCTTTTGCCCGGACTGCGGCAGCAGCCTGTTCTGGCGCAGGACGGGCAGCGACCGGGTCGAGGTCGCGGCGGGGGCCGTGGACAATCCCACGGGCCTGCAACTGGTGGGCCATATCTATGTGGCCGACAAGGGCGACTACTACGACATCGCCGACGGGTTGCCGCAGGAACAACAGGGATGATCTGGGACACGATCGCCGCCATCCCCCTGTCGCAACTGGCCGCATTCGTCGCGGGCGGGCTGATGCTGAACCTGGCGCCGGGGCAGGACGTGTTCTTCGCCAGCGCCTGCGGCATCCAGGGCGGGCCGCGCGCAGGCGCGCTTGCGGGGCTTGGCGTGGGTCTGGGCGTGCTGCTGCATGTGACGCTGGCGACTTTGGGCCTTGGCGCAGTGGTCGCCGCCCACCCCGAGGCGCTGCGCGCGATCAAATACGCGGGCGCGGGTTACCTGCTGTGGCTTGCGTGGAAAAGCTGGCGCGCGGGACCGGCGGATCCCTCGGCGCGGGGCAGCGTGCGGCCCTGGAACATCATCCGGCGCGGCTTCCTGTCCAATGTCCTGAACCCCAAGCCGGTCCTGTTCCTGCTGGCCTTCCTGCCGCAGTTCACCAATCCCGCCTGGGGTCCGGTCTGGCAGCAGATCGCGGGCCTTGGGCTGATCTTCGCCTTCACCGGCACGCTGGTGACGATGGGTTACGGCATCGTCGCGGGCCATGCGGGCCATGTGATCGGGCAGCGCCTTGGCCTCATCAACAGGATCGCCGCCGTGATGTTCGCGGGCCTGGCGATCCGGCTGGTCGCGAAATGACGGCCTTCGCCTATGCCCCGCCGCCGGACCAGCCGGAGGTGATCCATGCCGACCACGAGATCCTGGTGGTTTCCAAACCCTCGGGCCTCCTGTCCGTGCCGGGCCGGGGCGAGGGCAAGGACGACTGCCTGATCAACCGCCTGCGCGGCGCCTTTCCGACGATCCTGCTGGTGCATCGGCTGGACCAGGACACGTCCGGCGTGATGGTCTTCGGCCTGACGCCCCATGCGCAGCGCACCTTGGCCAAGCAGTTCGAGGAGCGGCGCGTCAAGAAGGCCTATGTGGCGCGTCTTGCCGGGCGGCTGGAACCGAAGACCGGTCAGGTGGACCTGCCGCTGATCGTGGACTGGCCGAACCGCCCGCGCCAGAAGGTCGATCATGTCGAAGGCCGCCCCGCGCTGACCGAATGGCGGGTGATCCGCGCGACGGACGCGGAAACCCGCGTGCGCCTGTTCCCCCTGACCGGGCGCAGCCACCAGCTGCGCGTCCACATGGCCGAGACCGGCCACCCGATCCTGGGCGATCCGCTGTATGCGGCAGGCGCCGCGGCGGATCATCCGCGCCTGATGCTGCACGCCGAAAGCCTGCGCCTGCGCCATCCCGACAGCGGGGTGCAGGTCAGCTTCAGCCAGCCGGCGCCGTTCTAGAGGGTTGTCGTCTACCGCAAGGACGCGCGGGGTTTCAGGTTGATCCCTTCCGTTCCGGTTCTGGGGTCATGTATCCGCTTTGCGGACCTAGCTGCCACTCGAACTAG
>NZ_JBDPNJ010000043.1:0-16186 GCF_039770665.1 Paracoccus sp. SSK6 | reverse complement strand
ACAGCATCCTTCGCAGGAGCGTCCTTCCAGGCGTGGGTGAACATGCTGAAGCTGACCAGATCGTCAAGATGATCGTTGGACTGTTCGAACTGCTCGACGGTCAGGACCTTCTTGAATTCGGCCTCGACGCTGAGGCCAATCGTAATTGAGGTAAAATGTGCCATAGGAGTCTCCTTTGAAATGGCCTTTGGTAAAATCGCCCCCGGTTGTCCGGCGGCTCCAGTAAGATGCCATTTAGCTTCTGGAAAACAAGGGGTTGTGGCTTACGATTTGTTTCGCCGTAAGAACAAGGGCTTGACCCCCTTTGATTCAAAGAACTCAAAAATTAGGCAGTTTTCAGCAAGGCGTGGTCGCGTTGAGATTGAAAAATTTCATAGACTTTCGCCTCTCTGTCGCAAGAGGCGCAGCGAATTAAGCACACCTCAAAGCGAGAAGCCCTGCCCGGATCTCCCAAGCAGGGCCGCATCTATTTTTTAGGCTTCAGCGTTCTCGTTGGCATTCGCATCAGCAGGAGTCACGACGCCGGGTTCATCAGGAAGTTTGATCCATTCCAAGCCAGCTTCACGAACTCTATCGATCTCAGCTTGCTCTTTGTCTCCACGCTTTCCGCTTCGTCCTGTGATGACAAACTCAGGATTTAGCGGAGACTGGTATCGTTTATCTCTCGTGAACTTCTGCTTGTTTGCTGCGGAAGTGGGTTTGTTTCCGGTCCCGCTGGTGGAGCTGCTTCCACGAGGCTTCCGTCCTTTAGCTTCCCGAAGCTGTTGCGCATGCCGTTCTTCAACTTCTTTCAACTCCGCAGCCAGACGCTCGGAAAATGCTTCTTCAATAACCTCAGGGAACAGCTGAACCAGAGTGTAGCCGTTATCCGTAAGAATCTTGTTGATATCGCTTTTAGCTTTACTGAGCTTCTTTGCTTCCTTGTCTTTGTTGTCGAGCAGGTCTCGGATAGCTTTGATTGCGTCTTCATCAAGCGCGGTGTCGGCAAGGCCTTTCAGCAAATCTTCTTTGTTCATCTTTCGATCTCCATCGTTCGTATTAGTGCTGGTTTGTCTATCAAGTTCACGGTGTTCAGAGAAGGCGAAGTATCCACGCTTCCAATCTAAGAAATGAACCGCATCAACGTCATCGTGCTCTTCGAAGATTTGCTTAACCTTCCTGACGCCAGTACGCTCATTCCAAAGCGTCCGCTCTTTTCCGTTCCTCCGTGTCTCGGCATAGAACGAAAGATCTCCGTCAAGATGATGCATTACCAATCTGAGGTAGTCACCACTTTTCCTATCAGAGAATGCTTCCATCAGCCCCCAATGCTCCAACTTCAGCTTATCGGCCTCAGCGACGATTTGTTCCATAGGCTTGTAATGTTCACCATACCATTCAAGGCGAGCAGGAAGCTCTTTTCTCGTCGTTTGCTTCCCCTCTCGGAACACTTCAAACAGGTAGCCGTTCTCTGCCTGTTCGATAGTTACGTTGCCCCGATCCACATTGCGAATACGCCATATCTCTTCGATAGGCATGTAGGCATACCAAAAGGTCGAAGGCTGCTCGATGCGAAGATGCTTACCTGTCCATTTGTCCAAATCTGCCGTATAAATTTCGAAGATGGTGCCGTCATCAGATTGCTGTAGCTCGACACCCTCTCGCTCATCGTTACGAATGGACCATACCTTTTCGACGGGAACGTAGCTCTCCCACCACGGTTCTCCATCCTTAGTTTCCTTGGGAACCCTAATTCGCAAAGGCTCCTTGGTCCACCTGTCTATTCCTTCGATAAGCACTTCGAAGAAGACATCGCCCTCTTTGAAGGGGTCTTTCTCTCTCTCAACTCTGACCCCATCCCGTTCGGCGGGTGGATACGGCGGGTCATTCTTACTAGCCATCAATCATCCTGCGCAAATCACCACGAAATCTGCCTGCCCTTAAATATTTGAACAGTTAACAGTTTACGGCAGGCCGACCATGGCGAAGATCAAAAAAGGCAGCGCATTTGAATCATTTGCCACCTTCACAGAAGAAGAATGGGCGGCCCTACATCCCTTCGATGAATTCCTCGCTGCTGTCGGTCAAGGAAAAGCGAAGTATCCGCTGACTATTACAATCGATGAAGAGACCCGCACCGTCTTCATGCGTGCGGCTGATACGTCTAGCTGGAGCATCGGCCCAGCCCAGTTCGATTTCAAAATCATCAAGAACGGCCGCTCTATTGCTTTGCCGGGTGATCACAACGTCGAGCTAATCATCATCGCAGGGGTCGCATAATGCAGATAGTCATTCAGGGCAGCAGCGACGCAGTTTCGTTGATTGAAGTTCCGATTGTTGTCGGTGGGTCGGGATCAGTCGGCCCGCAAGGTCCGCAGGGCGAACCTGGTCCTCAAGGAGAACAAGGCCCGCAAGGCGTTCAAGGGCCGATTGGCTTGACGGGACCAGCTGGTCCGAAAGGCGATGCCGGGGAGCAAGGCATTCAAGGTCCGCAGGGCATACAAGGGCCCGTTGGGCTAACCGGTCCAGCCGGTCCCAAAGGTGATCAGGGCGAACAGGGACTACAAGGCCTTCAGGGCATCAAAGGAGACAAGGGCGATACGGGACCACAGGGCTTGAAGGGTGATGTCGGTCCTCAGGGACCAAAAGGAGACACAGGACAACAGGGCATCCAAGGTATTCCTGGCCCCAAAGGTGACACTGGCGATACCGGCCCCGTGGGGCTGACCGGTCCAGCTGGTCCGAAAGGCGACACCGGCTCTACAGGGCCACAAGGCCCAAAGGGAGACAAGGGTGATACTGGCGCACAAGGTATACAAGGCCCAGCAGGAACTGATGCCACGCCTCATATCGTCCTGACACAAGCAGCATATGACGCATTGGCAACAAAAGACCCTAATACATTCTATCATATATCGGGGTAACACATGCCAGTATTGAAAAACTCTACAATCGCAAAGCGTTTCTTTGGATCACAAGAAATCACCAAAAGCTTTTATGGTTCAACGTTGATATGGGCCAAAGCTGAATCAGAGGTAGCGCCATTTGGATATCGCCAAGGCTATACGTTAAGTGGATCAAGCGCCACAAGATCATTTGCAGGTGTTGACATTGGCCCTGTAAATGCCAGCAGAGATGTTATAATTGGCATTCCCACAGCGCAAGCGGCAGACTCACAAGTTGCATCTGTAACTGTGAATGGAATTCCAGCGCAATTACTTGCCAAAGCTGGTACCGAAGGCGGTGCATGGAATACGTTCAACTCAATTTGGAAAGTGCGAGTTCCAACAGGGGCGACCGGAACGGTAGACGTTGCTCATGCTAACGCCACTCCATATACTCACATTATGGTATTCTCTGGCGTCAATGTTATTGTATCTGATGTTGATTCGCGTTCATCAGGGGTTGGCAGTGTTCAGTCAACGATAGTCATTGACACAGCAACAGTTGGTCACATGATTTATGCATTTATTGTCGCAGCTTCCGCAACCAATTTAACGTGGACTGGAATAACTGAGGTTCAAGAATTTGTTACACCTTCCTCAAATCGTATTGGATTAGCTGAAAAGATCGCAGTAGAAGGGAATAATACTTTAACATGCGCGGTGCCATCTGGAACAAGGGTTGCTCTGATCGCATTTTCGGCCGGTAACAACTGAGCGATGCCTAAAGAGCAGCAAGGACCGCAAGGGCCGCAATCTATTGCGGCCCTGGCACAGATCAGTAATCCCTTGCATACATAACAGTCATCACCCTGCGTGTAACTTTGGGATCGGTTGGATCAGGGCTGTGCCATTCGAGGTTCAGATCGTAGTAGTCGATCTTGAAGAGGCAGCGAACGCCATGGACGTCGAACGAGGCGCAGTCATGCTCTCCATAGGGATCATTGTCGGCGTTGAAGTCCTTGAACGCGGCAGCTGCACGCAAGACGCGAGCAACCATCTCCACATCCGATCCCAGTTCGCCAGCTACCATGATCTTGTTTTGGCTAGCGGCTGCGTCGAAGGTACTGATGCGAAGCTCATCGTTTAATTCAGCAATCTTCGCTGCACGGGCTTTGTCAAAGGTCATCATTGCATCCATCAAATAGGGCCGATGGACGCTTTTATGGCCTGTCAGCGTTCAGGCATACCGATGATTTGGATCAATCGTCCTTGTTAGCGTGCAGGTTTCTGATGAGGTCTTCGTTCAACGCCATATGCTTCAAATAATGAGCTTCAAGCATTGCCGGGCTAGTTCCGGCGTTCTTCGCCAAGCTGAAGATATTGACCTTGCCACCTGATTTGTGAAGCCGCTGCTGCAATGCGTAATGGCGAAGGGAGTACATGGACCTAGGACGACCAAGGTTGTCGCATTTCAATTCAGCTTTATCCATAAGGGCATTGAACTGGCGGATTACGCGATTGATGATCGTCTTACGGTTCTGCTCATCTGGGAAGAATACGTAATCGTCGGCCTTATCCGCACCGGTTAGCTTGAGCTGCTTCTTCCAGATATCGACACAGTGCGGCATTGTAACGGTGACGCGTTCGCCCGTCTTTCCGCGCACTGCTAGATGAAGCGACTGTGGATTGTCATGCTCAACGATGTCTTTGTTCTTCAGGGCGAACAGCTCAGTTTTTGTGGGACGCAGGAAGCTTCCGACCAAGAACGATATCGCGTGATACATCTGCATGTTGGTTTCGCGCGCAGTCTTCAGCAGCTTCTTGTACTCGCCCTCAGTGAACGTAACGCGGGCGGTTGGCCGTTCGTTGATCTTGGGGAACGTTGGTATCGCTGTCAGCACCTTATGGTCGGCTGCAAGCATCAGAACCTTCTTCAGCGTACCCATGAACTTGATCTTAGATGCATGGGTTAGCGGCTTCCCCCTGCCCTCGTCCATTGAGTGTAGGTAGTCCTTGATATCCGAGGCGCTGATCGTGCGGATGTCTTTCTTCCCGAACGCCTCAGACAGTCCGTGGTCGGGATTAAACAGCGTCCAACGATCATTCGTGATCACTGAAGACTTGCCTGCCTGTTCGTTGTGCTTGTCGAGTAGCTTGGCATAGTGGTCGAAGAGATGATGCTTCTCGACCTTTGGAATTTTGGCGACGTAGTCAGCCATCAATTCTTCAGCCGCCTTGCGTGCTTCGATCCGAGAGGTCTCCTTTGTGGACCTGACAATGTGTCTGCGTTCGACGGGATGCCACCAGCGCGCATACCAGAACTTCGAAGCACCGGTCTGATAGATGGCAAGGCCTGGTCGAATGTGCTTCAGCTCTCGCATTGCGTGGGGGCTTAACGGATTTTTAACCCGCTTCCCCTTAGGCTGCGTAGTGGGTTGGTCTGTCATCTGAACCGCCTCGCAACTTTAGAACACTTTAGATATGATATGACAGAAACGTGATCATCACAACTGGCGGATATCCGCCTGTTAACTTTGAGTTTTATGCGGTTCTGCAACGAAATCTTCACAAGCCTTAAGGCTTTGTTAAGGAATCAATGCCATTCTTCGGCAATGCCGTCGGTAAGGAGACGTCCATCATGACTGCACGTATCCTTGTCGCAGAAAGCAGCGCGACAAGCCGGATCAGCCTGAAGGTCAGGCTGTCGGGTGCGTGCTATGACGTTCTGGCGGCCGCGAATGCCGACGAATTGCTGTCCCAACTGCGGCTCGGCCGTCCCGACCTGATCCTGCTGGGGCCGGGCTTTGGCGGAATGCCCCTGGCCGACTTCTTCCAGCTTGTCTCGGCCGAACGGCCGCATACGCCGGTGCTGGCGCTTGCCGATGGACAGCGCCGGGTCGAGGCGTTGCAGGCCGGCGCCTCGGCCGCCCTTGATCCGCGGGTCGAGGAGCAGATGCTGCTTGCCCGCGTGCGCGGCCTTCTGCGCGATTCGGAAACCGATGTCGCCCCTGAATTCGCCATGGCCGAGGCAGCGTCGGGTTTTGTCCATGCGCCCTCGGGCAATGTCGTGCTGGTGGCCGACCAGCCGGCGCGGGCGCAGCGCTGGCGGCACATTCTGCAGCCGCGCCTGAACTGCCGGTTCGCGATCTCAAGCCCCGACGAGACCCTGAGCGCGGCGGCCCAGGGCGACGGGGCGGACTTGTACATCATCGCCGCCGATATCGAGCGCAAGGGCGACGGATTGCGGCTGCTGTCGGAACTGCGTTCGCGCAACGGCTCGAAGGAAGCGGGCTTTGCGGTCCTTGTCGCGCCCGAGCGCGAGGAGCTTTGCGCCATCGCCCTGGACCTGGGCGCGGGCGAGGTTCTGCCCCTGGATCCAACCGAGGAGAACAACGCCGAAATCGCCGCCTTGGCCCTGCGCAACCAGTTGAACCGCAAGCGCCGGGCCGATACCCGGCGCGAGGAAGTGAAGCGCAACATGGCCTGGGCCATGACCGATCCGCTGACCGGGCTTTACAACCGCCGCTATGCCCTGCCCCAGCTGACGGAAATCGCGCGTTGCGCCATGCGGCGGCAGGCGAGCTTTGCGGTCATGGCGCTGGATCTGGACCGCTTCAAGACGATCAACGACAACTTCGGCCATTCGGCGGGCGATGCGGTCCTGTGCGACGTGGCCCACCGGATCGAGGGCATCGTGTCGAACCGCGGGCTGACCGCCCGGCTGGGAGGAGAGGAGTTCCTGGTCGTCCTGCCCGACGCGACCGAACCCGAATCGCAGCGCCTGGCCGAGGACATCCGCCGCGCTGTCGAGATGCGCCCGTCCCTGCTGCCGCGTCTTTCGGGCGGCGGCGAAGTGCAGGCGACGCTGTCGGTCGGCGTCGCGCTGGAACAGGCGCCGTTTCACGTCAGCCGCCCCGACATCCTGGCCGAGATCGCGTTGGAGCGGGCGGATCGCGCCATGATCACGGCGAAATCCCTGGGCCGCAACCGCGTACTGATGGCGCCGATGCAACCCCTGCATTGAAATGCCGCCGCCAACAGTTGCAGTTTTTCGGTCCGACAGGGTTGGCAACGGGGCACCCGGCCCCCTAGATTGGCCTCCGGCCCCCACCGGAGAATGCCATGCCCCGTGATCTTGCGCAAAGCGACACGACCGAACGCCCGACCGGACAAGCCATGCTGCGCGGCGCCAGGGGCCGCTGCCCGGCCTGCGGGGAAGGCAAGCTGTTCCGGTCCTTTCTGAAGGTTGCCGATCATTGTCCGGCCTGTGGCGAGGCAATGCACCATCAGCGCGCCGACGATGGCCCGGCCTATCTGACGATCCTGCTGGTCTCGCATCTGGGCGCGCCGCTGCTGCTGGCCTGCTATATCGCCTGGCGGCCCTCGGCCATGACGATGATCTGGACCTTCGGGCTTGGCGCGGTGATCCTGTCGCTGCTGCTGCTGCCGCGCATCAAGGGGGCCTTTGTCGGACTGCAATGGGCGCGGCGGATGCATGGCTTCGGCAGCACTGCCGCGCCCGCTTCTCTTGCCCCTTCGTCCCTGTCGTGACACCCGACGCCACCCCCATCCGGGACGCCGCCACGATCATCCTGCTGCGCAGGCAGTCCGCGGGCGTGTCCGTGCTGATGGGAATGCGTGGCGCGGGGGCGGCCTTCATGCCGTCGAAATATGTCTTTCCGGGCGGAGCGGTCGATGCCGCCGACGCCACGGCACCGCTGGCAGCGCCCTTGGCTGATCCGCATCGCAGCCGCCTTCTCCAGCAGCCCCGGCCGGGGACCGTGCCCGACCCCGACGCCATCGCCGCCGCCGCCCTGCGCGAACTGGCCGAGGAGACGGGCCAGCTGATCGGCCGCCCCGGCCCCTGCGGCTGGCCGGGCTTCGCCGAAGCCGGGCTTGCGCCGGATGCATCAAGCCTGACCTATCTGTTCCGCGCGATCACGCCGCCCGGTCGCCCGCGCCGATTCGACGCGCATTTCTTCGTGGCGGATGCCGCCAGGCTTGCCACCGATCCCGACGACTTCAGCCGCGCCTGCGACGAGCTTTCGCATCTCCACTGGGTGCCCCTGGCCAAGGCGCGCGCCTTGGACCTGCCCTTCATCACCGAGGTCGTGCTTGCCGAACTGGCCGACCTGATCGCGGGCCTGGCCCCCGATGCGCCCCTGCCGGTGCCGGATACGGTGCCCTTTTTCGACAACCGGACCCCTGCCCCGCGCTTCGCCCAGATCGCCTAAGGCGCGGATCGACATTCAGCCGATACAAGGGCGGCGCAGTCCGCCTCCATGACCGGGCGGGACCAGAAACGCATGCGTTTCCCCTGCGCGCGTGATTGGGTGCCATCAGAGACATTGCCACCCAAGCCCACGATAGCCCGGCGTTATGGGTTGCAATCTCATCGCGTAGCGAAGGCGATGGCCTTCGCCAGTTCAAGGGCGGCGCAGGGATGAATGTCGATGCCCTAACGCCCGGTAAACCGCGCCGGGCGCTTTTCCAGGAAGGCCGTCACGCCTTCGACGAAATCCGCCGTTCGGCCCGCCGCGCCCTGCAGCCGGGCCTCAAGCGCAAGCTGCGCGTCCAGGTCGTTCTGGGTGGATGCCGCCACGGCCTCTCGGATCGCGCGATAGGCGGCGGTCGGTCCCTGCGCCAGGTGCCGGGCGCGGGCGGCGACCCCTTCGGCGAAGGCATCGTCGGGCAGCGCCTCCCAGATCAGGCCCCAGTCGGCGGCCTGGCGCGCGCTGACGGGTTCGGCGAACAGCATCATGCCAAGCGCGCGCGCGGTGCCCACGGCGCGCGGAATGATGAAGGTGCCGCCCGCATCGGGAACCAGCCCGATCCGCGCGAAGGCCTGGATGAAGCTGGCGCTTTGCGCCGCAATCACCACATCCGCCGCCAAGGCAAGGTTCGCCCCTGCCCCCGCCGCCACGCCGTTGACCGCCGCGATCACCGGCGCGCGGCAGGCCCGGATCGCCCGCAGCATGGGTTCGTATTCGTCGCGCAGCGTCCCTTCCAGATCGGCCGCCGCCGCGCGGTCGGTCAGATCCTGGCCCGAGCAGAAGCCGCGCCCTGCCCCGGTGATGACCAGGCAGCGCACATCGTCAGCCAGGGTTGCGACCGCATCCGTGATCTCGGCCCGCATCCGGCTGCTCAGCGCGTTCATCACCTGCGGGCGATTTAGGGTCAGCGTGGCGATGCCTTCGTGGGCAACGAAGGTGATGGTCTCATAACTCATGGCGGTCCCCCTTTTCGGGGTATCATGGCGCAAAAAGCAGCCGGGAAAAGCGCGACCCGGCGTCAGTCGCGCATGATCTGGTCCAGGCGCTCGCGTTCCGCCTGGCTCAGCGCCTTCGCCTCCTCAGGCCGGGCCTGCGCGCGGCTGCGCAGGAAATGCCAGGCCAGCACCGCCGCCAGCAGCAGCATGACGGGGCCTGCCAGCCACAGCACCAGATTGCCGCCCTGGGCGCGGGGCTGAAACAGCACGAATTCGCCAAAGCGGTCCACCACGGCGTCGATCACCTGGTCGTCGCTGTCGCCCGCCACGATCCGTTCGCGCACATAGAGCCGCAGGTCGCGGCTGACGGGAGCGTTCGATTCGTCGATATTCTCGCCCTGGCAAACCGGGCAGCGCAGCAGTTGCGAGATCTGGCGGGCCCGCGCCTCTTGCCCCGCATCGGGCAAGACCTCGTCCGGCTGTACGGCGAAACCCGCGAAAGGCAAGAGCAGGGCGATCAGAAGGACAAGCCGCCTCATTCCGCGGGCACCGCTTTTGCGGGCGCGCGCCGGGCGCCTGCGGCCACGCGATAGCGGCGGTCTGACAGGCTGACCAACCCGCCAAGCGCCATCAACAGGGCACCCGCCCAGATCCAGTTGGCGAAGGGTTTTATGTAGATGCGCACCGCCCAGCCTCCGTCCGCCTGCGCGTCCCCGATGACCAGATAGATGTCGCGGAAGATGCCGTTGTCGATGGCGGCCTCGGTCGTGGGCATGGCCTGGACGGGATAGACGCGCTTTTCGGGATGCAGGGTAGCGACCGGGCGCCCGCCCCGCGCCACCTGCATCATCGCGGTGGTCGAGATGTAGTTCGGTCCCTCGACCTCATCCACGCTGGCCAGGGTGATCTGGTAATCCGCGACCTGGAAGGGCTGGCCAACCTGCGCCACGCGGATGTCCTCGACCTGCCAGGCGGTCAGAAGGGCGATGCCGATGAAGGTGACGCCAAGGCCCGCATGGGCGGTGGCCTTGCCCCAGTCGGCGCGCGGCAGGCGCAACAGGCGCGACAGGCCCGACTGGCCGGTGCGGTGGATCAGTTCGGCCATCGCGCCGAAGATCATCCAGGCGCCAAGACCCGCTCCGATGACGGCAATGGCCGACCGCCCGGTCGAGACCGCCCAGACAAGCGCCATGACCGCCGCCGTCAGAGCCAGCGCGCCACACAGGGGCCGCATCGCCCGGCCCAGCGTGGCGCGCTTCCACGGCAGGATCGCCCCAAGGGGCAGCGCGATGGCCAGCACGATCATGAAGGGCGTGAAGGCCTTGTTGAAGAAGGGCGCGCCGACCGACAGCTTGCGGTCCCACAGCATCTCGGCGATCAGCGGCCACATGGTGCCGATGAAGACCACAAATGCCGCGACGGCCAGCAGGACGTTGTTCAGCACCAGGGCCCCTTCGCGCGATACCGGCGCAAAGACCCCCTTGGCCGTCATCTGCTGCGCCCGCGCCGCATAGAGCGTCAGCGCCCCGCCCGTGAAGACCACCAGGATGCCCAGGATGAACACGCCCCGCGCCGGGTCGCTGGCAAAGCTGTGGACGGATGTGATGACGCCCGACCGCACGATGAAGGTGCCGATCATGGAGAATCCGAAGGCCATGATCGCCAGCAGGATCGTCCAGCTTTTCAGCGCCTCGCGCTTTTCGACGACGATGGCGGAATGCAGCAGGGCGGCGGCCAGCAGCCAGGGCATGAAGCTGGCGTTTTCCACCGGATCCCAGAACCAGAAGCCGCCCCAGCCAAGCTCGTAATAGGCCCACCAACTGCCAAGCGCGATGCCGATGGTCAGGAACATCCAGGCAGCCAGGGTCCAGGGCCGGACCCAGCGCGCCCAAGCGGCGTCCACGCGACCTTCGATCAGCGCGGCGACGGCGAAACTGAAGGCCATCGAGAGGCCCACATAACCCAGGTAGAGGAACGGCGGATGGAAGGCCAGGCCCGGATCCTGCAGCAGCGGGTTCAGGTCGCGCCCGTCGAAGGGCGGGCTTGCCAGCCGCAGGAAGGGGTTCGAGGTGAAGATGATGAAGGCATAGAAGGCCGCGCCGATCGACGCCTGCACCGCCAGCACCCGCGCCCGCAAGGCGGGGGGCAGGTTGTCACCGAATGTCGCGGCGGCCGCCCCGAACAGCGACAGGATCAGCACCCAGAGCAGCATGGACCCTTCGTGGTTCCCCCAGACGCCGCTGATCTTGTAGAGCATCGGCTTCGCCGTATGCGAATTCTCGTAGACCAGTTTCAGCGAGAAGTCCGAGGTGACGAAACCCACCGTCAGCGCCGCGAAGGACAGGCTCACCAGCAGGAATTGCGCCACGGCCGCCGGGCGGGCGCTGTCCATCCAGGGGCCCCAGCCTTTCGACGCCCCGATCATCGGCACCACCATCTGATACAGCGATACCGCAAAGGCGAGGATCAGGGCAAAATGGCCGAATTCTGCTGTCATGGCGCGATCCTTGAGTGTCCGCCCAGCATAGGCCCATGCAAAAGGGGGGAAAAGTCCCCCCTTCGTCCCCCGCCCCTTGTTTTGCTCCGACAGGCTGCGGCCTATTCGCGCAGGCTGACCAGCCAGTCGCGCAAGGCGGCGTTGTCGGCGAAATCGTCGTTCGGCTGGACCGCCGCGGCCCCCTGTGTCGTGGTCACGCTGGTCTGGACCTGGGCCGCAGGCCAGACGCGGTGGCGGAAATGATGCGCCTCGCGCGCCCCGAAGTAGAATCCGACGATGGCGCCCAGAAGCCACCACAGGGGTTCGGGCACTTGTTGCAGGCCCACCATGCGCAGGCTGAAACCTTGCGGTTCCACCATGGCATAGACGAACAGGCCCATGGTCCCCAAGGCCAGAAGCGGTCGGGGAAGACGGTTCAACCCGTTGACGAAGCCGTCGAAAAAGCCTGGACGGGTGGTCTGGAACTCCTGCCCAAGCTGGTTGATGGCGCGGGCATAGGCTTCCTCCTCAAGTTCCATCTTGCGGGTGGCGTTCTGGGTGAAGACCTCGGCCATGCCGGTCGCGGCGCTGCCAAGGGCGGTGACGCCCTGGCCCAACCCGATGAAGCGGTCGATCATGCCCATTTGGCGGTCCTTTCGCGATGCTCGGCCTCGGTCAGGTGATAACGCGGAGAGATGAACTCCTCGGCCCGGGTGATCCAGCCGCCCTTGCCGCCCGCCTTGCTGCGCGCGTATTTGCGGCTGGCGGGGCGCTGATCGGCAAGCGCGTAGTAGTAATTCCGCCGGGCGATCCCGTAGGCGTCGGCGAAATGATCGGGGGCCGCCGCCGCCGCATTACGGGCCGCAGCGATGGTCTGCGGGCCGATGAGGCCATCCGCCGTTGCCGCAAAGCCCATGCGCGCGACCAGCCGCTGCAGGATCTTCACCGCATTGGTGCCCGCGTTCACATACATGTCGAAGACGCTGGCCTGCACGGCATCGGGCAGTTCGGACAGGCGCGGACGGCGGAAATAATGCTCTACGAAAATCTGCTGCGCCTGGGCGCGGGTCAGCATCCGCACATCCGTGGCGTCAATGCGCCCATCCTTGTTCAGATCCAGCCCCAGGGACTTCATCGTCCCGACCGTGACGCCGTAATTCGTGGCCCCGCCCGGATCGTCGGGATCGTTCACATAGCCGCCTTCCCGCGCGACGATCTGCGCGACGATTTCCTCAACGCTTGGCATAGCAACCCTCGTCCTGCAAATGAGGCACAAGGGTGGCGGGCCTAGGTTAACGGGCTGTTAACCAGTCGTGCGTTGCTATCCGCGCAGGGCGTCCAGCAGCATCTGCAGCGCGTGGTCCACGGTTGCCGCGCGGACCTGGCTGCGGCCGATGGCGCCGAACTCGACCGTTTCGGTGCGGGTGCCGAAGGGTTCGGCGATGCCGAAGCAGACCCGGCCCTCGGGCTTGTGCTCGGACCCGCCGGGGCCCGCGATGCCGGTGACGGAGACGGCGATACCCGCGCCCGAGTTGCGCAGCGCGCCGGATGCCATTTCCGCCGCGACCTGTTCGCTGACGGCGCCGTGCGCCTCCAGCGTATCGGCGCGCACCCCCAGCATCTGCTGCTTGGCGGCGTTGGAATAGGTGACGAAGCCCCGGTCCACGGCGTCGGACGATCCCGGCACCTCGGTCAGGGCGCCCGCGATCAGCCCGCCGGTGCAGCTTTCCGCGGTGGCGATCATCACGCCGCGCGCGCGGGCGGCGTCCAGAACATCGGCGGCGAGGGTCACAGCATCGGCTCCAGCACGGCATGGTAGAGGCCCGCCAGCGCGACGGATCCGATGCCTGCGAACAGCCCCGCCCAGAGGTCGTCCATCATCACGCCGACGGCCCCGCCCTGCCGGTCGGCGCGGCCCACCAGCCAGGGCTTCCAGATGTCGAACAGGCGGAACAGCAGGAAGGGCACCACAAAGCCCGGCCAGGCATCCAGGATCGAGATCCCGTGCCGCCACAGCGGGATGGCGGTGAAGGACATGGCAAGCCATTGGCCCGCGACCTCATCGATGACGATTTCCGAGGGGTCTTCGTCGGTTGTCATGCGCAGCGCCTGCGGCACGGCCCAGAAGCCGATCAGTGCCGCCAGCACCGCGCCCAAGGGGATCAGCAACGCGCCCCCCGCCTGATAGACCAGCACGGCCAGCAGGACGGCGGCGGCGGAACCCCAGGTGCCGGGTGCGGGGCGCAGCTTGCCGATGCCGAAGAATGTGGTGATTGCGACGATCATCGTCACGCCTTCATCAGCGCGGCGGTGGCGATGGCGGCGATGCCTTCGCGCCGCCCGGTGAAGCCAAGGCGCTCGGACGTTGTGGCCTTGACGCTGATGCGGGTGGCGTCAACGCCCATGATCTCGGCCAGGCGGGCCTGCATGGCCTGCGCATGGGGGCCGATCTTCGGCGCCTCGCAGATCAGGGTCACGTCGGCATTGCCGAAGGTGAACCCCCGTTCGCGCGCAAGATCCGCGGCATGGCGCAGGAAGATCGCGCTGTCGGCGCCCTTCCATTGCGGGTCGGAGGGCGGGAAATGGCGACCAATATCGCCCTCGGCCAGCGCGCCATAGATGGCGTCGGTCAGCGCGTGCATCCCCACATCGGCGTCGGAATGGCCGACCAGACCGGCCTCATGCGCGATCTGGATGCCGCAAAGCCAGACATGGTTGCCCGGCCCGAAGGCGTGAACGTCGTAGCCATTGCCAAGGCGAATATCCATCGCGCCTCCCAAGATGCGTTCGGCCCGCGCGAAATCGGCGGGAAAGGTGATCTTCAGATTGTCCTCGGACCCCGGCGTGATCGCAACCGGGATCCCGGCCTTGAGCGCCAGTTCCACATCGTCGGCGGCGTCATCGGGGTGGAGGCGGTGCGCCTTGGATATTTGGCCCAAGGCAAAGCCCTGCGGGGTTTGCGCGCGGAACAGCCCGTTGCGAGAGGTCGTGCCGATGACCGCCCCGTCCGCGCCGTTCCACAAGGCATCGCTGACCGGCAGCGCCGGAGCGGCGGCCTGCGCGCCCGCTTGCAGCGCGTCGATCACGCCTTGGATCACAACATCGCTGACCAGCGGGCGCGCGCCATCATGGATCAGGACATGGGTCGCCTGCCCTTCCAGCGCTTCAAGCCCCGCCATGACGCTGGCGGCGCGCGTGTCGCCGCCGGTGACGATGGTCACGCCGCCCGCGAAATCCGCGATGGCGCGGGCCATGTCGTCGGGATGGACGACCAGCACCACGCGCTCGAAGCCCGCGAAGGCCTCCAGCGACCTCGCCAGCACGCTGCGGCCCGCCAGATCGCGCCATTGCTTCGGCTCACCGCCCGCGCGGGTGCCGCGACCGGCGGCGGTGACGATGGCGGCATAGCCCGAAGGCGCCTTGACCGTCATGCGTGATCCGGCATGTCGCCCCGGATCGCCTTGGCAAAGGCGGTGCGATACAGGTCCGACAGGTCCGCCAGATCGCCCGCGTCGTCGCCCATCTGCACGGCCATGCCGCCGAAGGTGCCGACCTGAGCGGCAGGAACGCCCGCAGCATCGGCCGCCTTCAGCAGGGCGTCAGCGCCTTCGGGGGTGCAGGCGACCAGATAGCGGGCCTGATCCTCTCCGAACAGTTGCGCGATGTCGCCGCTGTCCAGGCGCAGGCCGATGCCCGCTGCCTCGGCCATTTCGAAGGCGGCAAGCGCCAGGCCGCCGTCCGACAGGTCGGTCGCGGATGTCACCAAGGCGCGGTTGGCGCGCAGGAATTCGCCATGCTTGCGTTCGGCGGCCAGATCGACATGGGGCGCGTCGCCTTCCTCGATCCCGAAAGCCTCGGCCGCAAGCGCGGACTGGCCCAGATGGCCATGCGTTTCGCCGATCACAATCGCCACGTCGCCTTCGGAAGGCAGGCCCGCGATCAGGTTCGACAGGTCATCGATCAGGCCCACGCCGCCGATGGTGGGGGTGGGCAGGATGCCCTTGCCGTCGGTTTCGTTATACAGCGACACGTTGCCCGAGACGATGGGGAAATCCAGCGCCGCGCAGGCTTCCCCGATGCCTTTGATCGCGCCCACGAACTGGCCCATGATCTCGGGCTTTTCGGGGTTGCCGAAGTTCAGGTTGTCGGTGGTCGCCAGCGGCAGCGCGCCCACGGCGGAGAGGTTGCGATAGGCCTCGGCCACGGCCTGCTTGCCGCCCTCGAAGGGGTTGGCCTTGACATAGCGCGGGGTCACGTCGCTGGTGAAGGCGAGCGCCTTGTTCGTGCCGTGGACACGGACCACGCCCGCGCCCATGCCGGGGCGGCGGATGGTGTCGGCGCCGACCTGGGTGTCATACTGTTCCCAGACCCAGCCTTTATGCGCGTAGGACGGCGAGCCGATCAGCGCGCGCAGCGCCTTGATCGGCGTGATCGCGGGCAGCGCGGGCGCAGGCCCGGCGGCGGGGGTTTCCACCCAGGGGCGGTCGTATTCCGGCGCGCTTGACGACAGCTTCGACAGCGGCAGGTCGGCCTTGACCTCGTTGCCGTGGATGATGAGGAAGCGGTCCTCGGCGATCGTCTCGCCCACGATGGCGAAGTCCAGATCCCATTTTTCGAAGATGGCGCGGGCCTCGGCCT
>NZ_JBDPNJ010000042.1:0-16321 GCF_039770665.1 Paracoccus sp. SSK6 | reverse complement strand
CCCTAGATTGACCGTGGTACGCCTTTCACCGCAACCGCCATACAGGCGAAAGCTGATTTACTTAATACAGCCACAATCCAAAGCTTAGTCATGCTGTAAAACAAAATTGATTTGACTTCTTTTACGAAATATGAAGCAGCCAATGAGTTTTTAATGTTGAGGCTTTTCGTTCCCTCTTCAGGGATCTTTTCAGCCCTTGATCTACATTCTGTTTGAAAGAAATTTTTTCTCAAAGTTTTACAAAATTGCATTTAATGAAAATCTCCTTGAAATAACAAAAGTTATAAATGAACAAGCCAATAGGTTGAATAACAAAAACCGCGTTCAACCTTTCAATTATTCGGCCTGCAATCCCCTGAATAAAACTCTTGTTGCAAAAAAGTTCCCCCGATCCCGACGTGATCTCGATGTCGCGCCTTTATCGAGGGAGAGGGGAAATGGTTTCGCTCATCAAGCACGATCTCGATTTCATCCTGAAGCAGATCAAGATCGCCGAAGCGCATGCCGCTGGCACGCCGCTCAACGAGATTCGCGTGAACGCGCAAGGCAATGTCGTGACGACCGGCGGCACGCTGGCGATCAGCAATCCGCTTACGCCTTATGGCCTGCGCACGGTCAACGGCAGCTTCAATAACCTGACGGAAAACCGCGACCAGTGGGGCGCGGCGGACCAGCCGTTCACGCGCGTCACGCTTCCCTATTGGCGCGACGAAGGCGACGACGCAATGCCCTTTCCGGGCTATGTGCCCGGAGACAACAACGATTACGGCCAGACCGGCAGTGTCGTCGATGCCGATCCGCGCATCATCTCGAACCTGATCGTCGATCAGACGCTGGGCAACCCCGCCGCGATCTATGCCGGGCTGATGCATGCCGGGCTTTCGGGGGCTGCGCTCCAGACCGCACTGACCCAGATCACCGATGCCTATAGCCCGCTAAAGACCGCGCCGGTCGCCAGGGCACAGGCCGACGCCGCGCAGGTCGTGGCCGATAACGCCCGGACGGCGGCCGAAACGGCCCGCGCCGAGGCCGATGCGGCGCGGGCCACTGCCAATGACCAGGGCGCAGACACGATCAACCCGGGCACGGGTGCCACCTATGGCGAGGAGGCCACGGCGCTTGAAGACAGCGCCACCGCGCTTGAAGGTCAGGCAGCCGCGCGCCAGCAGGAGGCCGATGCGCTCGACGCCACGGCGGTGACGCTGGAGGAGGACGCGACGACTGCCTATGCGGACGCCAGGGCGCTTGCCGAAGGTTACGGCATCGAGATGGACAACAACACCATCCTGCTGCCCAACGTGTCGCCCGACGAGGGGCTGTCGGCCCCCTACAATTCCTGGTTCACCCTGTTCGGCCAGTTCTTCGACCACGGGCTGGACCTTGTCGCCAAGAAGGGCGCGACCATCTTCATCCCGCTGAGCCCGGACGATCCGCTTTACGACCACACGCCCGGCGCCCGCACCAACTTCATGGCCGTGACCCGGACCCTGGAGGGGGCGAACAACACGACGACGCCCTGGGTCGATCAGAACCAGACCTATGGCTCGACCGCGTCGAAGCAGCTGTTCATGCGCGAATACGAGATGGTCGATGGCAAGCCCGTCTCGACCGGCAGGCTGCTGGAAGGCGACCGCGGCCTTGCCACCTGGGGCGATGTCAAGGAACAGGCGCGCACGATGCTGGGCATCGAGCTGACCGACGCCGATGTGGGCAACATCCCGCTGTTCGCGATGGACCCCTATGGCGAATTCATCCGCGGGCCGAACGGGTTGCCGCAGCTTGTGGTGGGCTTCGGGGCCGACGGCAAGCTGGGCACGGCCGATGACATCCTGGTGGAAGGCAACCTCGCCAACCCGGTAAACCCCTCCACCGTCGTGAACCCCGTCAACAACGCCGTGGGCGCGATCCGCACCGACCATGCCTTCCTGGACGACATCGCCCATAACGCGGTGCCGGTCGCCGTCGCGGGCGTCCTGCAGGCGGACGGCGACGATGCGGTGGGCTATTCGGGCGGAACGGCGAATGGCCGCAACACCGCCTATGACGATGAACTGCTGGACGCGCATTACATCACCGGCGACGGGCGCGGGAACGAGAACATCGGCCTTTCCGCCGTCCACCACGTCTTTCATTCCGAACACAACCATCTGGTCGAACAGGTCAAGGCGATCGCCCTGGAATCGGGCAACCTTACCTTCGCGAACGAATGGATGCGCAGCCCGCTGACGCAGGCGCAACTGACGGCGGTGGCCGCGGCCCTGGCCGAAGCGGACAACAAGGCGGAGTTCATCGCCCTGCTTTCGGATGGCGACAGCACCACCGGCGTGCCCGGCGTCGAGATCCGGTGGGACGGCGAGCGGCTGTTCCAGGCGGCCCGCTTCACGAACGAGATGGAATACCAGCACCTGGTGTTCGAGGAATTCGCCCGCAAGGTGCAGCCGGACGTGGACGCCTTCGTCTTCAACCCGTCGCTGGACATCGACCCGGCGATCTTCGCCGAATTCGCCCATGTGGTGTACCGCTTCGGCCATTCGATGCTGACCGAAACCGTCGCCCAGATCGATGCAAACGGCACCGACACCAGCATGGACCTGTTCGAGGCCTTCCTGAACCCGCTGGCCTTCGGCGACGTGAACATCAGCCATGACCAGGCCACCGGCGCCATCGTGCGCGGCATGACCGCGCAGGTCGGCAACGAGATCGACGAGTTCGTGACCCATGTCCTGCGCAACCAGCTTGTCGGGATCCCGCTGGATCTTGCGGCGGTGAACATCGCGCGGGGCCGCGACACCGGCATGCCGACGCTGAACCAGGCGCGACGCCAGTTCCAGGAGGTGGCGAACGGCGACACCCAGCTTGACGCCTATGAAAGCTGGTCCGACTTTGCCCTGAACCTCAAGAACCCGGCCTCGATCGTCAACTTCATCGCGGCCTATGGCACGCACGGCACGATCACCTCGGCAACGACGGTGGATGCAAAGCGCGACGCGGCCATGAAGCTGGTGTTCGGCGGCGACGGCGCGCCCGCCGACCGGCTGGACTTCCTGAATGCGACGGGCGCCTATGCGGGCGGCAAGCTGGGCGGGCTGGAGGACATCGACCTCTGGATCGGCGGCCTGGCCGAAAAGAAGATGGCCTTCGGGGGGATGCTGGGGTCCACATTCTCGTTCATCTTCGAACTGCAGCTTGAAAACCTGCAGAACGCCGACCGCTTCTATTACCTGTCGCGCGTCCAGGGCCTGAACCTGCTCAACGAGCTGGAAAACAACTCGCTGGCCAAGATGGTCCTGAACAACTCGGACCTGGGCGACAGCGGCTATGCGCTGCCGGGCGACATCTTCTCGACGCCCGACCATGTGCTTTACACCGACATGGCGATGCAGTCGAAGTTCCACCACCAAGATCCGACCCATGACGACATCTATCTCGAGATGCTGTCCCAGATGGTCGAGCGCCGCGATGCCGACGGCAACCTGATCAAGCCCACCGACCCGGATTACCTGACCTCCGTTGCAACCTATATCCGCGTCAACAGCAACGACCATTTCCTGATCCAGGGCACGAACGGCGCGGAAACCATCATCGCGGGCGGCGGCGACGACGCGGTCTGGGGGATGGCCGGCAACGACCGGATCGAGGCCGGATACGGCGTGGACAAGATCCACGGCGGCAAGGGTGACGACATCATCGTCAACTCGGGCACCGACATCGGCGAAGTGGACATGCTGCACGGCGAGGAGGGCAACGACGTCATGCACGGCGGGTCCGGGCTGGCGCTGCTGTTCGGCAACCAGGGCCAGGACTTCATCATGACCGGCCCCGACGGGAAAGAGGTCTTCGGCGGCACCGGCAACGACTTCATCACGGGCGGCGAAGGCGGCGACTTCCTGCTGGGCAACGAGGGCGACGACTGGCTGGAAGGCGGCAACGGCTTCGATGTCATCGCGGGCGACAACTCGGAACTGTTCTTCAACTCGTCCATCATCGGCCATGACGTGATGTTCGCGGGCCAGAACGAACAGGATTTCGACGCCGAATCCGGCGACGACATCATGGTCCAGGGCGCAAGCGTCATGCGCAACGAAGGCATGTGGGGCTTTGACTGGGCCATCCACAAGGGCAGCACCGTCGCCGCCGATGCCGACCTGTTGCGGCCCATCTTCACCACCGACGAACAGGACATCCTGCGCAACCGCTATGACGCCGTCGAAGCCCTGTCGGGCTGGGACAAGAACGACCTGATCAAGGGCGATGACCGCAGCATTCCCGCCGATGGGGCAGAGGCCGAGCCCAACCCGGACCTGGCGGGCGCCGAAGGCACGATGGTGCGGCACGAACTGACCCAGGCGGGCGTGGACCGCATCGGCGGGATGCGCGCGCTTCTGGGCGACTGGGCCGATGCACCCGCCGCCGGCGACCGCGAGGAGCAGATCGCCTTTGACGACGGCAACATCCTGCTGGGCGGCGGCGGCAGCGACACCATCCAGGGCCGCGGCGGCAACGACGTGATCGACGGCGACAGGTGGCTGAACGTCCGCATCAAGATCGAGGTGCCGAGCGGCGCGAACGCCGGAACCTATTCGGCCGAAGGCATGGGCGGCAAGGTCTATCTTGCCAGCGACATGGTCGAGGGCGTGGTCCGGGCGGGCGCGGTGGCGCAGTTCGGCGGCAAGGCGCTGACCGCGCTGATGCTTGACCGGACGCTCAACCCCGGCCAGTTGTCGATCGTGCGCGAAATCGTCAAGGACGACGGCCTGGGCGACACCGATGTCGCGGTCTATTGGGACGTGCGGGCGAACTATTCGGCCACGCAGAACGCCGACGGCTCGATCACCCTTGCCCATACGGGCTTCGACCAGGCCAATGTGCCGGACGGCACCAATTTCGCATCCGACGGCGAGGACAAGCTGTGGAACATCGAAAGGGTGCGCTTTGCGGATGGCGAGGTCGGCATCAACAGCCTGCTAAACGTCGCCGCCACCGGCGGCCCGACGATCAGCGACACGACGCCCACGGAAACGCGCACGATCACGGTCAGCACGACCGGGATCGTCGATCCGAACGGGGTGCCTGCGACCGCCGCTTGGCAATGGCAGGTGTCGGCGGACAACGGTGCCACCTGGACCAGCATCGCGGGCGCCACGGCTGCGTCCTTCACCCCGGCGCAGGCCCATGTGGGGCGGGTTCTGCGGGTGCAGGCGACGTTCACGGATGGCGCCGGGTTCGTCGAGACCGTGTTCTCGGACCCGACCGGCATCGTGGGCGACAGCATCGTCACCAACACCGGCAACATCACCGGCACGGCGGGCGACGACATCCTGACCCACACCGCCCTGCTGATCGGCACCGCCAACACCCTGAACGGCGGCCTTGGCGCCGACGAGATGAGCGGCGGCAACGGCAACGACACCTATATCGTCGATAACGCCGGCGACGTGGTGATCGAGGGCACCGGCCTGCTGTCGGGCACCGACACCGTGCAGACCTCGCTGGCGACCTATACCCTGGCCGGCAATGTCGAGAACCTGACCTATATCGGGACCACGGTGCCCACGACCGCCTTCAACTGGACCGGGAACGGCCTGAGCAACACCATCACCGGCGGCAACGGCGCCAATGTCCTGAACGGTCTGGCGGGCAACGACGCCATCAACGGCGGCGGCGGCAACGACACGCTGATCGGCGATGCCGGCAACGACACGCTGACCGGCGGCGCAGGCAACGACGCCCTTGACGGGGGCGCGGGCACCGACAGGGCCGTGTTCGGCGGAGCGGTCACGGCCTATGGCTTTGCCCTGAGCGGAACAGGCATCGTCGTGACCGCACTGTCCGGCACCGATGGAACCGATACGGTGTCGGCGGCCGAGGAGTTCAGCTTCGGCGGCTCGGTCCTGACGGTCAGGCAGGGCACGGCGGCCGGCCAGACCCTGAGCGGCGCGAACAACACCGCGGATCTGGTCCTGGGCTTCGGCGGAAACGACACGCTGAACGGTCTGACGGGCAACGACGTTCTGGTCGGAGAGGCCGGCAACGACATCCTCAACGGCGGCGGCGGGCGGGACATCCTGTCTGGCGCCGCCGGGGCCGATCGGTTCGTGTTCGCCCTGCCCACGGATACGGGGCCTGGCGCGGCGGCGCGGGACGTGATCCGCGACTTCGAACTGAACACGGCGGGCGAGCTGATCGACCTGTCGGGCATCGACGCCATCGCGGGCGGGGTGGTCAACAACACCTTCACCTTCCGCGGCGCCCTTGCCTTCACCGGGGCCGGTCAGCTGAGATACGCCCAGCAGGGTGGCAACACCATCATCCAGGGCAACACCGACAACGACGCCAGTGCCGAGTTCGAGATCGAGCTGACGGGACTTTACGCCCTGACGGCGGGCGACTTCGTCCTTTAGCAGGACCAGCCAGGCCGGCAGCCGTGAAAACACCGGGCCGGGGGCGCGCCAACAACGCCTCCGGCCCATTGCTGCAAGGGGTGCGCCCTTGGGTTTCCTGCGCCTTTCCGACCGTCAGAGCTTCCGGCGCAGAGGGACAGGAAGGGCCTATCGGGGCGAAGGGCGCGGCAGACAAATTGCGGGGGGGGGTACTTCCAGCCGAGCGGCGATAACTCGGAAACACATCACAGGTGCCGCTCGGCTGACAAGTCCCTTTTGTCTGATCTTAACCTTCGCGGCAACTTGTCCATTGGGACAGGTTCGAGCGGCCAGCGACTGACCTTTGTTAACCAATGCAACTTGTCCTGCACGAAAGCGCTGTCCTTATATGTGCGCACAATACGCAAGATCCTTGCGGGAGGATTTTCATGATGGGGATCATCGACCCGGCCTTGATCGCGCTGCTCAGGAACCTCTGCCCGGCGAAAGAGCCAGGCTGCCTTCCCGCCGATATGATCGGTGCCGTGCTGGTTGATTCTCTCTGCCGGTCCGCGATGACCGCCCCGGCTCGATCAAGAAAGACATCTGCATAGACAAAACGGTTCCTTTTGCACATCATGCATATGTCGGCCTTGCCATCCCGTTCCGATGGAAAGCGACGGGCCGGATGCATTGACGCCCTGACCTGCCGAATTTCACCGTCGTCCCGATGACCGGGCGACAACATGGCGAGAACAGATGACCGACATGCCCTTCAGCGCTTTGAGCGACGATCATTCTGCCGGTGAAAGCGCCCAAACCCCAACCAGGGACGACCTCGACGCCTGTCTGCTCGGCTGGGTCCGCGCTGCCTGGAAAACGGCGAGCAGGAGCTGGACAGGATGATCGTGACCGCCCCGGACAACTTGAAGGCCGCGTTCGGCTGCTATGACGCGATGGCCGATGAGATCGAGGCCACGATCCAACGCCTCTGGACAGACATGGCCAGGAAGCGGCTGCTTTCGCTGTGATCGGCTGCGACACAGGGCGTTGCATGAGCCGCGTTTGCTCTCAAACCATCTGGATGGTTCGAGACAACTCCCCCTCCCCTGCCCCGCCTTCAGCGAGCCTTCATCTCGTCTTCTCCTGAGACCAGTTCGCGCAGGGCCGACACCAGAGTTTCGCGGCAGGCTGCATCGTCCTGGCTGGCCTGAGCCCTCGCCTCCTCAAGCGCCGCCCGCAGCCTTTGCACCCGATCCCCGGCCTCGGGAGGGGGCGCGTGGCCGGGGGCCTGCGGCGGTTGCGGATCCTGCGCCGCATCCTCTGCCGTCGCGTCCTTTCCCGGAGCTTCGGTGTCGGTCACGGCCCGCGCTTCTCGGGCGCCCGCGACGGCCTGCCCGCCGGATGATGCGGCGATGGATTCGCGCGATGCCTGGTCCAGCACCTCGTCCATCAGGTCCAGATGCGACGCGCAATCGGCGGCCGCGGATGTCCCGGCAAACGCCAGGAAGCTGGTGGTCAGGACAGACCGGAAGGGGATCATGGCTTTCTCCTGGTTCCTAGCTGCGCAACTGGTCGCCAACCGGCAACTGGCGGATCCGCTGGCCCGTGGCTGCGAAGATGGCGTTGATAATGGCGGGGGTGACGGGGGGCAAGCCGGGCTCTCCGACACCGCCAAGCGGCTGGGCGGGATCGTCGCCGCCGACCAGATGGACATGGATTTCGCGCGGGGCCCTGTCCATGCGCGGCACCAGATAGGTGTCGAAGTTGTCCTGCTGCGCCCTCCCCTCGGCAAAGGTGATCTGCGACATCAGCGCCTGCCCGGTGCCCATCACCACCGCGCCCTCCATCTGCGAGCGGACCCGGTCGGGGTTCATGCACGGGCCGCAGTCGATGGCGATATGGACCACGGGGACGCGCACATCGCCGCCTTCGCCGACCTGGACCTCGGCCACGACGGCGACATGGCTGACAAAGCTGTAATGCGCGGCCAGGCCCAAGCCGCTGCGCGCGGGCATCTCGCGGCCCCAGCCCGCCGCCTCGGTCACGGTCTCGATCACCCTGCGCAGGCGGCCCGTGTCGATCGGATAGCGCGCCGGATCCTCGCCATAGTTCCAGACATCGCCCTGCTCGGTCGGGTCGATCCTGCGGGCGGGACCGATCACCTCCAGAAGATAGTCGCGGTGGTCCCGCCCGGCCTCGTGCGCCAGTTCCGCGATAAAGGACTGGATCGCAAAGGCATGGGGGATGTTCGACACGGACCGATACCAGCCGATCCGGGTATGGGCCTGCGCCTGCGGGTTCTCGGCCCGGACATTGGGGATGTCCAGCGGCATGTTGGTCAGCCCCATGCTCAGTTCGAAAGGCAGCTTCTGCATGGGGTCGGGCGCGAAGATCGACCCGATAGTCGGCGCGGCCGTCCGATGCAGCCAGGCCGTTGGCCGCCCGCTCTCATCCAGCCCCGCCTGCAGATGCTCGACCGAGACGGTGTGATAGAAGCTGTGATGCAGGTCGTCCTCGCGCGTCCACATCACCTTGACGGGCCTGCCGTCCATTTCCCGGCTGAGGATCGCGGCCTCCAGCACGAAGTCGGGCTTGGACTTGCGCCCGAAGCCGCCGCCCAGCAGCGTCACGTTCACCGTGACGTTTTCGGGGGCAAGCCCCAGCTTCTCGGCCACCCGCACGCGCGTGACCTGCGGCGCCTGCACGCAGGCCCAGACCTCGCAGCGCCCGTCACGGATCAGCGCCAGGGCCGAGGGCGGCTCCATCGGCGCCTGCGCCAGATGGGGGATGTAGTATTCCGCCTCGAACCGGCGCGGCGCCTTTGGCAGGGCGCCCAGGGCATCGCCCTGGTTCCGCACGACCGCGCCATCGGTGCTGCGCACCGCCTGTTCCAACTCAGTGCGGAAGGCCTGGCTGTCATAGGCGGCGTGGGGGCCGTCCTCCCACTCGATCACCAAGGCGTCGCGCCCCCGCATGGCGGCCCAGGTGTTGGTGGCGATCACGGCCACGCCGCCCAGGGGCTGGAACTCTGACGGCTGCGGCGGCGGGTCGATCACGACCACCCGCTCCACGCCCGGCACCTTCAGCGCGGCGGCGGGATCATGGCTTGCCACGCGCCCGCCATAGACCGGCGGGCGGGCAATCACGGCGAACAGCATCCCATCGGCCTTGGCATCGATGCCATAGACGGTGCCGCCGGTGGTGATCGCGGGGTTGTCGATCAACCCGATGTCGTCGCGCCCGATATAGCGGAACTGGTCCGGCGATTTCAGCGCTAGGCCTTCGCGCGCCGGAACCTCGCCCTCGGCCGCGCGGGCCGCCATTTCACCGTAACCGGCCTGCCGCCCCGACGCGGCATGGGCAAGGACGTGGTTCTCGGCCGTGACCTCCTCGACCGGGATGCCCCATTCGTCGGCGGCGGCCATCCGCAGCATCTGACGGGCGGCGGCGCCCGCACGGCGCATCGGGCCGAAGAAATGCCGCAGGCTGCGCGATCCATCGGTGTCCTGGTTGCCGTATTTCGGCTCATCCCCCGGAGCCTGGGTCACCCGCACGCGGTCCCAGTCGGCCTCAAGCTCATCCGCCACGGCCATGGCGATCGAGGTGCGGACCCCCTGCCCCATTTCCGAACGGTGAACCGTGACCGTCACCGTCCCGTCGGGATCAATGGCGACGAAGACGCGCGGGTCGTCCTGCCAGCCATGCGGCATGGCGTCGGCCCCGAATTTCAGCGGCTCTTCCTGCGCGCCTGCGGACAAGCCGACCGCCAGGACCAGGGCGCCCGCGCCCATGCCCCGCAGGACGGCGCGGCGGCTGACGTTTTCCAGAACAGCCATCAGCCTGCCTCCTGTCCTGCCGCGCGCTTGATCGCGGCGCGGATCCGGGGATAGGTGCCGCAGCGGCAGATGTTCTGCTGCATCACCCCGTCGATGTCGTCGTCCGTGGGGTTCGGCGTTTCGGCCAGCAGCGCGGCGGCCTGCATCATCTGCCCCGACTGGCAATAGCCGCATTGCGCGACGTTCAACTCGCGCCAGGCGATCTGGACGGGGTGGCTGGCATCGGGCGAAAGACCCTCGATGGTCACCACCTCGGCGCCTTCGGCCACCGACATGGGCGTGACGCAGGAAAAGCTGGCAACGCCGTCGATATGGACGACGCAGGCCCCGCAATAGCCCGCGCCGCAGCCGAACTTGGTTCCCGTCAGACCCAGTTCGTCGCGCAGATACCACAGCAGCGGCATCTCCGCCTCTCCCTCGAATATGCGCGCCTGCCCGTTCACGGTCAGATCCATCATGTCCCCCTGGCTGGTACAGCCGATAGCGTGTTCGGCCGCGTCTGGCTTTCAATTGCCCTTATCGCACGCACAGCTTGCATCGCGGAGAGAACAATTCAACTGAACGCATGGTTGCCGTCAGCGTTCCAGAAGTTCGATGCGCTAGCCGGCACATACGTATTGCTCCACATGAAGTTGACAGCTGTCAACTTCACTCCCTGTTTTCTCACTGCTCCGCAGCAGCGAAAGGACCATGGGCCCCACCCTGAAGTTGTCCATAAGGGACAGGCGCCGCAGATACGCACCGGGATTTCGGATCTGCTGAAACCGTTGCAGGATGCAAGCCAAGGCGACAGATGCCGTTCGTTCACCAAGGTTGCGTCGGGCGGATTGCCAGGTTTCCAGGGTAATGCCCATCATCGGGCGAACAAAGGCGGCAAAGCTGGTCAAGCCTCGCCAGTCTTTCACGGGATCGGGCGCATATCCTTCGATGTCAGGCGCTGCCTTCAGTACGAGCGGCAGCGGTGGCAGGTCCGTGCCTGGCTCCTTGGCAGATTCAGATTCAAGGTTATCAGAGTCTGTATTATGAGGGTGCCGCTCATTCTGAATGTCATTGGCGCTCATTCCACAGGGTTCAGGTTCGCTTGAACGCATCTCGGCCAGCAGTTCCCGCAGGGCAGCCTCCAGGTCGGAAAGGGCGTGAAGATCGAGCTTGCGCCTTAACAGGGGTTTCAGTTCGCCGAGCCTCTCACGACAATTGCTGATTTCAGGCTCGGAGCCATCCTCGACAAGCTCCAGCATCATGCTGGCGTCCCGCATGAGAAGGATGACGGTCTGCCGGGTCCGCCGGATCAGGTATTGGGCCTGACGGGCGTCTTCGGCGGCCTCGCTGATCTCGGCCGCGCGCAGCAGCAGGGGATGTAGGTCAAAGCCGAAGACGCTGTCGATCTGTCCTTGCCTGTTGCGGGTCGCATAGCGTTTGCCGTTGGGACTGTCATGGCGCAGGATCATGCCAGCATTGACCAAGGCCGCCAGATGCCGCCGCAGCGTGCTTTCCGGCATCCCGTGCAGGCGGGCGGACAGGCTTGCATTGGACGGAAAAACCCGCAGCGCCCCGCTGCGCAACTCGCGCGTAGGATGGAAGGACAGCAGGGCTGACAGGACCGAAAGGTTGCGATCCGTCAGGCCGAAGGTTTCCCGGCCCTCCGTCAGATCCCGCAAGATCGACCATTTGTCTGCGCCCGGCGACGGGCAAGCAGGCGCCGCCGCCCCGGCTTCGCGGGCCTGCAGGCCGGCCGCAGCCGTTCGCCGCCCGAAAGGCGTCGTTGAGATATGTCTCATTCGTGATGCCACAAGGCAAAGGAATTGCCTTCGCCGGAACCGACGGTGTTGACAGCTGTCAACTTTAGCCGCTATCTTCGAGGTGCTAGATCGAGAGAACGGCCCTTTGGGATGTCATGTCCTGGGGGGCTTTTCTTTTGCCGTCCTGTGCCTCCTTGCCTGGTTTGCTGCTGATTACGCCCGGCTGTTCAGCCAGTCGCGGTGAACCTCTGCGATGTGATCCACCAGCCAGTCCGCGAATTCGCGGCTCTGTTGATCCAGTTCGATCACCGTTCTTGTCTTGTCGCGCCGCGCCTTGCCCAAGGCGTCGCCATCAGCCGCGTGCAGAGCCTGCATCGCGGGCCGGGCAGGGGGCGTGCCGAGGGCCGCCAGCACCGCGGCAAAGCGGGCATCGGAATCGGCGCCCCTGGCAAGGGCCACCAGTTCGCCGACCGACCGCCCTTCGCTCTTTTTCGCCAAGGCCAGCCAGCGGTCGCGTCCCGCCGAGGGCGCGGCCCCGATGGCCTTGATCAGCTTTTCGGGCAGGGCGTCGATCACCGACAACATGCGCGAGATCACCGTCTTGTCGATGGACAGCGCATCGCAGATCAGCTTGCGGTCATAGCCTGCCGCGACCATCTGCCGGGCGAAATTCGCCTTTTCAATGAAGCTGAGATCCTTGCGGGCAGAGTTTTCCTGTCCCTGCGCGACCACCAGTTCCCGGTCGTTCAGGCTGCGGACCATCGCCTTGACGGGCAGGCCCAGCCTGCGCAGCGCCGCGACCCGGCGACGCCCGAAGACGACATCATAGCGCCCCTCGACATTGGGCGAGTGGCGCAGCAGCACGGGAACCTGCTGGCCATATTCCCTGATCGAGGCCATCAGCGCCGCGATCCCTTCCGGGTCGTCGTCCAGCCGGTCGTCGATCCCGGCCTTGTCGATCATGTCGGCCGGAACCTCGATGATCGCGCGGCTTTTCAGCTCGTTGATGGATTTCGACACCGCGCCGATGGCGCCGCGATCCGAGCGGGGCAGGGCGGTGCGCTGCTCCTCGGCCGGGGGCGCCGCCATCAGGTTCTTGAGCAGATCCTTGCGTGCCATTACACCCCCTTGCGGCCCCATGCCGCCTGTATCAGCCCTTCGATCTCGCCATTGACGGCGTTCAGGCTCTCGATGGCGCGTTCATAGGTCGCGCGGGTAAATTGCGATTTCTCGACCTCATACAGGGTCTGCTTGGTGATCCCCGCATCCGAGATCGCGGTGGATTTCAGGACGGTGTGGTTCAGGACATGCTCGCCGAACATCGAGCGCATGAAGCTGACCATCTGGTTCTGCGGCCCGTCGCCCGGCTCATAGCGCGTCACGACATAGCGCATCCAGTCATAATCCATGTCGCCGCCCGCATCGGCGACCACGCCCAGCAGGTTCGATGTCATCAGCAGGAACTGGCACATCGACATGACATCCAGCATCTGCGGATGCACGGTGACAAGAATGGCCGTTGCCGCCGAAAGCGCCGACATGGTCAGAAATCCCAACTGGGGCGGGCAGTCGATCACGACGACATCATAGTCGCTTTCAACCTCGGCCAGAGCGTCGCCGATGCGGGTAAAGAAATAGTTTCCCGTGCGTTCGCGCAACGCCATGGGCGTTGCATGCTCGAACTCCATCAGGTCCAGATTGCCGGGGATCAGATCCAGGTTGGTGAAGTAGGTCTTCTGGATGATCTCCCGCAGCGGCACCGGATCATCGTATCGGATGGAATCATAGATCGTGCCGCCATCGGTCAGGTCCAGTTCGGGCTGCACCCCATGCAGCGCCGACAGGCTTGCCTGCGGGTCAAGGTCGATGGCCAGCACCCGATACCCGTCCAGGGCAAGCTTCTGGGCCAGATGGGCTGCGGTGGTGGTCTTGCCCGAACCGCCCTTGAAATTGATGACCGTGATGACCTGAAGGTGATCCTGGCCGCGCCGCCCCGGAAGATATGTTCCAGGGGATTTCGCCCCCTTTTCAAGCAGTTCGCGCAAGGCGTGGATGTCTGCGGGGGTATAATAGCGCCGCCCCCCGGCCCGTGTTTCGGGCGAGGGCCCCTTGCCTTCAAGATCCAGCTTGCGCAGATAGGCGTCCTTGACACCCAGCAGGTCCGCCACCTCGCCCGAGGTGAACTTGCGCAATTCCCGCTTGGCATCGGGGGGAAAAAGCTGTTCGCGATGCGCGTGCAGCCGTTCGGACAAGGCAGCGGCATGGGTGCCCACCAGCTTGTCGATCCGCGTCTTCGGCTGCACAATGCCCATATCGCTTCCTTGTTCTGGCGCTTGGTTACGCTTTAAGGCGTCTTATTCAGTTTCCTGCGTAATTTATTGTTGTCTTTTCCGATTCCCGCAAGCAGATTCCTTCGGCTTCCAGGCGTTCTCTGGGTCAGCGGATTGCACCCGCAATGCGGTTTCTGTAAAAGTAAGGAAACGGACCAATCCGGGGTGGAACCATGTCTGAATCCAGCATCACGATAAAGGGGCAGACAACCCTTCCCAAGGCCGTGCGCCAGGCACTCGACCTCGCGCCTGGGGACCGGCTGCGTTATGTCATCCTGGACGATGGGCAGGTTCGCCTGATGCGGACAATTCCCGTCGCCCGTCTGGCAGGGATGCTGCGGCGCGCGGGCCAGGACCCGGTGTCCCTGGAGGAGATGGACCGCGCCATGGCCGAGGGCGCGGGCAGGAAATGATTGCGTTGGACACCAACGTGCTTGTCCGCTTCCTTGTCCAGGACGATCCCCAGCAGACGGCGCAAGCCAACGCCATTTTCGCGGACCTGACGGCCGAAAGCCCGGCATGGCTTTGCCGAGAGGTTCTGGCTGAACTGGTCTGGGTGCTGGAACGGGCCTACCGGCTGCCTCGTGCCGACATCGCCGGCGCCATCGACGGCCTGCTTGCGGCGCAGGAGGTCGTCGTCGAAAGCGCCGATCGCGTGGGCCTGGCTGTCGAACGCTATCGGCAAGGCGGGGCAGGGTTCTCGGACCATCTGATCGCCCTGGCTGCCCGCGATGCAGGCTGCCGGGCGACGCTCACGTTCGACCGGCAGGCGGTGGCCAGGGCGGGCATGACGATGGTGCCCGAACTGGCCTGATCGCCTGGCCTTTGTCTCAACCTTCCCCGATCATCCCCCGTTTCTCGGCCCTCCTCAGCAGCAGCCGCACGGAGGAGGGATACCACCTGGCGCTTCCACGCGGGGTGCGTTCGCGCATGTCTTCCAGCCGCCTGGCGATGCCCGCGAGCGTCAGGTCGGGATCGGCATGGCGCATGCCCGCGACGATGGCCATCAGCCGGTCGTCGGGGGCGCGGCGGGGCGCGCGGTCCAGAACGGTCGGGGGCAGCAGCCCGTCGCGGACATAGCGGCGGGCGGCGCGCTTCAGGCGCTCGACGCTCCAGGCGGGGCCGTCGCGCCCGGTGCGGGCATTCAGAAGCCGGGTCAGATCGTTTCAGGCCATGTCCGGCCTGTGGCGGCGCACCAAGGGCAGCCAGGCATCGGCGGTGCCCTCGAGCTTGCGGACATAGGTCTCGTCGCGGGCCAGGCGCAGCTTGCGCAAGGCCTCGCGGTCGCCGGCCTTGAGCGCCGGATTGCCGCCGATCCGGCCCTGGGCGCGGGCCGAGCGCAGCCCGGCACGGGTCCGCTCGCGGATCAGCGCGCGCTCCAGTTCCGCCACCGCGCCCATCACCTGCAGCGAGAAGGTGCCCTGCGGCGTGGTGGTGTCGATGGGATCGCCGAGCGAGCGGAAATGCGCCCCCTTGGCCTTCAGCACCTCGATCACCTGCAGAAGATGCGCGAGCGAGCGCGCCAGCCGGTCGAGCCGCACCACCACCAGCGTGTCGCCGGGCCGGACCTGTGCCAGGAGACGCGCCAGGGCAGGGCGCGAGCGGTCGGCGCCCGAGGCCTGCTCCTCGTGGATCACGCCACATCCGGCCGCGCGCAGCTCGGCCAATTGCGGTTCGAGCGTCTGCTCCGCGGTCGAGACGCGGGCATAGCCGATCAGGGGCATGGACGGGCTCTCCTTTTGCCAGGGGCGCGCTCAGTCATACACATTCGTAGGACGTAAGGAAACGGTCGTTTGAAAAAGAGTGCAGAAAGCAGGGGCGTCAATGTGATGGGAAAGACACCAGGATTCTTGGCGTGTCGTGTTGGCTGTGGAACAACGGATCTCTCTCCGTTCTCATGCTTTGCTTGTGTCCTGTGAGGTTCTTGGCCAAGAAGGAATAATGGCACTGTATTCTACTCAAGTGATCCGCATATAACAGAATAGAAACGGGCATGAGCAGAATGTATCAGTAAATTTGGTGATGAATAACAGGTCACCTGGGTGGGATGCGCA
>NZ_JBDPNJ010000041.1:0-16712 GCF_039770665.1 Paracoccus sp. SSK6 | reverse complement strand
GGATGCGCAGGCCTGAGGTGGCCGCAGCTAGGCGCGCCGTGCCCGAGTGAACGCGCCCCCCGCTCACACTGCTTGCCGCGCCATTTCGAAAAACGCTTCGACCAGTTTCGAATGGCGCCGTTCCTGCAGGCAGATCAGCGCCTCGTCCATGATCAGGTCTTCCTCGGGCAGGAGGGTGATGGGGATCAGGCGGGTGTCCTCTCCGAATTCGGCCAGGGACACGAAGCCGATCCCCACGCCCGAGGCGACGATCTCGCGCACGGCCTCGCGGCCCTCGGCCTCGACGGCGGGTTGCAGCTCGACCCCCACGGCGCGGGCGGCGACCTCCAGCTTGGTGCGGGTCTTGGAGCCGCGTTCGCGCAGCACCAGCGGATGGCCGGGAAGCTGGTCCAGCCGCATCTGCCCGATCCCGGCCAGGGCATGGTTGCGCGCGACAAAGGCGATGATGGGAGAGGAGCTGAGAAGCTGGCAGTCGAAGTTCTTCAGCGTGGGCATTTCCCCCAGGATGCCCAGGTCGGCCTCGTAGTTGTAAAGGCTGCTGACGACCGTCTGGGTATTACCCGCCCGGACCGAGATGCGCACGCCGGGATGGCGCTTGCGGAACCGGGCCAGGATGTGCAGCAGGTGATGCGCGCTGTCGGCCACCACGCGCAGATGCCCCGATTGCAGCGCGCGGCTTTCCGACAGCAGATCCAGGGCCTGCTGTTCGCAGTCGAACATCCGGCGGGTGATCTGCAGCAGCGCCTCGCCCGCGCTGGTCAGGGTCACCTGCTTGCGCATCCGGTTGAACAAAAGGACGTCATATTCTTCCTCGAGCTTGCGGACCTGGTCTGAAATCGCCGGCTGGGTCAGCAGCAATTCCTCGGCTGCGCGGGAAAAGCCGCCGCAGGTCGCAACATAGTGGAACGCCCGCAATTGCACATAGCGCATGAACACCCCAGCCGATTCTATGGTATCATTGAAAGTAACGATTTGATTTATACACGCCAGCCTGCTTGCGTGAAGGGCTATACCCGGAGACCATGCCGATGCACCCTTTCCTGATCCTGATTCACCTTGCCGCCGCTGTGATGCTTCTGCTGTGGGCGGTCAGGATGGTGCGAACTGGCGTGGAACGTGCCTGGGGCCTGGCGCTGCGCCGGATCTTGCGGCGGGCGCGGCGCGGATCGGCGGGCATCGCCCTGGCCGGGATGGCCCTGGCGGTCGTCCTGCAAAGCTCGACGGCGGTGGGGGTGCTGGCGGTGGGCTTTGCCGCCTCGGGGATCCTGGGGGTCACGGCGGGGATCGCCGCCATGCTGGGCGCGGATCTGGGCTCGGCCCTGGTGGTCAAGCTGCTGTCCTTCGATCTGTCCGAGCTGATCCCGGTGCTGCTGCTGGCGGGCGCCTCCATGTTCCTGAAATTCGAAAACCGGCAGATCCGGCAGGTCGGCCGCATCCTGCTGGGCATCGCCTTCATCCTGCTGTCCCTGGGCATGGTGGCCCAGGCGACCGAGCCGCTGCGCGAAAGCGCCGTGCTGCCGCAGATCGTGTCCTATCTGCGCGGCGACCCGCTGACGGCCTTTGTCCTGGCCGCGCTGCTGGCCTGGGGGCTGCATTCCTCGGTCGCGGCGCTGCTGCTGTTTGCCAGCTTCGCCGCCAGCGGGCTTCTGCCCGCCCAGGCCGCCGCGCCGATGGTGCTGGGGGCCAATCTGGGCGGCGCGCTGATCGCCGCCTGGCTGACGCGCGGGGCGGGGCTGCCCGAACGGCGCATCCCGATCGGCAACCTGATCTTTCGCGGGGTGGGCGCGGTCGCCGCGCTGATCCTGCTGCAGGTCGCCCCGCAGCCGCTGCAATACCTGGGCGACAACGGCGGGGTGCAACTGGTCAATTTCCATGTCCTGTTCAACGCCGCGCTGCTGATCCTGGCGCTGCCTCTTGCGGGCGCGATGGACCGGCTGACCGCGCGGCTGCTGCCCACCCCCGACAGTGACGGGGCGGGCCCCGGCTATCGCAGCTCGCTGGACCATGCGTCCCTGTCCCGCCCGACCCTGGCCCTGGCCAGCGTGCAGCGGGAGTTGCTGCGCATGGCCGAGGCCGTCGAGGCCATGCTGCGCCCGGTCGCGGACGTTCTGGAAAGCGGCGACGGCAAGCGGATCGCGCAACTGCGCGCCATGGACGACGAGGTGAACCAGCGTCACACCGACATCAAGCTGTTCATCGCCCGGATGAACCGCGGCAGCCTGACCGAGGAGGAGGCGAAGCGGGGGCTGGAGTTGACCGCCATGGCCATCGACTTCGAGGCGATCGGCGACCTGATCGCCAGGAACCTGCTGGCCCAGGCGGACGAGAAGGCGCAGCGGCAGTTGCGCTTTTCCGAGGAAGGCTGGAAGGAGCTGGCCCGGCTCCATGCCCGCGTGGTCGCAAACTTCCAGCTTGCGCTGCATGTGATGGTCAGCAGCGACCTTTCCACGGCCCGGCAGCTTGTGTCCGAGAAATCCGTCCTGCGCCGCATGGAACGCGAAAGCCACGACCGCCACCTTGCGCGCCTGCGCGGCGGCCAGGCCGAAAGCATCGAGACCAGCGATCTTCACCTGGAGGTGGTCAGGTCGCTGAAAGAGATCAACTCGCTTCTGGTCAAGGTCGCCTATCCGATCCTGACCGAGAATGGCGATTTGCTGGAATCCCGGCTGGCCGAGGATCATCCATCGAACAAGCTGATGATCTGATCTGAAATAACGATTTTACATATAGATGGGGCCATGGAATCCTGCCTGTGACACCGCAAATGAGGATTGCCACCATGACTGCCATCCCCGCCTTTCCCGACCCCCGGATGGGGGAACCGTTCCTGCTGACCCCCGGACCCCTGACCACGGCCTTCAGCGTCAAGGAAGCGATGCTGAAGGACTGGGGGTCGTGGGACGCCGATTTCCGCGCCATGACGAAATCGCTGTGTGACCAGCTTGTCGCCATGGCGGGCGACACCGCAGGCGAATTCGTCTGCGTGCCCATGCAAGGTTCGGGTTCCTTCTCGGTCGAGGCGATGCTGGGGACCATGGTGCCCAAGGACGGCAAGGTGCTGGTGCTGGCCAACGGCGCCTATGGGTTGCGCGCGGCCGAAACGCTGCGGGTGATGGGCCGGGCCTTCACGCTGATCGACAAGGGCGACTATCTGCCGCCGCGTGGGGATGAGGTGGGACGCGCGCTGGACGCCGATCCGGCGATCACTCATGTGGTGGCGATCCACTGCGAAACATCGTCCGGCATCCTGAACCCGGTGGCCGAGATCGCCGAGGCGGTCGCATCGCGCGGCCGCAGCCTGCTGATCGATTCCATGTCGGCCTTTGGCGCGATCGACCTGGACGTGAACAAGATCCGCTATGACGCGATGGTGTCATCAGCCAACAAGTGCATCGAGGGCGTGCCGGGCTTCGGCTTCGTGATCGCCCGCAAGTCCGCGCTGGAGGCCGCCAAGGGCAATGCCCATTCGCTGAGCCTGGATGTCCATGCGCAATGGCAGGGGCTGGTCAAGACCGGCCAGTGGCGCTTCACGCCCCCCACCCATGTGGTCGCGGCCTTCCTGGAAGCCCTGCGCATCCATGCCGCCGAAGGGGGCGTGGCCGGACGCGGCGCCCGCTATGCCCGCAACCGCGACGTGATGGTGGCCGGGATGCGCGACCTAGGCTTCGAGACGCTTCTGGCCGACCGCTGGCTGTCGCCGATCATCGTGACCTTCTTCAACCCGGCCCATCCGAACTTCGACTTCGACCGCTTCTACGACCTGATGAAGGCCAAGGGCTTCATCATCTATCCGGGCAAGCTGACGGTGGTGGACAGCTTCCGCGTGGGCTGCATCGGGCGCATGGACGAACACATCATGCGCCGCGTTGTCGCCGCCGCCGCCGAAAGCCTGGCCGCGATGGGCGTGGGCAGCGCCGCACCCCCCGCAGCCGCCATCGCCGAACGTGCCAAGCTGGCCGCCTGATCCCCTGTTTCGCATACGGAAAGCAACATCCATGAACGCCCATTCCCGCAATCCGGTCCTGGCCAACGACCGCGTCTATCCCTGGCCCAAGGTTCCCGCCATCGCCATCTGCCTGGACGGCTGCGAGCCCGCCTATCTGGACGTGGCCATCGCCAAGGGCCTGATGCCCACGCTGAAACGAATGCGCGATACCGGCACCAGCCGGATGGCCCATTCGGTGATCCCGTCCTTCACCAACCCCAACAACCTGTCCATCGCCACCGGCCGCCCGCCCGCCGTCCACGGCATCTGCGGCAACTACCTGTACGAACCCGAAACCGGCAAGGAAGTGATGATGAACGACGTGCGCTTCCTGCGCGCGCCGACCGTCTTCGCCAGCTTCCATGACGCGGGCGCCCGTGTCGCGGTCGTCACCGCCAAGGACAAGCTGCGCGCCCTGCTGGGGGCCGGGCTGCGCTTTGACGAGAACCGGGCGATCTGCTTTTCGTCCGAACGGTCCGACCAGACCACGCCGGCGGAAAACGGCATCGACAACGCCAGCGCCTGGCTGGGCCGCCCCGTCCCCGAGGTCTATTCCGCCGACCTGTCGGAATTCGTCTTTGCGGCGGGCGTCAAGCTGCTGACCGAATGGAAGCCGGACGTGATGTACCTGACCACGACCGATTACGTTCAGCACAAATACGCCCCAGAGGATGCCGAGGCGCAGAGCTTCTACAGGATGTTCGACGGCTATCTGGCGCAGCTTGACGCGCTTGGCGCGGCCATCGTCGTGACCGCCGACCACGGCATGAAGCCCAAGCACCTGGCCGACGGATCGCCCGCCGTGATCTATGTCCAGGACAAGCTGGACGACATGCTGGGCAAGGACGCGGCGCGGGTGATCCTGCCCATCACCGATCCCTATGTCGTCCATCACGGCGCGCTTGGATCCTTTGCAACCGCCTATCTGCCCGAAGGGGCCGACCGCGCGGCGGTGATCGCGGAACTGGCGGCGATCCCCGGCATGACGCTGGTGGTGGACAAGGCCGAGGCCGTGCGGCGGTTCGAACTGCCCGCCGACCGGATCGGCGATCTGGTGATGATCTCGGGCGAGAACATCACCCTGGGCACCAGCCAGCACCGCCACGACCTTGCCGCGCTCAAGGAACCCCTGCGCAGCCATGGCGGGCTGACGGAACAGGAGGTGCCCTTCATCGTCAACCGGGTAATCGACCTGCCCTCGGCCCCCGGGCTGCGGAACTTCGACGCCTTCTTCTTCGCCTGCACGGCGGCGGCACTCTGAAAGGGAATGTAACCATGCTGGACAAGTCCCCCATCATGCTGCGCCATGAGGCGATGCGCATCGCCGGGCGCAAGGTCGATACCCCCGACCGCGTGCCCGTCCATTACCCCTGGACGGGCGAGGTGATCGGCACCGTGCCCGCAGGCACCGCCGAACACGCGCGAGAGGCCTTTGCCATCGCCGCCGCCTATCGCCCGACGCTGACGCGTTACGAACGCCAGAAGATCCTGCTGAACGTCGCCCGCATCATCAACGACCGCAAGGCGGAACTGGCCCCCATCATCACCGCCGAACTGGGGATTTCGCTGGCGGATGCGATGTATGAATGCGGCCGGGCCTATGATGTCTATACGCTGGCCGGGCAGATGTGCATCCATGACGACGGCGAGATCTTTTCCTGCGACCTGACCCCGCATGGAAAACAGCGCAAGATCTTCACCCTGCGCGAACCCCTGCGGGCGATCTCCGCCATCACGCCCTTCAACCACCCGCTGAACATGGTCAGCCACAAGATCGCCCCGGCGATCGCCACGAACAACTGCATCGTGGTCAAGCCCACCGAACTGACCCCCCTGACCGCGCTGTGGCTGGCCGATGCCATCTACGAGGCGGGCCTGCCGCCCGAGATGCTGTCGGTCGTCACGGGCTGGCCCCAGGACATCGGGGACGAGATGATCACCAACCCTGATTTCGACCTGATCACCTTTACCGGCGGCGTGCCGGTGGGCAAGATGATCGCGGCCAAGGCGGCATACAAGCGGCAGGTGCTGGAACTGGGTGGCAACGACCCGCTGATCGTGCTGAACGACCTGTCGGATGCCGACCTGGCCAAGGCGGCCGACCTGGCCGTGGCGGGGGCCACCAAGAACTCGGGCCAGCGCTGCACGGCGGTCAAGCGCATCCTGGTCCAGGAAAGCGTGGCCGACCGATTCGTGCCGCTGGTGCTGGAACGCGCGAAGGCCCTGCGCTTCGGCGATCCGATGGATCCGGCGACCGAGCTGGGCTGCGTGGTCCACGAACGCGCCGCCGAAACCTTCGAGGCCCGGGTCCACGACGCCGAGGCGCAGGGGGCGAGGATCCTATATCACCCCGGCCGCCAAGGCGCGCTGCTGCCGCCCATCGTCGTCGATCACGTCCCCCATGAAAGCGAGCTGGTGATGGAGGAAACCTTTGGTCCCATCGTCCCCATCGTCCGCGTCCCTGACACCGACGCCGAGGTGATGCGGATTTCCAACTCGACGCCGTTCGGCCTGTCCTCGGGCGTCTGCACCAACGATTTCCGGCGGATGCAGGCCTTCATCGCGGGCCTGGTGGTAGGCACCGTGAACATCTGGGAGGTGCCGGGATACCGCATCGAGATGTCGCCCTTTGGCGGCATCAAGGACAGCGGCAACGGCTACAAGGAAGGCGTGATCGAGGCGATGAAAAGCTTCACCAACGTCAAGACCTTCTCGCTGCCTTGGGGTTAGGGCGCGCGTCCTTCGCGGGACGCGGGCGGGCCGTGACCCCGCCCGCGTCCGGTTCCGCCGGGTTCGCGCCCGGCTTTCGGCATGACGCGCATGGGTGATGGATGAGCCTGCTTTCGGTGTCGCTGGTCCTGCTGGCCGCGATGATGCACGCGGGCTGGAACGCCCTGGTCAAGGCCGTGGACGACCGGGCGGGCGTGCTGGCGGCGGTGTCGGCGGTCCATGTGCTGACCGGCCTTGCGCTGGTGCTGGCGGTCCCGCCCCCCGCACCGGCAAGCTGGCCGATGATCGCGGCGTCGGTCGCGCTGCATTTCGGCTATTACATCCTGCTGTTCCGGTCCTATGCCCTGGGCGACCTGAGCCAGGTCTATCCCATCTCGCGCGGGATCGCGCCCGCGCTTGTAGCCGTGTCAGCGGTGGTGCTGATCGGCGAAGGGCTGCCGCCCGCAGGCTGGACGGGAATCGCCCTTGTGTCGCTGGGGGTGGCGATCCTGGCCTTTCGCCGCGGCGCGCCGCAGGCCCCGCGCGGCGGCGTGGCCTTTGCCGTCTGCCTGGGTGCGCTGATCGCCGCCTATTCCGTGGCCGACGGCATCGGCATCCGCCGGTCGGACAGCGTCTTCGGCTATATCGGCTGGCTGTTCCTGCTGGAATTTCCCGTGCCGCTGGTCATCGCGCTGCGGCGCCACCGCAGCGGCGGCGCTATCGCCCCGCGCGTGGCGATGCTGGGCGCCACGGCCGGGCTGTTCGCCGTCGCGGCTTATGGAATCGTTCTTTACCTCAACGCGGTGGCGCCGCTGGGCGCGGTGTCGGCGGTGCGCGAATCCAGCGTGATCTTTGCCGCCCTGATCGGCATCCTTGTCTTTGGCGAACGCCCTGTGGCGGCCCGGCTGGTCGCCTCGGCGGTGGTGGCGACAGGGGTGGTGACGCTGGCCTTGGCGTGACCTGTCACACTATCGACACGAGTGATGGTTATATCAAAAGAATAGATTTTACTTATCCACTCCGTGTCTCGCAGACTTGATCCCAGGGAAAGGCCGGACATGCGCCACGACAGAAACCGGCATCCTGCACCATGGGCTGGCGCTGCGGGCGCCGTTCCGGAAAAGATGCCCCTGGGGCATCCGACAACAGGGAAAACGCTGATGACCACCAAGACCCCCCTCCTGGTATTCGCCCTTCTGGCCCTGGCGGCCGGGACGGCAGAGGCCCAGACCGAGCTGACCGTCTACACCGGACTGGAGGCGGACCTGCTGGACCGCTATGCCCAGGCCTTCAACAAGGATCATCCCGACATCACCATCAACTGGGTGCGCGATTCCTTTGGCGTCATCACCGCCAAGCTGCTGGCCGAGAAGAACAACCCCCAGGCCGACGTGATCTGGGGGATCCCCGCATCCTCACTGCTGCTGCTGAAGGCCGAGGACATGCTGGAACCTTATGCCCCCGCCGGGGTCGAGACGCTGGACGCGCGCTTTCGCGACAGCGCCGAGCCGCCGTCCTGGGTGGGCATGGATGTCTGGGAATCGGCCATCTGCTACAACACCGTGGAAGGCGAGAAGCTGGGCCTGACCCCCCCACAAGCTGGAAGGACCTGACGAAGCCCGAATATGCGGGCCATGTGGTGATGCCCAATCCGGCCTCGTCGGGGACCGGCTTCCTGAACGTCTCGGCCTGGCTGCAGATGTTCGGCGAGGAGGCAGGCTGGGACTACATGGACGGGCTGCACGCCAATATCGCGACCTATACCCATTCGGGATCGAAGCCCTGCAAGATGGCGGCGGCGGGCGAAACCGTGGTGGGACTGTCCTTCGCCTTCCGCGGCGCGCAGACCAAGACGTCGGGCGCGCCCATCGAGGTGATCACCCCGTCCGAAGGCATCGGCTGGGACATCGAGGCATCGGGCATCGTCGCGGGCACCCCCAACCTGGAAGCCGCGCAGACCCTGATCGACTGGTCGATCAGCCCCGCCGCGATGAAGGAATACAACGAAGGCTATGCCATCCTTGCGGTCCCGGGCGTGGCCCAGCCGGTCCCCAACTATCCTGAAGGGTCCGAGGCCGCGCTGATCGACAACGACCTGGAATGGGCCGCCAACAACCGCGCGGCGCTGCTTGCCGAATGGTCGAAGCGCTACGAGTCCAAGTCCGAACCGAAATCGTGAACCTGTGGGATACTGGCCGCATCCCGGCCGGTATCCCTCTGGCCGGAGGGAAAAGCGACATGAATGCCATGACCCAGCTTTGCGACATCACCGCCCCGGCCCTGCCGGAAAGCTATCTGAGCATCCAGAACCTGTGGAAGTCCTATGGCGACTTCCTGGCGCTCCGGGATGTTTCGCTGGACATCGGGAGGGGAGAGTTCATCTGCTTCCTGGGCCCGTCCGGCTGCGGCAAGACCACGCTGCTGCGCACCATCGCGGGGCTTGACCCGCAGACGCGCGGCACCATCCGCCAGAACGGGCAGGACATATCCCGGCTGCCCGCGTCGCGGCGCGACTATGGGATCGTGTTCCAGTCCTATGCGCTGTTCCCGAACCTGACGGTGGCGCGCAACATCGCCTTCGGCCTGGAAAACACCGGCCGCCCCAAGGCCGAGATCGCCGTCCGCGTCCGCGAGCTGCTGGAGCTGGTGGGCCTGCCCGCCCAGGCCGACAAGTATCCCGCGCTACTGTCGGGCGGCCAGCAGCAGCGCATCGCCCTGGCGCGCGCCCTCGCCATCAATCCGGGCCTTCTGCTGCTGGACGAACCGCTGTCGGCGCTGGACGCCAAGGTCCGCGTCCACCTGCGCCACGAGATCAAGGAGTTGCAGCGCAAGCTGGGCGTCACCACCATCATGGTGACCCATGACCAGGAGGAAGCCTTGGCTATGGCCGACCGGATCGTGGTGATGAACCACGGCGTCGTGGAACAGGTCGGCACGCCCACCGAGATATACCGCCATCCCGCATCGCTGTTCGTGGCCGATTTCATCGGCGAGACGAACCGCGTGCCGACCCGATACCAGTCGGGGGCGATCACGCTGGGCCGTATCACCCTGCAGACCGCCATGCCCGGGCTGAAGGACGGCCAGGCCGTCACCGTGGCCATCCGCCCCGAGGACGTGCTGCCCCATGCCGCGGGCCATGAAACCGTGGCCCTGCCCAACCACCTGCCAGTCCGGATCACCGCGATGGAATTCCTGGGCTCCTTCTGGCGCGCCCATCTGCAAAGCCCGGACTTGGGGGACATCCCGATGCTGGCCAATTTCTCGATCAACGCGGTGCGCAGGCTGGGGCTGGCCGTGGGCTGCGACATGACGGTCGAGCTGCCGTCGGAACGCGTCCTTGTCTTTGCGCGCGAGGAATAGGCGATGACCAGCCACGTCCTGCCCGCCGGCCGCGCCGTCACCCTGCAGCTTGACCGCGACGGCGCGATCAAGCGCGCGCTGATGGGGGTGATCGCCCTTTACCTTATCGTCGCGCTGGCGCTGCCGCTCTACACGATGCTGTCCAAGTCCTTCCTGACCTACAGCTTCGACTTGACGCGGTACGAATTCCAGGTCAGCGACGAATCGGGCACCCGCTTCGGCCCGCAGGTCAGCGCCCAGGCCTTGAACGACCAGACGGGCCGCCTGGCCCCCGACGCCCTGCACACCACCTCGGAAGGGCGGCTGTCGGCCCCTGACCTGTTCCCGGACTTCAGCTTCCGCAGCCCCGTCCAGTACCGCATCCGCGCGACCCAACCCGGCGCAAGCTGGCTGGTTGGGCTGGAACGCGTGTCGTCGCAGGACTGGGTGCAATATGACAGCAACAGCTTCCGCCGCATCAGCCTGCTGCCCGCCGCATCGGTGGGGATGCAGAACTACGTCGCCTATTTCTCGAACCCGGCGCTGTTCCGGTCGGTCACGAATTCGCTGTTCATCGCCACGATCAGCACGGTCCTGACGGTGGGCATGGCCTTCGGCTTTGCCTATGCCCTGACCCGCAGCCGGATGCGCTTCAAGGGCACGATGAAGATGATCGCCATGATGCCGATCCTGGTGCCATCCTTGCTGCCGGGGATCGGGCTTGTCTATCTGTTCGGCAACCAGGGCCTGCTCAAGGGGCTGCTGATGGGCCATTCGATCTATGGCCCGCTGGGGATCATCATCGGATCGGTGTTCTTCACCTTTCCCCATGCCCTCATCATCATCTCGACCGCGCTGGCGCTGTCTGACCAGCGCCAGTACGAGGCCGCCGAATCGCTGCGCGCATCAGTCTGGCGGACCTTCTGGACGGTGACGATCCCCGGAGCGCGCTATGGCCTGATCTCGGCCGCCTTCGTGACCTTCACGCTGGTCATCACCGATTTCGGCCTGCCCAAGGTCATCGGCGGGCAATACAGCGTGCTGGCCATCGACATCTACAAGCAGGTGATCGGCCAGCAGAACTTCCAGATGGGGGCAGTGGTGTCGGTGGTGCTGCTGGTTCCGGCGGTGCTGGCCTTCCTGGTGGACCGGCATGTGCAGAAAAAGCAGGTCTCGCTGCTGTCGGCGAAATCAGTGCCCTACCAGCCAAAGCCCCGGCGCGGCTTCGACCTGCTGTGCCTTGGCTGGTGCGGGCTGATCGCGCTGTTCATCCTGGCCATCATCGGCACCTGCCAATTGGCCGCGCTGGTCAAGCTGTGGCCCTATGACATGACGCCCAGCCTTGCTAACTATGCCTTCGACCGCATGGACGGGGGCGGCTGGCGGGCCTACTGGAACTCGATCCAGCTGGCCGGGCTGACGGCGGTGATCGGCACGGCCATCGTCTTCACCGGCGCCTACATGGTCGAGAAGATCGACGGGTTCCGGCTGGGCCGGGGGCTGTTCCAGTTCCTGGCAATGCTGCCCATGGCGGTGCCGGGGATGGTGCTGGGCCTGGCCTATATCTTCTTCTTCAACAACCCGGCCAACCCGCTGAACGCCATCTATGGCACCATGGCGATCCTGGTGCTGTCCACGGTCACGCATTTCTATACCGTGGGCCATCTGACGGCGCTGACCGCGCTGAAGCAGATCGACGCGGAATTCGAGCCCGTCGCGGCCTCGATGCGCCAGCCCTTCCACCGGGTCTTTGCCCGGGTGACGGTGCCGATCTGCCTGCCCGCGATCCTGGACATCATGATCTATCTGTTCGTGAACGCGATGACTACGGTGTCGGCGGTGGTGTTCATCTATTCCACGCATACTGCCCTGGCCTCGATCGCCGTCCTGAATATGGATGACGCGGGCGACATCGCCCCGGCGGCGGCGATGGGGATGATGATCTTCTACACCAACATCGCCGCCCGGCTGGTCCACGGGCTGCTGTCGCGTCGGCTTTTGGCCCGCACGCAGGAGTGGAGGGTCCGCTAGGTAGAGAACTCATTCAGGTCCAAGCAATTACGATGGAAACTAGCGCCAGACTGGCCAGGTAGTTACGGGCAAGTCGGTCGTATCGGGTGGCGATACGGCGCCAGTTCTTGAGTCTTCCCCACATCCGCTCGATGACGTTGCGCCGCTTGTATGCTTTTCGATCGAGCGGGAAGGGAAAGGTGCGCGTAGCCAGGGAGGGGATCACCGCTCTGATGCGCCGGCGCTTGAGCCAGCGACGCAGGCTCATGGCATCGTAGGCCTTATCGGCAATCAGCCTTTTGGGACGGGAAAGTCCCTCCAGAAGCGGAATAGCCATGTGAATGTCCGGGATGTTTCCGGGTGTCAGGGCAAAGGCGACCGGTCGGCCTGTGACGCATCGGCCAGTGCATGGACTTTGCTGGTCGCCCCGCCACGCGAGATCCCGACCGCTTGCGGCCAGGCCCCCCTTTTGTATTCTGAGCCGAGCGGTGAGCTTTCACGTGGGTGCTGTCGAGACAGAGTTCCTCCGGCACTTGCCCTGCAGCTGCAAGGCGCTCGAACATGCGCTGCCAGATCCCCCGATATGACCAGCGGGTGAAACGGTTATAAATGGTGGTGGGTGGCCCATAGGCAGCCGGCACATCCCGCCAGCGGCAGCCGGTCTTGAGCACATGCAGAATGCCCGAGATCACCCGACGGTCGTCCACCCTGGGCTTCCCCGGCAATCCCCGCGGCAGATGCGGCTCGATGGCCGCCCAAGCTTTGTCCGAAAGCCAGAACAGATGCGCCATAACACGCTCCCCCCTGCCAAACCCAATCGGAGGGAATATTACCACAGAATTACAGCGATCTGTATGAGTTCTATACCTATTCCCAAAACCCAAACTGACCCGAGACGTGAGGAGCTGCCTGATCACGGCGCCGCCTGGCAAGCACGTAGGCTTGCGCAAGCCAACATCAGGCTCTGGCCAGATTTGATGATGTAAACACCCGTGGAAAGCCGAACTGCGATGCTGCGGCGCGGCCTTAATAGATGCAGATCTGGGTGGAGGGATGAGACGCGCTAAACTCCATCGGGTTTGATCGCCCAGACCGCAAGTTGTCCCGCCGCATCCGACGAGGGAGCTACACCAGCGTCGATAATCTGGAAGCGGCAATCTACGACTACTTGCTGCTTCACAACACCAGACCAAGGCCCTTTGTCTGGTCAAATCTGCTGACGATATTTTCAGCACGGAGCGCCGCGCCCCAAAGCCATCGATGAAATCCCCGGAAGCCAGTAGAAACCGTCAGACTAGGCCAAGTGATATGAATATGATAGTCTGAGACACCAGCGTCCTTTCGCAATCCATTATTCCGCATGAGCACCGAGAAAGACTCAAAGGTACCAAGGAAGGAGTCGCGGGCGCGAGACGCTCGTCTCCATTGGGAGACAGCGTACGAGAAAAGAAGGAAGGAGTATCTTCAAGATATTCCAGAGAACCACTTTGATGAAGAGTCAAGTAAGAAAAAGGCAGACTTCGTCGGTTGGAAATTGAACAGTCCTCATTGCCTTAAACATTTCAGCTCAAAAATAGTGGCGCCGGACGGTACTCATAAAGAGCGCCCCTACAGAAACGCAGACTTTAGGTGGGCTGATCTGTGGGGCGTCGAATTCGACGGCGGCCACTTCTATCAGGCAGACTTCGAAGGCGCCATGTTAGCCAACAGCCGGTTTGGAAAAGCCGATGTTTCCGCCGCAAACTTCAGGGACGCCGATCTTGGCGAGGCAGACCTGTCTCATACTAAGGGCCTGATGCCTGCTAATTTATCGGGTGCAAAGTTGGCGAACGCACGGCTTCCGGAGCAAGTTAGAAGATTTGAACGTCTCGGCCGGGCTGATAAGGCTGCGCAAAGCGCAAAGAGTACTCTTATAGCGCTGCTGGGGGCGTGCCTGTACTGTTGGTTGACGATTGCTGCCACAAATGATGCGGACCTAATCCAAAATTCTACCAAGACCCCGCTACCGATCGTAAATACAGAAATCTCTCTGCGGTGGTTTTATTTTGTTGCACCCGCTGTCCTGCTGGCGGGATATATCTATCTGCACTATTATCTTCAAAGCATGTGGCAGGATCTGTCGAATCTTCCGGCAGTCTTTCCGGACGGTGAGTTTGTCGACGAGAAGGTCGATCCTTGGCCGATGCGACTCGTAGTTGCGCAACATAGCTGGTTCTTGAGGCATGCACGTTCTCTGGGGCTTGTAGAGCTAATACAATATGCTGCAGCAGTTGTGCTCGCATGGGTTATTGTCCCAGTCACTATTATCGGATTTTGGTTTCGGTTCTTGCCGACTCATCATCAAGGCGCTTGGTTCCTGCTATTTTTGAGTTTGGGTTCGTTGTTTTTGCTGGCAGCAACTTTCCGATTGGCGGTTGTCACGCTCTGGGAGCGAGGACGGGGGCAGCGACTGGGAAGTGATAGGCGCTTAATGCAGGCATTGCCGCTCTTGGCTTGGGTGCTCGGCGGCATTGCACTTGCTGCGATCAGCGCTCTGATGATCATATACACGCTTTTAAGTTTCGAGATCATCTGAATATAAAGCCGGGCTTACCATTAAGATCGTGGAGAATAGCGCGCGGGTCAACTTGCGATCTGGGCGGCCAAACCCTGAGGGGTTTCAGCACGTCTCATCTCTCGACCTAGACACACCTCACCATCACAGGGAATCATCCGTCAGGTGGCGAACACTAGCAGCTAAGCTGGCCGGGCCTGACCGACAGCGATCAGCCAGTTGTCATTGCTGCAATTGCATTCGCTGCGACAGGCATGAACGTCGGAGATGGGCTCTTTGCGTCTAGCCGCAACTTGGGTATCGCACCCCGTGTGGTTCAGCTAATGAGCGGCTGCTACCGCGGTCCGCCGATAGCGCGCCGCCGCACCTGCATCCGTCGGCTCACCGCCCGATGCTGCTGGGTTTGGCCGTTGGTGATTTTCGTGGCTGCCGCCCCATGGCTGCTGTGGCCCGACTATGGCTGAGATAGATGCTTGATGAGCGCGGGCAGTTCAGTCTGCACCGTGGTCCAGACGACATGCAGGTCAATGTCGAAATACCCGTGGGCGATGCGATTACGCATCCCGCGGATACCTCGCCATGGGATCGCAGCCTTTGCATCCGCAAAGTCCGGGTGATCCGATACGATCCGGCTCGCGGCCTCTCCAACGATCATCAGGCTCATCACCACGGCGCGCTGCGTCCGTAGATCAGCCAAGAAATCCTCTTCGGCCATGCCTTCCGTAAAGGTGAGGGCATCGGACGCTGCTGTCACCATCTGCAGAATGTAGTCTTGAAGCCGATTGTCTCGTGTCAAACCGGGAGGGCCCGCCGCAGGACTTCCGCACGGATGTGCGGAGGCAGGTCCATCGGGGTCTTCACATCGACCCGAACGCCAAGTGCCTCTTCCAGCGCATCTTGCAAGCCCCCAAGGTCGAAGAGCGTGGTTTCCGGCAGAGGTTCGACGAGCACATCCAGGTCGCTGTCTGCTCGGTCCCTGCCTGTCAGAACGGAACCGAACACCCGTGGATTGGTCGTGCGATGCCGGACCGCAAGTTCACGGATCAGGTTGCGCCCGTGTTGCAGGGCTTGGGATGGTGTCTGGCTCGGCATCGCAAGGTTCTCCTGTGACCAATATAGGCGACCTGGGGGCAACAGCCAATCGATGATCACGCCCTCAGAGGGGCATCAGGCCGTCGGGCTCTTTGTTCGCTGCGAGGAGCATGAACGACTTATTTCAGGTTGCCACGATCGCCATGCCGCATCGCGGTGAGGCTGCACAAAGGGGTGCGAACATCTGTGATACCATTGAACTCGTCGGATCATCCGAAGTCAGGGTGGGGCGGGAGGACAGGAGGTCACACCATGTCCATTGATCTTCTTCCTGCGCTCCGGCCTGAACGTCCTGCCTGGAACAAGGGGCGCATCATCGGCCAGAAGCGCCCGTTGCTGCCGAAACATGTCTGGTCGATCCGGGTTCGCCTGGAGATGGCGGACAACCGACGCGACCTGGCGTTGTTCAACATGGCTGTCGACAGCAAGCTTCGAGGCTGCGACTTGGTCTGCCTGAAGGTCCGGGACGTTTTTGCTGCCGGACGGGTCAAGGAGCGCGCCTCCGTCACCCAGAGCAAGACGGGCAAGCCGGTCCGCTTCGAGATCACCGAAACCACACGCCAATCGCTCGAACGCTGGATCGCCGATCCGGAAATGCTTGGGCTGGAGTATCTCTGGCCCAGCCGTCTCCACCATAGTGTGCATCTGTCGACGCGCCAGTATGCGCGCATCCTGTGCGGATGGATCTCGTCGATAGGTCTTGAGCCGAGCGCCTATGGCACGCATTCGATGCGCCGGACAAAGGTCGCGCAGATCTACAAGAAGACGGGCAACCTGCGGGCAGTTCAGCTGCTGCTGGGACATACCAAGATGGACAGCACTGTCCGATACCTCGGCGTTGACCTCGACGATGCGCTGACGCTGTCAGAGGGGATAGATCTGTAGTCCGGAAGCCGGCCGACAGATTTACTGCCGGCCGAGCCTCGGCTCGCAGTTTTTCGAAGCGGCCGTTCAGGTAAGGCGCAGCGCGGGGCAGGTGGTGTACGTTGACCGCCGCCATTTGCGAGCGAGCAAATTTAG